>JAKATH010000004.1:57655-69711 GCA_021828055.1 Actinomycetes bacterium
CCCGTCGCCCGTGTCGAACGTGCCGGCCGTGTCGACGGCGTCGAGCCCGATCGTGACCCCTCCCCCTGGCACCCCGGCCAGCCGTCGCGCCGGGCGGCCGAAGAAGGCGGACAGCAGCTCGTCGATCCCGTCCGCGGCCAGCTTCGGTTCCACCGGGCTCGGCGACACGCCGGCGGCCAGCTCGACGTCCACCCGGTGGACCGTCGTCTCGTGCGCCTGGCGCCGGGCCCACATGGCGAGCGGCGAGACGGCAGGGAGGAAGGTCCAGCAGGTGAGGTCTCCCGGTGCGGCGCGCAGCGCGGTCACGAGCGCAGCGAGTCCTTGCGCCACCCAGTCGCACCGCTCCGACCCGGGGGGTGCGATCTCCAGGATCGTCGCCTCGTCGGGCTCGTCCACCATGTCGACGACCGCTGTCCGCACGTAATGCGTCGCCCACCGATGCACGAACCCGACGTGCGCCAGCACGTCTGCGAGCCGCCAGCCCGGGCACGTCGGGACCGGCAACCCCAGGTCCGTGCGCCGCGCGGTGGCCACGAGCATCCGGCCTTCTCGATCGAGCGCCGCGACGTGCGCGCCGATGTCCATTCGAGCCCTCCCCCCCGTGCGCGGTGCGTCCGCTTCGCGTGCACCACCATACGAGCCGGTCCGCCGGCCCCCCCGTGCGCGGTGCGTCCGCATCCTGCCGGTCCGGTACCGTCGCACACCGTGACCGAGCTCTGCTACCTCCGGTTCCCGAGCGTCCGCGGCGAGCTCCTCTCGTTCGTGGCGGACGACGACGTCTGGCTGGCGCCCGCCACCGGCGGCACCGCCCGCCGGCTCACCGCGGACCGCGCCCCGGCGTCGCACACGGCCCTGTCGCCCGACGGGGCGTGGGTCGCGTACGCGAGCCACCGGGACGGCCGGCCGGAGGTGTACCTCGTGTCGACCGCGGGCGAGGAGGCCCGGCGGCTCACCTACCTCGGCGACGACTGGACCCGCCCCCTCGGCTGGACGCCCGACGGGAGGGTGCTCTTCGTCTCCTCGGCCGGCGAGCCCTTCCGCAGCGGGACGTGGGCGTACTCGGTGGCCGTCGACGGATCGGGGCTCCAGCGCCTCCCCTACGGCCCGATCAGCGGGCTCACCACCGGGCCCGGCGGCTCCGCCGTCCTCGGCGTGAACCAGAGCCTGCGCCGCGGGGCGGCGTGGAAGCGCTACCGGGGAGGGACGGCCGCCGCGCTGTGGATCGACCGCGACGGCAGCGGCGCGTTCGTGCGGTACCTGGACCACCTCCAGGGCCAGCTCGAGGACCCGATGTTCGTGGGCGGGCGGATCGCGTTCGTCTCGGACCACGAGGGCTACGGCAACGTCTACTCCGCGCTCCCCGAGGGCTCCGACCTCCGGCGTCACAGCGACCACGCCGACTTCTACGCGCGCGCCGCGTCGAGCGACGGGCGGGTCGTCGTCTACCAGTGCGCCGGCGAGCTCTACCGCATCGACGAGCTGACGCCGGACGCCACTCCGACGCCGATCGAGATCGCGCTGGGCGCGCCGAGGAGCGGCCGCCTCGTGCGCCCGCTCAGGGCGGCCGAGGTCCTCGGCGAGCACGCGCCGGACCACGACGGCCGGGCGAGCGCCGTCGAGGCGCGCGGCGAGGTCCACTGGCTCACCCACGAGAAGGGGCCTGCGCGGCGGCTCGGCGGCGGTGACGGGGTGCGAGCGCGCCTTCCGTCCGCGGTCGGAGCGGGAGAGTCGGCGAAGGTCATGTTCGTCACCGACGCAGACGGGGACGACGCGATCGAGATCGTGCCGGCGCACGGCCCGCTCCCAGAAGAGCGCCGCCGCATCGGCGCGGGCGCGCTCGGCAGGGTGCTCGACCTCGCCGTCTCCCCCGACGCCGCGCACGCGGCGGTCGCGACGCACGACGGGCGCGTCGTGCTCGTCCGCCTCGACGACGGCGAGCTGCGCACGGTGTCCTCCTCGGCCCACGGCGACGCGAGCGGCCTCACCTTCTCACCCGATTCGCGCTACCTCGCCTGGTCGGAAGCGGGCCCGGACCCGCTCCGGCACATCAAGCTCGCCGAGGTCGCCACGGGGGAGATCGCCGAGGTCACCCCGCTGCGCTTCGTCGACGACGAGCCGGCGTTCAGCACCGACGGCAAGTACCTCGCCTTCCTCTCGACCAGGGCGTTCGACCCCTTGTACGACGCGTTCGTCTTCGACCTCTCGTTCGTCGCGGGCGTTCGCCCGTACCTGGCCCCGCTCGCGGCGACGACGCCTTCGCCGTTCGACGCCGAGCCGCACGGGCGGCCACGGCATGGCGCGGCGGAACCCGACGGGAAGCCGGCGCACGGCGAGAAGGGCGCGACGCCAGGCGACGGGGACGGGGCCGCGGCCGGAAGCGCCCACGGCGACGGGGCCGCGGCCGGAAGCGGTCAAGGGGACGGGGCCGCGGGCGCAGGAGACGACCCCGGGCACGGGACACGTGACGAACGCGAACGAGCCGAGGGTCCGGAGCCGGCCCAGGTGCGGATCGACCACGAAGGGCTGACCGAGCGCGTCGTCCCCTTCCCCGTCGCCGCAGGACGGTACGTGCACCTCCGTGCCGCCCACGACGGCTTCCTCTGGCTGTCCGAGCCCATCGAGGGCACCCTCGGCGAAGGGCGCGCGGGGATCGGCGCGAAACCGGGTCGTGCGTGGCTCGTCAGGTTCGACCTCGCGCAGGGCCACGAGTCCCACCTCGTCGACGCGCTCGACTCCTACGAGGTGAGCGGCGACGGCAAGACCATCGTGGCACGCGACGGCGGGCAGCTCCGCGCGCTGCCCGCGGACCACCGGGTGGAGACATCTCCGCACGACGAGCCCTCCCCGGACGTCGTCGACATCGACTCGAGCCGCGTCCGCGTCGAGATCGACCCGCCTCGCGAGTGGGCGCAGATGTACGAGGAAGCGGCGCGCCTGATGCGCGACCACTTCTGGGTCGCCGACATGGCCGGCGTCGGCTGGGACGACGTGATCGCGCGCTACCGACCGCTGCTCGACCGGATCGCGACGCGCGACGACCTCTCCGAGCTCTTGTGGGAGGTGCAGGGAGAGCTGGGGGCGTCGCACGCGTACGAGACGCCGCCTCCCCGACCCGTGGAGGAAGAGCGCGCCCTCGGTCTGCTCGGGGCCGACCTGGAGCGCGGGGCGGACGGGACCTGGCGCGTCGCGCGGCTCTTGCCCGGAGAATCCTCGGTGTTGGGCGCGCGGGCGCCCCTGCTCGTGCCGGGGACCGGGATCAGGCCGGGCGACGCGATCCTGGCCGTGGACGGCAGGCCCGTCGACCCGGTCTTCGGCCCGGCCGCCAACCTCGTCGGCGGCGCAGAGAAGCCGGTCGAGCTGACCGTGCGTGACGCCGCCGGCTCGACGCGCGAGGTGGTGGTCGAGCCGCTCGGCGACGAGCGCCCCTTGCGGTACCAGCGGTGGGTCGCGGGGCGCCGAGAGCACGTGCATGCCGCGACCGACGGCCGCGTCGGCTACCTGCACATCCCCGACATGGTCGCGGCCGGCTGGGCGGAGCTGCACCGGGACCTGCGCGTCGAGGTCGCCCGCGAGGGGCTCGTCATCGACGTGAGGGACAATCGAGGCGGGCACACCTCGTCGCTCGTGCTCGAGACGCTCGGCAGGACGGTGCGCGCGTGGGACGTCGGCCGCCACATCGGCCCGACGACCTACCCGCCGCACGCGCCGCGCGGCCCGCGGGTCCTCGTCACCAACGAGCAGGCCGGTTCGGACGGAGACATCGTCACCGCAGGGTTCCGTCAGCTCGGCCTCGGCCCGATCGTCGGCACCCGCACGTGGGGAGGCGTCATCGGGATCGACGGTCGCTACACGCTCGTCGACGGGACGAGCGTGACCCAGCCGAGGTACGCGTTCTGGTTCACCGACCTCGGATGGAGCGTGGAGAACCACGGCGTCGACCCCGACGTCGAGGTGCCCAGGGCGCCGCAGGACTGGGCGGCGGGCAGAGACCCGCAGCTGGACCGCGCGATCGCCCTCGTGCTGGAAGCGCTCACCCGTACCCGGGCCGCGACGCCGCCCGACGTCGCCACGCGCCCCTCGCGCGTTCCCCCGCCTCTGGCCCCGCGCCCGTAGGGCCGCCGCTCTGTCGAGCGAGCAGGATCGAGACCGGAAGCCTCTGGCCCCGCGCCCGCAGGGCCGCCGCGCTCAGTTGGGGGCACCGGGCATCGCGGCGACGGCCCTCACCAGGTGCGGGCCGTCGTTCCGCACGGAGCCCACCTCCACGCTCACGGGGTGGTGCACGAGGACGCCGCCCTTCGGCTCGAGGAGCGTGCGCCGCAGCTCGTCGTCGCCGAGCGCGGGATCGAGCCAGCGCTCCCAGTCCTCCGGCTCGAGCAGCACGGGCTGGCGGTCGTGCACGGGCATGTCGGGGCCCGCCATCGAGGTGAGCACGGTCGCGGTCCGCCGGCGGTCCTCGCCGCGCGCCCAGTGCTCCCACAGCCCGGCGAGCACGGCAGGGTCGCCGTCCGCGCGCTCGAAGTAGTACGGCTGCTTGCGCGAGGAGCCCGGGACTGCAGCCCATTCGTAGAAGCCGTCCACCGGGACGAGGAGGCGGCGCCGGCGGAACGCCTGCCGATACATCGGCCTCGTCGCCACCGACTCCACACGCGCGTTGAAGGTGCGCGCCGCCGCCTTCGGGTCGTCGCACCATCCCGGCAGCAAGCCCCACAGGTACGACGAGAGCACGCGCTCACCGTGGCGCTGGCGCACCCCGAGAACCGGCGCGCTCGGCCCGATGTTCCAGCTGGGACGCCAGTCGAGGTCGCCGTCGACAAGGGCCCCGAGGCGCTGCGCGTACCGGCTCGGTTCACTCTGCGCGATCCGCCCGCACACCAGGCCAGGGTACGGCAGGTGAGCAGCCGGCGCCGGGCGGTGGCGTCAGTCCCCGTCCCCGTCGTCCGGGGTCCCCGGAGCGCCCGGGGGCGACGGCTGCCGGAGGCCGGCGTCCGCGAGGCCGGAGTCCGCGAGGCCGGCGTCCGCGAGGCCGGCGTCCGCGAGGCCGGAGTCCGCGAGGCCGGCGTCCGCGAGGCCGGCGTCCGCGGCGCCGTCGAGCAGGTCGCGGGCCGCGGCCTCGAGAGCGACCAGGAGCTCGCGGTCCCGCTCGTAGGTGAGCAGGCGCGCGGCACCTGGGAGATCGACCCACCGCAGCTCGTCCACCTCGCGCCCGGGAGCGAACTCGCCGCACTCCACCTCCATGACCCAGTACGCGACGACCTTCATGCGATCCTTGCGGTCGCGGTACTCGGTGTGGCCGACGAAGGAGCCGAGGCGGCAGGTGAAGCCGGTCTCCTCGGCCACCTCGCGGATCGCGCACTCCTCCAACGTCTCGCCCCGTGCGAGCTTCCCCTTGGGGAAGGTCCAGTCCAACCGCTCCGGTCGGTGGACGACGGCAGCCTGCAGCTCGCCTCGGAGCGTGCGACGGACGACCATCCCACCGGCCGCACGGACGATCGCCTCGCGTGGCTTGTCCAGGAGCATGGTGGCCGCGCTCAGAGCCATCGGCGGGGAGCCTACCGGTGGACCTCTCGCGCGGTGGTGCATCCCGCCTGCCCTCGAGCAGCGCCGCCACGTGGCCGGCGGTCGCCGAAGTAGCCTCGCCCCGGATGAGCGACGAGGACCGGGTGGCCGCGACGACGGGGAGACCCTACGGGACGGCGGCAAAGGCCGGCGCGGCCGGATCCGCCGCACCAGCCGGCGTGGACGCCACCGAGGTCGAGTGGCAATTCGACGCACTGGATCTGCGGCCCGTCGAACGCTGGCTCGCAGCGCTCCCGTCCCGCATCTACGCCGACGTCCCGACCCTCACGGTCCTCGCCAAGCCGTCGCGCCGCCTCGTCGACCGCTACGTCGACACGCCGGACTGGCGCGTCGGGCAGGCGGGTTTCGTGCTGCGGACGCGCCAGCGCGGGCGCGCCGTCGAGGTGACGCTGAAGGAGACGCGCCCCGCGGAGCCCGGAGGGCTGCGGCGGCGTCTCGAGCTCACCGAGTCGCTCCCCTCCGGGCTGTCGGCGCTGGGACCGAGCGGCCCCGTCGGACGACGCGTGCACGCGGTGGCGGGGCGGCGACCGCTGGTGCAGGTGCTGGAAGTCCGCACGAGGCGCCAGCCCTTCTCGCTGCGAGCGGCGGGGGCCGAGGTCGCGGAGGTCGCGCTCGACGACACCACGATCGTGGTCGGGCCCCACCAGGCGCCCGCCCGACTTCGCCGGGTGGAGGTGGAGGTCTCGCCGGGGTGGCTCGACACGCTCGCGCCAGTGGTCGAGGACCTGCGCGACTCGGCCGGGATGAGCCCCGCGGCGCTCTCCAAGTTCGAGGCCGGACTGCTCGCGGCGGGCCTGTCCGTACCGGGCCCTCCAGACCTGGGGCCCACCGACGTCCCGTCCGACGCGACGATGGGCGACCTCGCCTACGCCGTCATCCGCAAGCAGGTCCGTGAGCTCTTCTCGCACGAGCCGGGCACCCGCCTCGGCGAGGACCCTGAGGAGCTCCACGACATGCGCGTCGCTACGCGCCGGCTCCGTGCCGCGTTGGACGTCTTTGCGTCCGCGCTTCCGTCGCGCGCCGCGGCCCTACGCGAGGAGCTGCGGTGGATCGCAGCCGAGCTCGGGGCCGTGCGAGATCTCGACGTGCAGCTCGCGGACATGGCGGAGATGGGCCGGTGGTCCGAGGGGTGGGCAGGCGGCGGACGCGGCACCGCTCTCGCCCACCTCCGGACCCTCCTCGAGACCGAGCGGGAGGAGGCGAGAAGGAGGCTGCTCGACGCCCTGGACTCCCCCCGCTGGGAGCGGCTCGCGGCTGCGCTCGTCGCGCTCGCGCGCCAGGGGCCGGGCAAGCGCCTCCCCGGAGCCCGCGTCGCCGCCGCGATCGCGGCAGCGCCCCTCTGCGAGCAGCGCCACCGCGCCATGCGCTCAGCGGCGAAACGGGCGCACCGGTCGCAGTCCGCGCACGACTTCCACCGTGTCCGGATCAGCGGGAAGCGGTTCCGCTACACCCTCGAATTCACGTCGACGCTCTACGGCCAACCCGCCGTGCGCTTTGCCAAGACCCTGACCCAGCTCCAGGACACGCTCGGGCGAATGCAGGACGCTGAGGTCGCCTCGCTGCGCCTTCTCGCCCTCGCGACCGAGCCGGCGCCCCCGGGCGTGCTCCTCCCTCCGGCAACCATCTTCGTCATGGGCGGGATCGCCGAGCGCTACCGCCAAGAGTCGGCGCATCTCCGTGAGATCGCGGGGAAGCGGCTGAAGGTCCTGCGCGGCAAGACGTGGCAGGAGCTCGAGGCGGCAGTCGAAAGGGCACGGCGCCATGCCGAAGCGATCGCCGCCTCTCCGCAGTACCCGCGTCCCTCACGCGTCGTCGCCCGTTCGCCCGGCAGCAAGACGAGCGGGACCCGGCCGGCCGCCCCGAGCCCCGCGTCGGAGGACCTGGACGGTCCTCGCTCCGTGCGGCCCGATCTCACGTCCGATCCAGCGTCCGCCGACGCCACTGGCGCAGCGTCGGACAGGACCCCCGACCCAGCGTCCGCCGACGCCCCCGACACCGCGTCGGACAGGACCACCGGCGCAGCGTCCGCCCACGCCACTGGCGCAGCGTCCGCCCACGCCACTGGCGCAGCGTCGGCCGCGCTCGGATCCGCGCCCGCGGCGGAGCCCGCCGACACCGGGACGGCAACCACGAGCCTCGACCCTGCTGCTTCGGCCTAGCCGAGGCCAGCCCGGCCCGGCCGGGCCCGGCTGGCCCACAGGCTCAGCCCGCAGGGCGCTCCCCGAGGAGCGTGCCGTCGCGGTACTCGAGGTGGCGGAGGCGGGTGGCCGGGACACGCGGGCCCGGAACGACGAGACCGGTCAGGTTCAGCGGGTCCGACGCGGCCAGGGAGAACGCCACGTCGTCGTGCCGGCCGCGCACGTGCGCGAGGAGCTGAGCCGCCTCCTCGAGCGCGTACTGCTCTCCGGAGAGCCCGGCGACGAAACGCCCACCCATGCAGAGACCGCGCGCCTCGAGCCGTCGCAGCGCGCGCACGACGTCGCGCCAGAAGAGGCGGTAGGACTCGCGCGCCCACAGCTCCCAGGACACCACCCCCCACCGCACGAGCAGCTGGCCTGCGACCGCTTCTGCGAGCTCCTCCTTGCGCAGCAGCTCGCCGTGCGTGCCCTGCGCGTCGAGCGAGGCGCGACGCCGATCCAGCGCGCCCTCCGGGGCGCCGTCTCCCTCCGACGGAGAAGGCAGGAGCGACCACCGCCCTTCTCCGATCCCTGAACCGGCCGGCGCGCGGCGGGGCATCATCCCGATGCGGCCCGCGGGGCGACGACGCTGCCGGGAGCGCCAGCGCTGGCGCGCGGAAAGGAGGGTCCGGACCGCCGAGAACGCGTCGGCGGTCACGAGACCGCGGGCGACGAGGTCCCAGAGCCCCTCGTCCACCTCGACCGGCAGCCGCCGCGAGGTCGCCACCAGCTCCGAGCGGAAGCACGCGCCACCCCGGCGAAGGACCGCGAGCACGTCGGACGCAGGCCCTCCACCCGGCTCGACCGGGCCGTCCCCGGTCCGCACCGCGGCGAGCTGCCACCCGAGGTCCTCGCGCAGCACGATCGCGAGCGGCGTCGCGGGCGAGGGGACGGACGACCCGCGCCGCCCCCCCGCAGAGGCGGGCTCGCCCGCACCCCGTCCATCGGCGTCGCCACCTCCGCCACGACAGCGCCCTGCCCCGGTCGTGGTACCGCGCCCAGCTCCGATCTTGGCCCCGGGCCCAGCGCCCTGCGACGGGTCCGCGTCCGCCCGGGGCGTCAGGCGGCCCCAGGCGACCTCGCCCGCCAGGCACAGCTCGTCCAGCCAGCGAGGGTCGTAACCGCTCACGCGCGCCGCGAGGATCTCGCTCTCCCAGTCGCCTGCCGGCGCCTCGATGCCCTGCAGCTGCTCGAGGACCGTGAGGAGCCCCGCGCGGCCTTCCAGGCGGCTGCCGGGAGCCGCGTGCTGCCAGCGCGTGAGCGCGCGCAGGAAGTCGGCGACGCTCGCCGGCTGGACCGCGCGGCGCCGCTGCCCGCGGCTCGCCTGGTACAGCCGGACGAGGAGGTGGCGCGCGCACCACCTCCCGTCGGGAAGCAGCAGCGCCGCGCCCGACGCCTCGAGGCGGGCGAGCGCGGTGCGCGCCCTGGCCTCGCCGAGCGGCGCGCCACGCGGCGCTCCGGACGGGAGCGGCTCGTCCGCGACGAGCTCTGCCACGGTGACCGGCCCCGCCAGGTCCAGGTGGCCGCGTGCGCACTCGGCGGCGGACTCGTCGTCGTCGGCGATCGACGACGCGGCGGCTCGCCGCTCGGTCGCCGCCCAGTCACCGCCCACGACCGACGCGCGGCCCGTCGCCTCCAGCATCTCGTACCACGGCCGCCACGCGTCGACCGGCCTGCAGCGCACCAACGAAAGGAGGAGATCGTGGAGCTCGTCCGCGTCACGCGGCCGCGGGCAGACCTGGTCGAGGACGGCGGCGACGGCGTCGCGGTGGAACGGCGCGAGCTCGCGGGCGACGACCGGCAGCGGCCCCGCCTCGCCCGTGCCGAGACCGCGGCGCAGCGGCACGGCCCGGGTCCGCCGTTCCTCGAGCGGCGCACCGTCGAGAAACGTGTACGGCCGGCCCGTGAGGATGCCGTGCGCGAGCACCGAAGGTGCGGCGGACTCGACGAACCGCACGGCGACGGCACCGCTCTCGACCGCGTGCAGGAGCTCCACGAGACCCTGGGCGTCGAGCGCCTCGCTGAGGCAGTCGGCCACGGTCTGGCGGACGAGCACGTGGTCCGGCACGGGGATCGGGCCCGGCGCGGTGTTCTCCTGGCACGCGGCGAGCGCGGGCCAGGTCGCCGCGAGGAGGTCGTCGGCCTCCATGCGCTGCAGATGGATCGGACGGCGCTGCCCGCCCCGGCTGCGCGGCAGGACGAGCGCCCTGTTGCAATTCCATCGCCAACGTGCCCGGAGCATCGGGTGCAGGAGCACCGCCTGGGTGAGGACCGCTTCGGCGGTCCTGCTCGAGACCATCGAGGCGACGTCGGAGAGCGGGAAGCTGTGCTGGGGCCCGAGCGAGAGCACGACCGTGTCGTCGTCGGCAGCGGCCTGCAGCTCGAAGTCGAACGTCACGCAGAAGCGCTTGCGCAGCGCGAGCCCGAAGGCCCGGTTCACGCGCCCGCCGAACGGAGAGTGCACCACGAGCTGCGTGCCCTCGCTCTCGTCGAAGAAGCGCTCGACGACGAGGCGTCGGTGCGTGGGCAGGGCGCCGAGCGTCGCCCGGCCCGCCTCGAGGTAGGCGACCACCTGGTCCGCGACCTGGTCCGAGACGCCGGCCGACGTCACGACCGCCCGTCGCGCGCCCGAGGCGTCGCCTGTTGCCAGGCTGGCGTCGACGGTCTCGCGCAGGCGGCCCACCTCCTCGGAGAGCTCCGCAGTGCGCGCCGGCGCCTCGCCGAGCCAGAACGGCACGGTCGGCGCAGCGTCACCCGCGTCCGAGACCCGCACCGTGCCCACCTCCACCTGCCGGACGCGCCAGGAGTGCGTGCCGAGAAGGAAGACGTCGCCGATGCTCGCCTCGACCGCGAAGTCCTCGTGCACCGAGCCGACCGTCACCCCGTCGGGGTCGAGCACGACGCGGTAGTCGCCCGTCTCGGGGATCGCCCCGCCGGCAGTGAGCGCCGTGATCCGAGCCGCGCGCCGCGGGCGCAGCCGGCCGTGGACGGCGTCGTGGTGCAGGTACGCGCCGCGCCGCCCGCGACCCGTCACGATGCCGGAGCTCATCAGGTCGACCACGCTGTCGAAGGTCGCGCGGTCGAGGCTCGCGTACGGCGCCGCGGACCGGGCCATCGCGAACAGCTCGTCGGTGCGGCATTCGCCGGCGCCGGCGACCTCGGCGACCAGCTGCTGGGCCAGCACGTCGAGGGGGGCGACCGGCGGCAGCAGCGCGTCGAGACAGCCCCGGCGCACCGCGGCGAGCAACGCGGTGCACTCGACGAGCTCGTCTCGCGTGAGCGGGTACAGCCTCCCTGCCGGGGTGCCTTCCACGTGGTGGTTCGCCCGCCCGACGCGCTGGAGGAACGTGCCGATCGCGCGCGGAGAGCCGATCTGGCAGACCAGCTCCACGGGACCGACGTCGATGCCGAGCTCGAGCGAGGCGGTGGCCACCAGCGCCCGCAGCTCCCCGGCTCGGAGCCTCGCCTCCACCAGTCGGCGGCGCGCGGCCGACAGGCTCCCGTGGTGCGCCGCGACGACGAACCCGTCGGGCCCGGACGAGGCCGCGCCGTCCTCTGTGAGGCGCTCTGCGAGCTGGTGAGCGACGCGTTCGGCCATCCTGCGCGTGTTCACGAACACGAGCGTCGTGCGACGCCGGCGGACGTGGCCCGCGATCCGGTCGAGGACGTCGTCGAACTGCTGGCGGCTCGCGACGGCTTCCAGCTCCGGCTCGGGCAGCTCGATGGCGACGTCCAGGTCGCGCCGGTGCCCGCAGTCGACGATCGCCGGCAAAGGGCGGCCGCCTGCCCCAGACAGCAGCCGCGCGACCGTCTCGAGCGGCCGCTGGGTCGCGGAGAGGCCGATGCGCTGCAGACGCCGGCCCCGCCCCTCGGAACCGACGAGCCGGTCGAGCCGCTCGAGGCTCAGCGCCAGGTGCGCGCCCCGCTTGTCCCGGGCGAGCGTGTGGACCTCGTCGACGATCACGGTCCGCACGCCGCGCAGGAGCTTCCTCGACGACGCTGCCGTAAGCAGGAGGTACAAGGACTCGGGCGTCGTGACGAGGAGGTCGGGCGGCTTGCGTCGCATGGTCGCGCGCTCGGCCGCAGTCGTGTCGCCCGTCCGCACCGCGACGGTCAGCTCGGGCAGGTCCATGCCGAGCTCCGCGGCGACGTCCCGCGTGCCGACGAGGGGGAGCTGCAAGTTCTCGTGGACGTCCGCAGCAAGAGCGCGCAGCGGCGAGACGTAGACGACCTCCGGGCCCCACTGCTCCGGGCCCCACTGCTCCGGGCCCCACTGCTCCGGGCCCCACTGCTCCGGGCCCC
>JAKATH010000004.1:69811-71472 GCA_021828055.1 Actinomycetes bacterium
CTCCGGGCCCCACTGCTCCGGGCCCCACTGCTCCGGGCCCCACTGCTCCGGGCCCCACTGCTCCGGGCCCCTCTGCTCCGGGCCCCTCTGCTCCGAGCCGTTGCCGTCCGGGCCGTCGCCGGTCGGGCCGTCGCCGGTCGGCCCGTTGCCGGTCGGGCCGTTCCCGGCACCCCCTCGTGTCCCGGGCCCCGCAGCGGCGAACAGAGGATCGGCGAGACGGCGCCGGAAGGCGGCGTCGATCGCGACCATGAAGCCGGTGAGGGTCTTGCCGGTCCCGGTCGGTGAGGCGACGAGGACGTCCGCGCCGGATCGAATGAGCGGCCAGGCGACCGACTGCGGCTCCGTCGGCCCGGCGGGAAAGCGCGTCCGGAACCACGCCGCCAACGCGGGATGGAAGCCGTCGACCACCGGTGTCACCGGTCGCGGAGCGCGCGGGGAAGTCGTCATGTGGACGCCATTCCACCAGCCGGCTGCGACTGTCGCGCCGGAGAGGTGGCGCGGCGGGCGCGGGCGCGTGGCGCTGCGCCCGAGGTGCCGTCGGGGGCTGCCGCGCCGCCGGGGCCTGCCGCGCCGCCGGGGCCTGCCGCGCCGCCGTGGGCTGCCGCGCCGCCGTGGGCGTCCAGGACCGCAGCCACCTCGGCACGCCCTGCCGCGATGAGCTCGGGGGTGCCAGAGAAGTCCCGGTAGTCCGCCGACGGGTCGCCGCCGCCACTGAAGACCGTGACCTCCACGCCCGGGGGGACCATCGCGAGCTCGCGCGCGAAACGCGCGTGCACCGCGACGAAGAAGCCGGTGAGCACCGCCTCGACCGGGCGGCGCGCCGGCCTGGGCCGGTAGTGGAGCGGCCCGCACAGAAGCACGTACAGGCGGGTCGCTCCCGCGTCGATCGCGCGGCTGATCGGCACGTTGTCGACCACGCCGCCGTCGATGAGGAGCTCGCCGCCGATGCGGACCGGCGGGAACATCGCGGGGATCGCCGCGGAGGCGAGCACGGCCTCGATGGCGGGGCCCTCGGTGAGCCAGCGCTCGAGGCCGTCGTGCAGCGAGGTCGCGACCACTTCCAGCGGGACGACCGCGTCCTCCAGCCGCTCGAAGCGCAACCCCTCCTCGAGGATGCGGCGGAGCCCCGTGTTCGCGTGCACCGCCTGCCGCTGCTGGAAGAACGTCCAGGGCCCGTGCGCCCGGCCGCGGGGGAAGATCGTGTCGCCCGAGAGACCGCGCCAGATTCGTTGGAGGTGCTCCATGCCGGACGGGGTCGGATCGCCCGCGTAGGCGGCGCCGTTGACCGCGCCGACGGATGCGCCGTACACGCGGTCGGCACGGATGCCGCGGTCGACGAGCTCGGCCAGCATGCCGACCTGCACCGCGCCGAAGCTGCCGCCTCCTGCGAGCACGAAGGCCGTGAGGGGAGGCCCCGACCCCTGAGGCACCTGCCGGCGGCGGGCGAACCGGTCCCACCACAGGGACCCGGGTCCGTCGCCCTCGCGCCGGATGCTCACCTGCCCGCGCCCGGGCCCCGGCGTCGAGGAGAAGCCGTCGCGCCCCGCGCGCCGCCTTCGCCCCGCGCGCCGCCTTCGCCCCGCGCGCCGCCTTCGCCCCGCGCGCCGCCTTCGCCCCGCGCGCCGCCTTCGCCCCGCGCGCCGCCTTCGCCCCGCGCGCCG
>JAKATH010000067.1:0-8669 GCA_021828055.1 Actinomycetes bacterium
CCTTCGCCCCGCGCGCCGCCTTCGCCCCGCGCGCCGCCTTCGCCCCGCGCGCCGCCTTCGCCCCGCGCGCCGCCTTCGCCCCGCGCGCCGCCTTCGCCCCGCGCGCCGCCTTCGCCCCGCGCGCCGCGCCGACCAGGCTCGCGGTCCCGCCTGTCTCGACGGGGGCCCTGTCCGGGCCGACGAGGGGCGTGACCGTTGCTCCGGGTCGCCGACGCATCCTCGGCCTGTGCGTGCGCCGACGCTGCTGACGAGCGCGCGACCCACTCGGCACGACCCTTCCGGTCGCGGCGCACCGCCCAGCGCAGGGTCACGACGGCGAGGACCACGAGCGCCGCGAGAAACACGCCGAACACTGCGACGAACGCAGCGCCTCCCCCGACGGCGAGGACGCCGGTCCCGAGCATCATGGTCCCGAGGCTAGGGGACGGTACGGACCGCGTCACACCCCCGGGGCACGCTGTGCACGTGACCGTCACGCCCGTCATCTCCCGCCAGGTGACGACCGCGGCCGGAGGATGCGCAGGGGCGGAGGAGGCCGATCTCCTCGACTGCCTTCGCTCGACGTCGACGCCGCGGCCCGTGGTGGACGAGTGGCTGGCGGGCGGGTTGCGCGCGTGGCTCGAGGACTGGGCGGGCGGGTTCGGCGCGGGCGGGTCGAGCGCGGGCGGGTCGGGCGCGGGCGGGTCGGGCGCGGGCGGGTCGAGCGCGGGCGGGTCGGGCGCGGGCGGGTTCGGCGCGGGCGGGTTCGGCGCGGGCGGGCGGAAGCCCGTCGTCGTGCGTGACGGGATGCCCGTCCCCCGGGTACCGGCCTGGCGCTGCAGGATCGGGCTCTTGGAGCTCCAGGCGTGCCTCACCCGCGCGACCTTCCGCCTCACCGTCACCGACGGCCCGCCTCGCCACCCCTTCGAGGACGCGCTCTGCGCGATCTCGGTGACCGACCGCGGCCCTGCCGTCGTCGACGCGGTCCGCCGCCTGCCCAAGCGCGACCGCGCCGCGCTGCGCACCACGCTCCGCGTCTACGCCGCCGCGATGGCCGCACAGTGGCGTCCGGTCCCGCACGCGTGGCTGCCGCGCGCCGGTGAGCGGTTGCGAGTTCCGCTCGCCGGCGGCGCCGTCGTCCTCACCTCGACCGCCGACCTCGTCCTCGGGCGGCCGTCGGCGGGCACGGCGTCGGTCTGTGTCGTGAGGGTGCACGACGGGCAGGGCAGGCGCGCCGTCGACGAAGCTGCCAGCCGCGCGCTCAGGGCGCTCGCACTCGCGGAGACCCTGCGCAGCGGCGCACGCCCGTGGCGAGTTGCGAGCTACGACCCGAGCACGGCCCGGCTCTTGTGCGAAGACGCAGGAGAGCGGCTCCTCGTGGAAGCGGTGCGCGACGTGCTCCGTGCTCTTGCGGCGTACCGGGATCCAGGGCCCGGGAAGGGGGCCCGTCACGAGTCTTCGGAGCGAGGGGACCGTCGCGGTCGTGGGGACTCTGCAGGCCGAGGAGACCATGGCGAGCGAGCGCGAGATGTCCGCGCCGGCTGAGCCTCCCTCAGGCAGGGCGGGCAAACCGTCAGCCCGCGTGAGCCGTGCACCCCGAGCGCAGACGATCGCCGCCTCGACCATCGCCGTCGGCCTTCCCCGGGCCGGCGCGCTCACCGACGCGCTGCTCGCCGTCGCCACCCCTTACGAGACGCTCGCTCTCGCCGCCGGGGTCGCGCGCCGACGTCTCGAGGACGGCCTCGCCAGGGTGCTCGCGGGTACAGGCACGGGGCATGGTGCACCGGCGTCGTCCGCTCCGAGGCCGCCCGTCCTGCGCATCGGGCACTACCAAGTCGCACGGGCAGGCGACGGGACCCTGACGCCCGCTCGGTCTGGGGCGGGAGGGCGCGACGGGCGGGCTTCCTCGTTCCGCTGGACCTCGCGTGCCGCTCGGCGACCGATCGGCCTTGCAGCGCTTCGCGCCGGGCTCGACGGCCGCGCAGCGACTCCTGCCGACGCGGTCGCGGCGGTGATGGCCGACCCGTGCGATCCTCTCGGCGTCGGGCGGACCGGTCCCGGGTCGGCCGCCGACTGGATCGCCTCGCTCGCACCTCCCGCCCGCGCGGTCGTGGCGGCCGAGGCGGCGGTGTGGGCCACCAGGCTCTGGACCGCCGCCGACTGGGGTCGCCTCCCTCCCGACCGTCTCGTGGTCGGTGGCCCCGACCGGTGGTGGCGCTGGAGCGGTCCCTCGGGGACCTGCCGGGTCGCGGTGCGCGGACGGGCGGACATCCGCGTCGCGGTGGAGCCGGAGCACGGCGGTCTCCGCGGTGCCCACCTCGTCGTCCTGGACGGGGTGCCCGGCGCCGCCACACGTCAAGCGCTGCTCCTGAGCGCGCTCGTGGACGCGTTCTCAGCTCGGCGGGAGCAGGAGCCCTCTCCCGCCCCCCCTCGGGTCATCGGCTGGTGGCCGGACTGCGGCAAGTCCTGGGTCGTCCTCGTCGATGCCCGTACGCTCGTCGCCACGGCCGACGCGGTACTCGACACGGCCCGCGCGCTGCTCAGCGCGGGTGAGCCGGGAGGTGCGGAGAAAGAGCGGGGCTAGCGTGGCAGGGCTCATGCAGACCCGGGACGACATCAGGAACGTGGCGATCGTCGCACACGTCGACCACGGCAAGACGACGCTGGTCGACGCGATGCTGCGCCAGACCGGCGCGTTCGGACCGCACCAGGAGGTCGTTGAGCGAGTCCTCGACTCCGGCGATCTCGAGCGCGAGAAGGGGATCACGATCCTCGCCAAGAACACCGCTGTCCGGTACGGCAACGTGAAGATCAACATCGTCGACACCCCTGGTCATGCCGATTTCGGTGGGGAGGTCGAGCGAGGTCTCACGATGGTCGACGGGGTGCTGCTCCTGGTCGACGCCTCCGAAGGCCCGCTGCCGCAGACGCGCTTCGTGCTGCGCAAGGCGCTCGAAGCTCGCCTCCCCGTGGTACTCGTCGTGAACAAGGTCGATCGTCCCGACGCCCGTGTCGACGAGGTCGTCCACGAGGTGGAGGAGCTCTTCTTGGACCTCGACGCCGACGAGGACCAGATCGCCTTCCCGATCCTCTTCGCGAACGCGCGTGCGGGCTGGGCGACGGCCGAACGGGGCGTGGAGGGCGAAGATCTGGTGCCCCTGTTCGACGCGATCGTCGAGCACGTCCCCGCTCCGGTGCACGATCGGGACACGCCGCTGCAGGCGCTCGTGTGCAACCTGGACGCCTCGCCCTACGTCGGTCGCCTCGCCATCTGCCGGGTCCACAATGGGACGCTCCGGCGCGGCGCGGTCGTCGCCTGGTGCAGGTTGGACGGCACGGTCGAGCGGATGAGGGCGACGGAGCTCTACGTCACCGACGCGCTCGAACGGGTGCCCACCGAGGAGGTGGGGCCAGGGGAGATCGTCGCGGTCGCAGGGATCGCGGAGGTGACGATCGGCGAGACGATCGGCGACCCGGACGACCCACGTCCGTTGCCTGCGATCACCGTGGACGAGCCGAGCCTCACGATGACGATCGGCATCAACACCTCCCCTCTGGCGGGGAAGGACGCCGGCACGAAGCTCACCGCGCGCCTCGTGAAGAGCCGGCTCGACGCGGAGCTGGTCGGCAACGTGTCCTTGCGCGTGGCGCCCACGGACCGGCCCGACGCCTGGGCGGTCCACGGCCGGGGCGAGCTGCAGCTCGCCGTCCTGGTCGAGACGATGCGCCGAGAGGGCTTCGAGCTCACCGTCGGCAAACCTCAGGTCGTCACCAGGGAGATCGAGGGGGTGCGGAGCGAGCCGATGGAGCGGGTGGCGGTCGACGTGCCAGAGGACTACCTCGGCGTCGTCACCCAGCTGCTCGCGCTCCGGCGCGCGAAGTTGCTCCAGATGGTCAACCACGGGACGGGCTGGGTCCGCCTCGACTTCCGTGTGCCCGCACGCGGGCTCGTCGGGTTCCGCACGGAATTCCTCACCGAGACGCGCGGCACGGGAGTCCTCCACCACGTCTTCGACGGGTGGGCGCCCTGGCAGGGCGAGCTGCGCACCAAACGCAACGGCTCGATGGTCGCCGACCGGAGGGGCACGTCGACGACGTTCGCGCTGATGAATCTCCAGGAGCGCGGCGTGCTCTTCGTCGGTCCCGCGACGGAGGTCTACGAGGGGATGATCGTCGGCGAGAGCTCGCGCTCCGACGACATGGACGTGAACCCCACCAAGGAGAAGAAGCTGACCAACATGCGGTCCTCGACCGCTGAGGAGCTCGAACGGCTGACGCCGCCGATCCTGCTCTCATTGGAGCAGGCGCTGGAGTTCATCGCCGAAAACGAGTGCGTCGAGGTGACGCCCAAGGCGGTGCGGCTCCGCAAGGTCGTGCTCGACGCTTCGCTGCGCGGCCGCCTCCGCGCCCGCGCGCGGTCCGGACGGGATCCCGTCTCAGGAGCCAGCCGGGGCTAGCGTCGTGCTCCGCGTGTGCGCCAACGGGGCCAGCCCTGGAGCAAGCGTACGAACACGTCCTCGCCTGTGCCTTGATCGCCTCGGTGAGCTGCACGATCTCCGAGCGCGCCTGGTCTCGGCGCTCAACACCCGCGGGCGACGACGACCTGTTCCTGCGCTCTCCTCGGCCACTGCATGCCCCTCTCGGTGCGGCCGAGGAGCCTGCTTGATTTCGGACTAGCCTCGCTCCACCAGCCGCCGCAGCTGCGCAGGAGGGATGGCAGAGCGGACGAATGCGCGGCTCTTGAAAAGCCGTGGGACTCCGGTCCCCGTGGGTTCGAATCCCACTCCCTCCGCTTGTGTCCGAGCATCCCACGAGCCTCGTCTCCGACCAAGCCGCGATGCGCGTCGCCCTCGACGAAGCGCTCGCGGCGACGGCGCACGGCGACGTCCCGGTCGGTGCCGTCGCGCTGGCTCGAGGCGAGGTCGTGTCTCGGGCGCACAACGAGCGGGAGCTCCGCGGCGACCCGACCGCCCACGCCGAGCTGCTGGCGCTGCGCGCCGCGGCAGAGGCTCTCGGCACGTGGCGACTCGGCGAGGTGACCGTCGTCGTCACGCTCGAACCGTGCCCCATGTGCGCCGGCGCGCTCGTCGCCGCTCGTGTCGGGCGGCTGGTCTTCGGCGCTCCGGACCCCCGCGCGGGCGCGTGCGGCTCGCTCTACAACCTTTGCGGCGACCCCCGGCTGAACCACGAGCTGCGGGTGACCGGAGGCGTCCTCGAGGACGACGCGGCCAAGCTGGTGCGCGAATTCTTCTCCGTGCGCAGGGGTGGAGCCTGACGGGTCGCGGGGGACCGACGGGTCGTGGGGGACCGACGGGTCGTGGGGGACCGACGGGTCGCGGGGGACCGACGGGTCGCGGGGGCCGGCGGGTCGCGGGGGACCGACGGGTCGTGGGGGACCGACGTGTCGCGGGGGCCGGCGGGTCGTGGGGGACCGACGGGTCGCGGGGGCCGACGGGTCGCAGGGGCCGACGGGTCGTGCGTTGGAGCGTCAGCCGGTACGAAGACCGGAGGTCCGGGCACCTCCGGACCCGGTAACCTCTGCGCCGGAGGCGTGCGAGAGCGGCCGAATCGGACGGTCTCGAAAACCGTTGTACCCCCTGGGTACCGTGGGTTCAAATCCCACCGCCTCCGCTCTGCTCCGCCGATGTGGCGGCCCTGGTACGCTCCGTGCGCCGGCCGAAGGGGCCGGCGGGGTCTCGTTCGAGTTCCTGTGCGAGTGGGCCTTTCGATCTGACAGGAGTTCGACCAGGGGCCGCCCTGCGGCCGGGACCGTCTGCGGGCGCCGCCTGGGCACAGGCCGGCTCCCGCAGCGCTCGAGCGTCGCGCCTCGAGCGGGTACGGCGTCCGAACCGCACCCGCAGCAACCTGGCAATACGTTGTGCAGTCGCGCAACACGAAGGAAAAAGAGGAAGATCATGCCGATCGGCACCGTAAAATTCTTCAGCAACGAGAAGGGCTACGGCTTCGTGTCGCGTCCCGATGGCGAGGACGTCTTCGTCCACTACTCGAACATCGAGGGCAGCGGCTTCCGAACCTTGGAGGCCGGCCAGCAGGTGGAATTCGAGATCGCACCTGGACGAAAGGGTGACGAAGCGCGCAACGTCAAGGTGATCTGACCCGCTCCGCCCTCCGCCGCAGGTCTCCCGGCTCCGGCCGGTCGGCCCCGAGAACCGAGAGGAATGGGTCACGATGGCACGTCCCAGAACCACCGTCGGAAAGCTCCAGCGCGATCAGGCGAAGCGGGAGAAGGCGAAGGCCAAGCAGGAGGACCGCCAGGCCCGCCGCGCGGAGCGTGGCGAAGCCGACGGTGCCCGCTCCGCACCCGAGGAGGACCAAGAGGCGCTCCTCGAGCAGTTCGCCCGCCTCCACGAAGACCTGGCGGATGGCCGCATATCGCTCGACGAGTTCGAATCCCGCCAGGACGACCTCCGTCGGCGACTCCGAGTCGACTGACGAGGTGACGGCGGCTGATCGACCGCGCCCCGCGGGCGCGGTCGTTCAGCTTCCCGGCTGTGGAGCGCCGGAGGCCAGCTCGGTTTCCACCCGCCCGCTCGTCTCGAGCCAGCGCTGCAAGCCCGCCGCGTTCGAGTGGAAGCCGTTGAGCACCTCGAGCTTCTCGCGGAATTCCACCGGCACGTGGCTCGTGTCGAAGCTGTAGCGCTCCTCGAGCGCAGCCGCGATGTCACGGCCCTCACGCAGTGCGCGCTGTGCCGTCTCCGCCCAGCTGCGCAGCGTCGCCTCCGCCTCCTCGAGCAGGGTCTCCGCATCCTCCAGCAGTCCGTAGTGGGCGAGGGCGATCCCCGACGGGCGGCGCGATGCGAACTTTCGCAGCGAGTGGACCGCCTGGCCGAGATCGAAGTCGGGCGGGGGGGTCGCGGGCCGGAGGACGCCGGCGTCGGGGAGTCGCACGCCCACGGCGTCCCCCGCGAAGAGGATGCCGCTCACCGAGTCGTGCAGGCCCAGATGGTGCTTCGCGTGACCGGGGGAGTCGACCGCGGTCAGGACGCGGCCGGGACCGATCTCCACCGTGTCTGTGTCGGCGAGGACGTGCAGACGTTCTGGCGGCGTCGGCTCCAGACGGCCGTAGAGGCCGTCGAGCAGCGGGCCGTACACGCGCTCGGCAGACGCCACGAGCCGGCTCGGATCCGCGAGATGGCGGGCCCCCTTCTCGTGGACGTAGACCGTCGCGTCCGGGAACGCGCGTGCGACGTCGCCGACGCCCCCTGCGTGGTCGAGGTGGATGTGGGTCACCACCACGCCGGCGAGGTCGCCGGGCCCGACCCCGATGTGCTCGAGCGCGGCCAGCAGCACGCCGACCGACGACTGGCTCCCGGTCTCTACGAGCACCGGGGCGGGCCCCTCCACGAGGTAGCCGGCGGTCATCCGCCGCCAGCCGCCGAGCAGCGTGTCGACCTGGATGACCCCCGGGCCGATCACGACCGGCCCTGCGGGCATGCCCTCGCCCGCGGGCTCGATCCCTCCTGCGCGCACGTTCGTGTGGCCTGTGGTCAGATGGCCCGGTCCTGGGTCCGGTTCGGCCTCTCGGCTGCTCGCGCCCTCGTGGTCCACGGCGCGCCCGGTCACGCCGCGCCCACCTGCACGACGACCTTGACGTCGTCGGGGGCCCGGTCGAGCGCCTCCTTCCATCGATCGAGCGGCACGGTGCGGCTCACGAGCTGACCGAGCCAGTCTCGGTCGGCGCTCGCCAGCGCTGCGGCACCCGCCTCGTAGTGGCGGCGATTGGCGTTGACGGACCCGACCACCGACTCGTTCGTGAGGACCATCGAGCGGTTGAGGGCTCCCTCGTCGACGGAGAGCTCGCGCCCGCCCGATGACACTCCGGTGAGGCAGACGACCCCGCCGGGTCCGACGTGCTCCATCGCGTCGAGGACGAGGCTCGAGACACCCGTGCACTCGATCACGATGTCTGGCGCGTCCACCGCACCCGCGATCGCCCCGGTGTGGTAGCTCGCGCCGAGGGCCCGCACCAGATCCGGTTTTCTGCCGGAGGTCACCTGGTCGATGACGTGCACCTCGAGGCCGCGCTGCACACCGATCAACGCCGCGAGGAGCCCGATGGGTCCGGCACCCGTCACGATCGCAGTCTTGGGCTCCCAGTGCGCACGGTGCCCGATCTTGTCCACCTGCTCCCACGCCTTCGCGACGACGCTGGTCGGCTCGAGGAGCACCCCGAGGAGGCCGAGCGAAGGGTCGACCTTCACGACGAACTCAGGAGTGATTCGGTACCGCTCGGACAGGTAGCCGTCGTGCTCCTTGATGCCGCGCTCGGTGTACCTCCCGTTGCGGCAGAAGTCCCACTCGCCGACCGCGCAGTTGCCGCATGGCACAGGGTCTGGCCGGCGCACGATCCCGACGACGAGGTCCCCCTCCGCGACCGGGACGTTCGGCGGCGCGTCGACGACGCGCCCCAGGGACTCGTGCCCGAGCACCAGGCGCTCGCGGCCGGGCGGCGCCCAGCCGTACTCCCCCGAGAGGATCTCGACGTCGGTGCCGCAGATGCCGACAGCGACGGTCTCGACCAGCACGGGTCCGTCGGACTCCGGGGGATCGTCGACGTCGGAGAGCTCCGCGGAGTCCTCCTTCAGGGGCACCACCGTCAGCGCCTTCACATGGACCTGCCTTTCTCCCCCTGCCGCCTCCGACCCCTCCCGCCGCCTCCGGCGCTCTCA
>JAKATH010000067.1:8769-12688 GCA_021828055.1 Actinomycetes bacterium
CCTCCGGCGCTCTCAGCCTCGGCGCTCTCACCTCCGGCGCTCTCGCCTCCGGCGCGCTCACCTCCGGCGCGCTCAGCCGTGCCGGTCGTGGCGGCCACTCCGTCCACTGCCCCGCGACGGGCCAGCCGGGCGCTGCCGCGGACCCCTCGCAACGCGCCGATCGACCAGCGCGAGGACCCGGACGGCGCAACGTGCCGCCGGACGTCCAGCCGGCGCGCCGGCATGTCGGCGGCGTCCGCCGGCATCGGCTGCTGGTCGGCGAGCAGGGACGCGGTGTTGACGAGCGAGACATGGGAGAACGCCTGGGGGAAGTTCCCCACCTGCCGCTCAGCCACATGGTCGTACTCCTCTGCGAGGAGGCCGAGGTCGTTCCGGAGGGACAGCAGCCGTTCGAACATCGCGCTCGCATCGTCCTTCCGGCCGACGAGGTGCAGGCAGTCGGCCAGCCAGAACGAGCAGGCGAGGAATGCGCCCTCCCGGCCGTGCAGCCCGTCGACCGTCCCCTCGTCCGAGGTGCGGTAACGGAGCACGAAACCGTCTTCGACGAGCTCACGCTCGATCGCCTCGATCGTCCCGACCATGCGAGGATCCGTCGCCGGCAGGAACCCGGTGTGGGGGATCATGAGAAGGCTCGCATCGAGCGCGCTGGTGCCGTAGTACTGGGTGAACGCGTTCTTGTCCGGGTCGTAGCCCTTCTCGTAGATCTCCTGGCGGATGTCGTCCCGCATGCGGCGCCACGTGTCGATCGGACCTTCGAGCTCGGGCCAATCCTCCATGGTCCGCACCGCCCGGTCCACGGCGACCCAGGCCATGACCTTGGAGTGCGTGAAGTGGCGGCGCGGGCCGCGCACCTCCCAGAGGCCGTCGTCCGGCTGGCGCCAGCCGTCCTCCAGGAACTCGACCAGCTTCGTCTGGAGGTCCCAGATCGCACGGGTGTGCACCCCGCCCGCGCGCGCAGCTGAGTAGAGCGCGGACATGACCTCGCCGTACACGTCGAGCTGGTACTGGCCGGCCGCGGCGTTGCCGATCCGCACAGGCTTCGACGCCTCGTAGCCTTGGAGCCAGTCGACCTCCCGCTCGTCGAGACGACGCTCCCCACCCGCGCCGTACATGATCTGCAGCTTGGAGACGTCGCCCGCGGTCGCACGCAGCAGCCAGTCGCGCCACGCCATGGCCTCTGCGTGGTAGCCGCCGAGCATGAGGGCTTCCAGGGTCAGCGTCGCGTCCCGCAGCCAGCAGTAGCGGTAGTCCCAGTTCCGCTCCCCGCCCAGCGTCTCGGGAAGCGAGGTGGTGGCGGCGGCGACGATCCCACCGGTCGGCTCGTACGTGAGCGCTTTCAACGTGATGAGCGAGCGGACCACGGCCTCCTTGTAGGGGCCGTCGTAGCAGCACGCCTCCGACCACTTCTGCCACCACGCCTCGGTGACCGCGACCGCGTAGCTGCCGTCGGTGGGCGCGGGCGGCGACTCGTGCGACGGGTACCACGTGAGGGAGAAAGGCACACGCTGCCCCTCGCTCAGGGTGAACTCCGAGATCGTGGTCATTCCCTCGCCCCGCGTCTCGGCGGGAGTCCACAGCGACACCGCATTGGGTCCGGCGGTGGCCGTGAGCAGGTGATCGTGCCGCGTCACCCAGGGGATCTGATCGCCGTAGTCGAAGCGGACGGCCATCTGCATGCGAACCCGCACCGAGCCCCGCACGCCTTCCACGATTCGCACGACCTCGGGCCACTTCTCACGGATCGGCATGCCGTCGACGATCCGGATGGTGCCCTCAGTCGTGTCCATCTCGGTCTCGAGGACGAGCGAGTTGCCGCGGTACCGGCGGCGAGTGGCGATGACGCTTTCGGGCGCGCCCGCGGGTGCGATCCTCCAGAACCCATTGTCCTCGGTGCCGAGCAGCCGTGCGAAGCAGGCACCCGAGTCGAAGTGCGGCAGGCAAAGCCAGTCGACGGAGCCGTCTCGGCCGACCAGAGCCATCGAGTGGAGGTCCCCGATGACTGCGTAGTCCTCGATCCGCTGCGACACAGCCGCCATTCTTACTCGGTGCAGCTCGCGTCGGTCCTTCGGGCGGGTCCGGCGGTCATCCGGTCGTGCATGCGCCGGTGGTGACGGCCGACGTACGTCGCACGACCGCCAGCACACGCGCCCGCACAGCGGGCGACGCCAGTGCGTACCCCACGCCGGGGTAGGCGGTCGAGCGCGAGAAGACGGTGCCGACCACCCGTCCATTCGGGCCGACGAGCGGTCCACCCGAGTTCCCCGGCTCGACGTTCGCGTCGATCTGGTACACCTGGCGCGTCACTGTGCCCTGGTTGTAGATGTTCCGCCCCTGAGCGGTCAGCTGCTCGGCTACGGCTGCCGGGACGACGGTGAGCGGGCCGTTCTCGGGGTACCCGATGACCGCCGCCTTGGTGCCGGACGGCACTGTCGACGCGTCCATCGAGAGCGGCGGACCGAGCGGCGCATGGGTGCGGAGGACGGCGAGGTCGTATGTCGGGTTGAAGTAGACGACCGTCGCCGGGTACTGCCGGCCTTGCACGACGACGCTCGTGGCGCTCTCCCCGGCCACCACGTGCGCGTTCGTCGCCAACGCCCCCGGTGCGACCACGAACGCGGAGCCCTCCTGCACGTAGCCGCATGCAAGCCCTTGCACCTTCACCGTGGACGCCCCGGCGGCGCGGGCGATCCCCTTGGCCCACGCAGCGCTCGGCATCGCCACGCGCACGGGGGTCGGCTCGAGCTCCGAGAAGGCGGGCGTGAACCCCGATCCACCGAGGAACCCCTGAACCTTCGAGAAGACGTCCGGCAGGGGCGGCATCACGCCGTCGACCGCCCGCACCAGGCTCGATCCCTCGATCGCCGAGCTCAGCCAGCCGTATGGAACCTGGGCGAGCTCGTTCGCGACGAGCCACACCCCGAGCAGCGCAGCGACGATCGCGACGCCCACACCCGCCACGCTGTCGACCGGACCGAGGTGGAGCCGACGGGCCGTGAGGTTGCCCCAGGCGCCGATGAGTCGGCCGAGCACTCCGAAGAGCAACCCGAGACCCAGGACGAGCGCGAGCGCGACCGCGGCCTTCACCGAGCTGGTGTGGACCTTCGGGGCCACGGCCCCGGCGAGCAGCGCGCCGACGGTCACGCCGAGGACGAAGCCAGCCAAGGAGAGGACCTGGACCAGCGCGCCCACCCGCAGCCCGTGCAGAGCCGCGAGGGCCACGAGGACGACCACCACGATGTCCACCCAGTCCACGACAGCGGAGGGTATCCAAGAACGTCGCTTCCCGAACATTCATCGCACCGCCGGCGCACCTCACGGCGTCGGACGCCCACCCCGAAGATTTCTTCTCCCGTTCGCAGGTGATTCCCCTTCGGTTCCCATTCCGTTCACCTTTGACCGGTAGGACTTCATACGTGCCTTCGAGGACCGCGTTCCAGGCAGGAGCACGTGCCC
Organism: Actinomycetes bacterium; assembly: GCA_021828055.1. Lineage (GTDB taxonomy): Bacteria > Actinomycetota > Acidimicrobiia > Acidimicrobiales > RAAP-2 > JAJYVT01. Next base: position 12,223 of record JAKATH010000067.1, read on the forward strand.
CCCGCTGACCTTCCGGGCAGCCGGCCCGGAGAGGCCGAGGGCACCCGGAACGTCGCGGGCGCGGCGGCGCCCGGAGAGACCGAGGGCACCCGGAACGTCGCGGGCGCGGCGGCGCCCGGAGAGACCGAGGGCACCCGGAACGTCGCGGGCGCGGCGGCGCCCGACGGGCTCCCCTCCCGGGCGGTCGACTCGGTGCTCGACGCACTCGACCCGGACCGGGATCGTCCCACGAACGTCATGGAGACGAGCGGCCTCTGCCTCTCCTTCGGCGGCAAGCCCGTCCTCTCGTCGATCGACATGCAGTTCGTGCGGGGAACGATCACTGCGCTCATCGGCCCCACGGGCTCCGGGAAGTCGACCTTCCTCCGGAGCCTGAACCGGATGAACGACAAGGTCGCCGGCTTCCGGCACGAGGGCGACGCGACGCTCGAGGGCAGGAGCATCTGGGCTCCCGGGACCGACCTCT
>JAKATH010000154.1 GCA_021828055.1 Actinomycetes bacterium
CGTGGCGCGCTCGGTCGCCGCCTTCCACCTCGACAAGCTGGTGGATGCCGGGCTGCTCGAGGTCCACTTTCACCGCCCTCCCGGGCGAGGAGGCCCGGGGGCGGGTCGACCGGCCAAGTGGTACCGCCGGGCGTCGGGCGAGATCAACGTCAGCGTGCCCGAGCGACGCTATGGCCTCGCCGCCGAGCTTCTGGCGCGGGCGGTCGAGCGTGCAGGCGAGGGGGCTGGTGATGTCGAGGGTGTGCTCGCCGACGTCGCTCGGACGCACGGCCGCGACGTCGGTCGCGAGCTCTGCTCGACGACGAACGCCTCAGCTGGCGGTGCCACCCCGCAGCTCGTCGAGCGTTTGGTTGACGTGCTTGCTCGTCATGGCTACGAGCCACGCGTGTCGGCGCGTGTCGTCACCATGGCCAACTGTCCGTTCCACGTCCTGGCGGAAGCGCACCGCGACCTCGTGTGCCGCATGAACCATGAGCTGCTCTCCGGCGTCGCCGAGGAGGCGGGGCTCCCGCCCGGCGCCGCCCGGCTCGATCCTGACCCTGAACGGTGCTGCGTCACCATCGTGGTTTGATCACTGCGGCTTGCGAGGTTTCGGCGGGGATGCGTCGAGGACGGATCCGGTCGTCAGCGGAGCGGGTTCTCCCGTCCACGCTCCTCGGGTGGCCGGGCGCCGAAGATCCGCCGCTCGGACTCGTCGATGCGGACGTCGTTGATGCTGGCCTCGCGCCGGCGCATCAGCCCGTGCTCGTCGAACTCCCACAGCTCGTTGCCGTAGCTGCGCCACCACTGCCCGCTCGGATCGTGGCTCTCGTACTGGAAGCGCACGGCGATCCGGTTGCCCTCGTAGGCCCACAGGTCCTTTCGCAGTGCGTAGTCGAGCTCGCGCTCCCACTTCTGCCGGAGGAACTCGACGATCTCCACCCTGCCGGTGACGAAGGTGTCACGGTTGCGCCAGATGGAGTCCTCGCTGTAGGCGAGAGCGACCCGCTCGGGGTCGCAGGTGTTCCAGGCGTCTTCGGCACCCTGCACCTTCTGGAGCGCCGTCTCCTTCGTGAAGGGGGGCAGCGGTGGGCGTTCCTCGGCCATGATCGATCGTCTCCTTCCTCGGTACGGGACCGCTTCGGGTGGCCGCGCTCGTGTTGGTCATACGATCATTTTCTCCTGCGAGTGGCGGCGTTCGACGAGTGACCGTGCCAATGCGCCCCCCATCAGGAAGAGCACGGCCACCCATGCTGCGACGCCCACCCAGACCCAGATCCGGGCAACCGAAGCCATGAACCCGAGACCGGCGATCTGCCCGAGGCTGAAGGAGGCGACGGTGTACATGCCGAGGGGGAACACCACGTTCCACAGTCTCGGTTCGTAGGTGCGTGGGTAGCGACGCAACACGTATCGCCAGATTCCGAGGAGCACGAGCAGGGGGATCCACCAGGTGCCGAACGCCCACAGCACGACCGACAGACCGACGACGAAGGGTCGCATCGCCGCCACGAGGGTCGTCGCGTGGGGGTCGTGGACGGCGAGGATCCCGGCGGCCGCCCGGACGCTGATGGCGGTCGCCCCCATGGCGATCCAGTAGGCAGGCCCCATCTCGGCGGGGGTGACCGCGATCACCAGGAGCCGGAGGAAGATGATCACGATGAGGACCAGGTAGAGCATGACCCCGAGCCCCCACAAGCAGACGGCCACGGCCGGCAGCTCCGCGCGGAGCCACGTCGCCGGGGCGCTCGGGGCGACGGCTGCGGCAACGATGGACAGGGATTGGGTGGCGACGACCCACACGAGCCAGGTGCCGTTGATCTCACCCAGGACCGGACGGCGGGCGGCGGCGACGATCGACCAGGGCAGCGCATAGGTGAGCCCCACCCATACTGCTGCCGCGCAGGCGCCGAGCGCGAAGGCGACCAGAGGGTGGCCGGCCAAGACAAGGCGGACGGCCAGCACGTCCGTGCCCGCGACCACGGTGAAGTAGGCCATGGCGGTGGTCGGGTCGGCCGCGCTCTGGCGGACGAAGGACCCGAACCACAAGAGCCGCGCCGCGTAGGCGAGCACCAGGCCGACAAAGGCTGCCACCGTCACGCCGAGGACGACCTGAGAGATCAGGTGGTCGCCGAGGAGGTCGGTCCCGATCGACACGATGCCCGTCGCCATCACCCACGCGAAGTAGCCGGGGTCGAGCGTCGCGATCGCCCGGCGCATCAGCCCTTTCGGCTCCGGCAGCGGCTGGGCCCGAACTCTGGGAAGGCCGGGTCCGTCGGCACCCCGGGGTGGCGTGCCGGAAGAGGCGCCCGCGGCGGCGGGCTGGCCGCCACCGGACTCCCGGAGCCAGCTCACCTCTGCCCCCAAGGGACGTCTCGGACTCCGCGGCGTCTCACGTGGTCGGGAACGCGGCTCAATAGTGAACGCCGATCCGCCGCCAGCGCCGCCCGCTGGTGCCCGGCTCGTTGGGGCGCGTCGCCTTGCGGCTGCGGTAGACGACGAAGGGTCGCCACAAGTACCCCACCGGGGCGCTCCAGGCGTGCACGAGCCGGCTGAACGGCCACACCGCGATGACCGCCCA
>JAKATH010000068.1:0-1257 GCA_021828055.1 Actinomycetes bacterium
GCGTCCTCACTGCCGGCGTGACAGCCCCTCGGTACTGTGGCCCCGGTGGCGATCAGGGCCGCGACGCACACGTACGGCGATGCCGCCTTCGCGGTCCTGGCGCACACTGTCCGCAAGGCGAAGGAGGCCGACCCGCTCTCGCCGGCGACCGTCGTGGTCGACCGCGGCCCGCTGGCGCTCTCGGTGCGTCGCCGGCTCGCTTCGACGCCTCCCGGGGTGGCGCACCTCCGCTGTACGACGTGGGTGCGGCTCGCCGCGGAGCTGGCGCAGCGTTGGCTGTCGGCCGGCAGGAGGGTGCCGAGCTCTCCGGCGGTCGAGCTCGAGGCCGTGCGCTCCGCGCTCGCCGAGGAGACGCCCTCCCACCTCGCGGGCGCCCTGGATCAGCCGGCGACCCTGCGGGCGATCGCGCGCACCTACCGGGACCTCGTAGCCGTCCCGGGCGTGGCGCTCGACGCCCTGGCCGCTCAGAGCCCCCGGGCTGCCGACGTGGTCGACGTCGTGCGACGCGTGCGCTCGGCGCTCTCGGATTGCGTCGGGAGGGCCGAGCTGCTCGCCGCGGCCGCGGCGGAGGTTCGGCGCGCACCGGGGTGGGCGGCAGAGTCGTGCGGGCAGGTCGCGGTCTACCTCCCGCGCCGGATCGGGCCGCCCGAGCTCGAGCTGATCGAGGCGCTCGGGGGGTGCACCGACGTGGAGGTGATCGTGGGCGCCGTCGGCGACGCCGTCGCCGACGGCGAGGCCCACCAGCTCGTCGCTCGCCTGTCGGGGAGCGATGGACCGAGCGGCACCGTCGACGGAGGTCCCGAGGAGGGCGGATCGGCCCGCGTTCTTGCGCCGACGTGGGCCCGGTCGGCGCCGAGCGCCGACGCGGAGGTGCTCATGGCCCTCCGCCACCTGATGGGCAGGAATGCCGAGGGCGTGCCGCTCGAGCGCATGGCGCTGCTGTACGGCGGCGGGCCACCCTACCGCCAGCTCGTCCACGACGCCCTCGCCGCGGCGGGCATCCCCGCCCACGGCGACAGCGCCCGGCCGTTGTCGTCGACGGTCGCCGGGCGGGCCCTCCTGGGCGCTCTCGCCGTTGCGGACCACGACTGGCGGCGCGACGACGTCACCGCGTGGCTCGCGTCGGCGCCGATCCTCTCGGGCGGGCACCTGGTCCCGGCTGCGGAGTGGAACGCGCTCTCGGCCGAGGCGGGCGTGGTCTCGGGCCTCGGCCAGTGGCGCGAGCGCCTCCGCGCGCACGCCCGCTCGTTGCGGGAG
>JAKATH010000068.1:1357-12469 GCA_021828055.1 Actinomycetes bacterium
CGACGTGGCCGGCGGCGATCCCTCGAGCGGCCTCGACGTGGCCGGCGGCGATCCCGTGCTGTCTGCGCGCGTGCGGCTCCTGGAGATCGACGCCCGTCGGTGCGACCAGCTGCGCGCCTTCCTCGACACGATGGCAGAACGGCTGGGGCGGGCGCCCACCAGCTGGGAGGCGTGGGGCGAGTGGGCCCGCAGGCTCCTCGCCGACCTCCTCGGGCCCCTCGCCCGGCGCGCCGGCTGGCCGGACGACGAGATCGTCGCCTATGACGCGGTCGGCGACGCGCTCGGCAGGATCGGTGCGCTCGACTGGCTCAGCGGCCTCGCTCCGGCCGCCGCGGACTTCCGCACGGCGCTCGCCGCCGAGCTCGACGCGCCGGCGCCCGGAACGGCGCGCATCGGCCACGGGCTGCTGGTGGGGCGGGTGGAGGAGGCGATCGGGCTCGACCTCGAGGTCGTCTGCGTCGTCGGCATGGTCGACGGCGCTTTCCCCGCGCATCAGGGAGACGACGTCCTCGTCCCCGACCGCGAGCGTGAGCTCGCCGGTGATGAGGTCCCGCTGCGCGCGGCCGACGCCGCGTCGGTCCGGCTCGACTTCCTCGCGGCCCTCGCGAGCGCGCGCGAGCAGGTGCTCTCCTGCTCCCGCTACGACCAGCGCCACGGCCGAGAGCTCCGGCCAGCCGGCCTCTTCCTCGAGGCGGTCGACTCCCTCGCCGGCGACGGGCGGCGCCGCGTGGCGCGGGAGCTGAGGGGCGGCCCGCCGCCAGGGCTCGGAGAGCGGTTCCAGTTCGTCTCGTCGTTCGCCGGTGCCGTGGGTGACGGCGTGCGCGGCTCGGACCCCTTGTCCGACGCCGATTGGCGGCTTCGCAGCCTCGTCCGATGGGTGGCAGCGCGCGGACGGGTCTCCGACCACTTCCTCGCGCGCGACGACGCGTCGCTCGCCGGCTCGCTGGCGGTCCGGCGTGCCCGCCGGAGCGCGCAGTTCACCCGCTTCGACGGTCTCGTCGAGCACCTGGAGATCCCCTCGCCAAGGACCGGAGCCGTGCAGTCGGCGACGGGCCTCGAAGGCCTGGCGCGCTGCCCCCGCAGCTACTTCTTCTCCCACCTGCTGCGTGTCTCGGCACGCGAGCTGCCCGAGACGTTGCTCCAGCTCGCTCCGGCAGAGCGGGGGGTGATCATCCACCGGGTGCTCGAGCGGCTCGTCGCAGCCGAGATGGCGGCCGGGATCTCCGGGGAGGAGGACCCTTCGGCCAGGGAAGCGCGCATGCTCGCCTACGCCGAAGACGAGTTCGAAGAGGCGAGGCGCCGAGGGGTGACGGGTCACCCCGCCCTCTGGGCCCTCGAGCGTTCGAGGATGACGAGCGACCTGCGTGAGCACCTCCGGGGCGAGAACGAGTACCAGGTCGCGTCGGGCGCGAGGCCGGTGGCGGTGGAGCTCGACTTCGGCCCGGCGTCGGGAACCGTCGTCTCGGTGGACACGCCCCGCGGCGCAGTGCGGTTCCGCGGAAGCATCGACCGGGTCGACGAGCTGGCAGACGGCTCGGTGGTGGTCGTCGACTACAAGTCGGGAAGGCCGTACCGGGTGCTCGAGGGTGGCGACCCGCTGTCGGGCGGCGAGCGGCTGCAGCTGCCCGTCTACGCGCTGGCTGCGAGGGCCGCCTTCGGCGCGTGGCGCCGCGTGCGTGCCGGGTACTGGTTCGTCGGGTCCCCCACTCCGCCCGAGTGGCTGGACCTCGACGACGCGGTCCAGAGCCGGCTCCGAGAGGTGCTGAGCACGCTCGCCGAGGTGATCGAGACGGGCCGGTTCCCCGCGCGTCCCGGACCGAGCGACGGGCGGCCTGCTCGCGGGTCGAACTGCACCTACTGCCCGTACGACGGCATGTGCCCGCCCGATCGCGCGACGAGCTGGCGCCGGAAGCGCGCCGATCGCGCCCTCTCGGCGTACGTCGCGCTCGTGGGTGAGACATGAGGGGACGCCGCAAGGACATGACGGAGCCTGGGCCTGGCGACGGGACCCAGCCTTTCATCTTCGGGGCGGGTGAGGATCGGCCGGAAGGTGCCCGCATTGCAGGCGACCGGCCCTCGCCGGGTGGGCAGGAGCAGGGAGGAAGGGGCGAAGCGGGCGCACCGGACGGGCCACCGCTCGACCACGACGCCCGGGTCAGGATCGCCACCGCGCTCGACGAGACGGTATTCGCAGTCGCGGGGGCGGGGAGCGGCAAGACGCGCCATCTCGTCGAGCGCGTGCTGCACGTGCTTCTCTCAGGCAGGGCGCGGATCGACCAGCTCGCGGTCATCACCTTCACGGAGGCCGCAGCGGCCGAGCTGCGCGAGCGGATCGCAGAGGAGCTCGATCTCGTCGCGACCGCCTTCGCCGACCACGTCGCCGCCCGACGCGCGAAGGACGCGCTCAGCGCGTTGGACGGGGCCGCGATCACCACGCTGCACGGCTTCGCAAGGAGGATCCTGTCCCGGTTCCCGCTCGACGCAGGACTGCCGCCGACGTTCGACGTGCTCGACGAGGCGCGTTCGCTCGCGGACCTCGACGAGCACTGGGTGGACACCGTCGACGCACTGCTCGCGGACCAGCGCCGGGCACAGGCCGTGCAATGGGTCGTCGTCGCGGGGGCGAGCCTTGGCAAGCTGCGCGCCATCGTCCGGCGCATGGGGGAGAACTGGGACCGCCTGGTCTCCATGGAGCGGAGCACGTGCGCGCGCGAGCTGCCGCGGGTCGACGCGACCGCAGTCACCCGCCCGCTCCGCCACGCGCTCGAGCTCATGCCGTACTGCACCGACGCGGACGACAACCTTCTCATCCACCTCGCCCACCTCCGACCCTACGTCGCGCACCTGGAGCGAGCGAGCGACGACGAGCTGCAGCTCCTTCGGATGCTCGTCTGGCCGCCCCAGCGCCTCCCCGCCCGCGCGAAGGGCACGGCCGGTGCGTGGGACGGACACAAGCCCGACGTCGTCGCCCTGCTCGACGAGGCGGAGTCCGCCCGCCAGTCGGCAGCGAGCCACGCGGTCGGCGCGGCCATGGAGGTTGTCGGGGACGCGCTCGCAGAGCTCGCCGTGGCCTCGGCGCGCAGGCGCCAGCGCGAGGGCCGCCTCCAGTTCCACGATCTCCTCGTGCTGGCGTGCGAGCTCGTCCGAGGCAACCCTCAGGTGCGCGCCGCCTTGCGCGACGAGTACCGGCACGTGCTCGTCGACGAGTTCCAGGACACCGACCCGCTGCAAGCCGAGCTCGTCACGATGATCGCGGCCGAGCCCGGTGAGCGGGTCGGCGAGGTGCCGTGGTGGGAGCTCCGTACGACGACGGGCTCGCTCTTCTTCGTCGGCGATCCGATGCAGTCGATCTACGCCTTCCGCCGGGCGGACGTGGGCACCTTCCTCCGCGCCATGCAGGACGTGGCGACGGAATCCGCGCAGCTCGTCACGAACTTTCGCTCGGTGCCGGGGATCGTCGAATTGGTCAACGGCGTCTTCGAGCGGCTCGTCGGGGACGGAGAGCCGGACATCCAGCCGCCGTACTTCGCGTCGTCTGCTGCCCGGCGCGCGGGCGACGGTCTCCCCCGCGCGGTCAGCGTCGTCGGAGCGGGGGCCGACCACGAGATCCCGGCGGCGGAGGCGCGGCGCGTCGAGGCGGAGGAGGTGGCAGCGCTGCTCAGGCGGGCGGTGGACGAGGGCTGGCCCGTGGGAGCGGGCGGCCGAGCTGTCCAGCTCGACGACATCGCGGTGCTCGTCCCCACCAGGACCTCGGTCCCTGCGCTCGAGTCGGCCTTCGACGCAGCCGGCATCGACTACCGGCTCGACTCGAGCTCGCTCGTCTACGACACGCGCGAGGTGCAGGAGCTGCTCCACGTGCTCCACGCGGTCGACGATCCCTCTGACAGCGCTGCGGTGGTCGCTGCATTGCGCACGCCGGGCTTTGCCTGCGGCGACGACGACCTGCTCCGTCACCGGCTGGGCGGCGGATCGTGGGACTATCGCCTGGAGGCTCCGCAGGCCGCGGCCGGTGAGGACCCGGTCCAGGTCGGCCTCGTGCGACTGCGGCAACTGCACGAGGTCCGCACGTGGACCGGGGTGAGCGAGCTCGTCGCACGGGTGGTGGACGAGACGCGCCAGCTCGGTGCCGCGCTCGACGGGCGTCGGTGGCGGGAGGAGTGGCGGCGTCTCCGTTTCGTCATGGACCAGGCGCGCGAGTTCGTCGAGACATCACCGGGCAACCTTCGCCAGTACCTGGCGTGGGTGGACGTCCAGCGCGACGAGGACGCGAAGGTCACCGAGGTCGTGCTGCCGGAGGCCGACGCGCCCGCAGCGGCGGTCATGACCGTCCACGCCGCGAAGGGTCTCGAGTTCCCGGTCGTCGCCCTCGTCGGCCTCGGCGCTGCAACGAGGGGTGTCACGGCGCCGACGGTGCTCTTCGGCGGAGACGCGATCGAGCTCGCGGTGAACAATGGGGTGTGCACCGAGGGCTACGAGGCAGCGCGCCAGCACGAGCAGCAAGTCCTCGCGCGCGAGCGGCTGCGCCTCCTCTACGTCGCGCTGACGCGGGCGCAGAACCATCTCGTCGTGAGCGTCCATCGCTCGCGGCGGTCCGGCGCGACCACCGCTGGCGCGCTCGAAGCCGCGTTGTCGGACGTGCCCGACCTGTGGGACGCCCACCCCAGGCCGGCCGACGAGGCCGCCTTGGAGGTCCCGGACGTGCCCGACCTGTGGGACGCCCACCCCAGGCCGGCCGACGAGGCCGCCTTGGAGGTCCCGGACGTGCCGAGCCGTCCCCCGGGGGCGGACGCGACCGAGGGCGCAGAGGAGCTTCAACGTTGGGCGCGTGCCCGGGCCAGGCGGCTTGCCGCAGGCCCTTCCGTGGTCTCCGCGACGGGGATCGCGAAGCTCGCCGCGTCCTGGGCGCTGGACTCGGGCGAGGGTGCAGGCCCGGGCGAGCCCGGGCGGCGATCCGTGGAGCCCGACGACGCGGGAACAATAGGACCCGGTGACGGCGGCGCGCCAGGCGGGTCGTCGGCTCGCGAGCTCTGGCGCCGCGGCCGTGCGGGCACCGCGCTGGGCCGGGCGGTCCACGCCGTGCTGCAGACGGTGGACCTGCGCACCGGCGCGGGGCTGGAGGCGATGGCCAAGGCGCACGCCGGAGCCGAGGGTGTGCCGTCGCGCTGGCAGGAGGTGGCGGCACTGGCTCGCACGGCGTTCGACAGCGCGATCGTCCGGAGGGCGGTCGAGGGACGGTTCTGGCGCGAGCTCTACGTGGGAGCGCCCATCGGCTCGGGCGTGCTCGAGGGGTTCGTCGACCTCGTGTTCGAGGGGCCCGGGGGGCTCGAGGTCGTCGACTACAAGACTGACGGAGTGCGCAGCGACGAGGAGCTCGACCGGCTGGCTGCTCGTTACCGTCTGCAGGGCGCCGCGTACGCGGCGGCGGTGCACACGGCGACGGGGCGGCCGGTCAGATGCTGCACGTTCCTCTTCCTGCGCGGCGGCGAGGCGGTCTCGAGGCCCGTGGAAGACCTCGAGCGAGCGGTCGCCGAGGTCGAAACGGCGATGAGATCCGGCTCCTGAGGGGCTCCCTGTCTGAACGCGATCGTGAAGTGCTCCAAATTCGGCCTCGCGCCGCGCCTCGCCGACTGGATCGCCTCGCGCGAGTGGCACACGATGCTCTCGTCCTCTCGTCCCTTGCCCAGCAGGTCGACGCGCACCTCCCCCTTCTGACCTAGGCCGTCGCCGGCCCCTGCTGGCCGCCGCTACGTCGGCTGGACACTCTCGCGACCGACGCAAGTCCTTGGGGGGCAATGGCATGAGGAAGGGCAATGGCATGAGGAAGGAAGGTCGTAAGGGAGTTCTCGCCCGTTTCTCAGGTCATTTTCAGGAACGCCGGTCAGAGTGTTGTTTCGAAAGCATTGCCGCCTCGGCGCGAGTGCGATCTGTCGCGCCCGCCATCGGGACGGCCATCCGGTACGGAGGAGAGGAGACGGTCCGTGAGGATCCTGGTTCTAGGCGGCGACGGATACCTGGGTTGGCCGGTGGCGCTGCACCTGTCGGGTCGCGGCCACGAGGTGGGTATCGTCGACAACTTCGCGCGCCGCCAGTACGACTTCGAGATGGGCGTCGACAGCCTCGTGCCGATCAAGCACCTCCAGCACCGGGTCCGGGTGTGGGAGGAGGTCTCGGGGCTCCGGATCGCCGCGTTCGTCGGCGATCTCACCGACGCGCCGTTCGTGCATCGGACGATCAAGGAGTTCGCGCCGGACGCCGTGGTGCACTTCGCCGAGCAACGGTCCGCCCCTTACTCGATGATCGACCAGAACCACGCGGTCTACACGCAGGTGAACAACGTGGTGGGGACGCTCAACCTCCTCTACGCGATCGCCGACGTGGACCCGTCGATTCATCTCGTCAAGCTCGGGACCATGGGCGAGTACGGCACCCCCAACATCGACATCGAAGAGGGGTTCATCGAGATCACCCACCGGGGCCGGACCGACGTCCTGCCCTACCCCAAGCAGCCGGGCTCCTTCTATCACCTGTCCAAGGTGCACGACAGCCACAACATCATGTTCGCCTGCCGGATCTGGGGCGTTCGCTCGACCGACCTGAACCAGGGCATCGTCTATGGCCAGGAGACCCCGGAGACCGTCCTGCACCCGGACCTCGCCACCCGATTCGACTACGACGGCGTCTTCGGCACGGTCTTGAACCGGTTCTGCGTCCAGGCAGTCGTCGGCCACCCGCTCACCGTCTACGGAAAGGGCGGTCAGACGCGCGGGATGCTCGACATCCGCGACACCCTCGCCTGTGTCGAGCTCGCCTGCCTGAACCCGCCGGAGCCCGGCGAGTACCGAGTGTTCAACCAGTTCACCGAGTCCTTCTCGGTACTGCAGCTCGCCGAGATGGTCGTGGAGGCCCACCCGGGCAAGGCCGAGATCGCCCACCTCGACGACCCTCGTGTGGAGAAGGAGGAGCACTACTACCGGGCGGCGCACACCAAGCTGCTCGACCTGGGCCTCGTGCCGCACCTGCTCAGCTCGCGGACGCTGTCGTCGCTCCTGTCGGTGGTGGAGCGCCACCGTGACCGGGTCGACCAGCGCGCGTTCCAGGCGACCGTCGAGTGGCGGAGCACCGCCAGTGTCCTGCCCACCTCGGGCGGGGCTGGTCACAGGAGCCTCTTGGAGGCCGAGCCCACCGAAGCCTGAGCTCCGGGGGCGGTCCGAGCGTCTGCCCCGGCCCGACGCCGCCGTCAGCCTCGCTCCCCGCCTGCTCGAAGCATGGAAGTAGCGTCACGCGCCGATGTGTCCCATCGAGCGTCGTCGTCGTCGCCGCCGCCGCCGCCGCATCCCGCGCGTGAACGGAGCCGCCGTCGTGGCCGTGGTGGTGGGGGCACTGGTCTTTGCCGTCCTGGTGGGAGGGGCGCTCAAGGAGCCCTCGCAGTCGGTCGGCTACGAGCGTACGGTCGACCGGTCCTACGGCGCGGAGGCGCGCCTCCTCGGCGAGGTGTCCAACCGGCTGGACGAGGAGTACCGCAAGCTGCTCGCTTCGATGGCGGGCGACAGCCGAATGACGCTCGAGGAGGCGCTCGACACACTCGTGCTGTCGACGGCGTCCCTTGCGCGCGCGGCGGGGACAGCCGCCTCGCCGGCCCCCTGGGGTGGCGCAGGGGCCGATGTCTCGGCGGCGATGGCCGACCGCGCGGACGCGATGCGGACGCTCAGAGCGGCCGTGGACGGGTTGCTCGGGATGGCGCCTCTGCCGGTCGTGGGCGCCGCCGGCCTGTCGGTGCGCGCATCGACGCCCCGGCGGATCTCGGCCGCAGGAGCTGCGTCGGAGCTGGCGAAGGTCGAGACGCTCCTCGAGCGAAGCGACCGGATGTACGCCGCCGGTCGACGCGCGCTGCGTGCGGGACCGGGCCACGCGCGGCTCCTTTCTTCAGTGTGGTCCGGCAGGACTGCGGCGCGGACGTCCAGCGCCGCGCGCTCCCTGGTCGACGCCCTCACGAGGTCTCCCACGCTCGCCGCCATCCACAGGGTCGAGCTCGTCGCGCACGCCGTGGCGCTCACACCCGCGCCGGTGCCCTCCTCCGCAGCGGCCGCTTCTCCTGCGGTGCTGGTGGTCCCGCCGACGGGCAGGATCGGCGTCGGGCTCGTCGTAGCGAACGACGGCAACGTCGCCGAACGCGGGATCGCGGTGCGTGCCACCGTCACCCGCGAGGGCGGTGCCGCGCACGCGGGAAAGACCCGCCGCGTCGCGCTCACAGCAGGCGGCGCCGTGTCGGTGACACTGCCACCCTTCCGGGTCGTCCCGGGGAACACCTACTCGATCACCGTGACGGTCGACCCGCCGGTCGCGAATGAGGGCGGCACCCGGACGTCCGACACGATCTCCGTCGGCGTCGCGCCTCCGGGGCCCCCGACCGTGTCGCAGCTCTTGCCCGCCAAGGGCCCCAGGGCCGGCGGCACTGCCGTCGCCATTCTCGGCTTCGGGTTCACATGGGTGAGCGGTGTCACCTTCGGCAGGGCGCGGGCCCGCTTCCAGGTCGTCTCGAACAGCCAGATCGACGCCGTGGCGCCCCCGGGAGCTGGAACGGTCTCTGTCCGCGTGACCAACCCCGGCGGCGCGTCCGCGCCGTCCGCCGCCGACAAGTTCGCCTACGGCCGGTAGTGACCCGCCGCCCGGACGTTGTGCAGGTAGGGTCGACCGTGTCCCGATGGGCCCGTAGGATCGTAACGGCGCCGCGTGCGGAGTGGTCCATGCGGGCCCGCGCGGCCTCGAACCGCATGCCGCGTCGACCGGATAGCACAGGAGGCCTTGGCCCGTGACCGAGAGCATCACGATCACCGACAACCGGAGCGGCGAGAGCTACGAGATCCCGGTCGTGAACGGCGGGGTCAGCGCCACCGATTGGGCCAAGATCCTCCCCGGCATCTGGTTCTACGACCCCGGCTTCATGTCCACCGCGGCGGCGGAGAGCGCGATCACGTACCTCGACGGGACAGCGGGGATCCTTCGCTACCGCGGCTACCCGATCGAGCAGCTTGCCGAGAGTTCGACGTACCTCGAGGTGGCCTACCTGCTCTTGAACGGGGAGCTGCCGACCGAGAGCCAGTTCGAGCAGTGGCGCCACGACATCACCTCCCACACGTTCATCCACGAGAACGTCCGGAAGCGGTTCCTCGACGGCTTCCACTACGACGCCCACCCGATGGGAATGCTCGTCTCGGCCGTCGCGGCGCTCTCGACCTTCTATCTCGACGCCAAGGACATCTTCGACCCCGTATCGCGGCAGAAGCAGATCATCAGGTTGATCGCCAAGATGCCCACGCTCGCCGCCGCCGCCCACCGCTTCAGCGTGGGGATGCCCTTCGTCTACCCGGACAACTCGCTCGACTTCCCGTCGAACTTCCTCTCGATGATGTGGAAGGTTGCCGAACCCCGTTACCAGACGGACCCTGCACTCTCCCGGGCGCTCGACATCCTGTTCATCCTCCACGCCGACCACGAGCAGAACTGCTCGACCACCGCGATGCGCGTGGTCGGCTCCTCGCACGCCGACCCGTATTCGGCGTGCGCGGCGGCGTGCGCCGCCCTCTACGGTCCCCGTCACGGCGGCGCCAACGAGGCCGTCATCCGCATGTTGTCCGAGATCGGGTCGATGGAGAACGTCCCTGCGTTCATCAGCGAGGTGAAGGCCGGCCACGGTCACGTGCGGTTGCAGGGCTTCGGGCATCGCGTGTACAAGAACTACGACCCGAGGGCGCAGATCATCAAGAAGGCAGCGGACGACGTGTTCGAGGTCACCGGAAGGAACCCGCTCCTCGACGTCGCGCTGAAGCTCGAGGAGATCGCCCTCTCCGACGAGTACTTCACCTCCCGGAGGCTGTACCCGAACGTCGACTTCTACTCCGGGCTCATCTACCAGGCCATGGGGTTCCCGCTCGAGATGTTCCCGGTCCTCTTCGCGATCGCGAGGACCGCCGGCTGGCTGGCGCACTGGCAGGAGATGCTCGATCAGGACTCGAAGATCGCCCGGCCTCGCCAGCTCTACACGGGCGCCGACGCCAGGGACTACGTGCCGATGACACGCCGGCGGGCCTGAGCCGATCCCGCGGCCTGAGCCGGTCCCGGGGTCAGGACCGCATCCTGGCGAGCCCTTCTTGGACCATCGACACGACGAGGCGTCCGGACCGCTCGAAGAAGAACCCGCGCGCGAGGCCGCGGCCTCCCGCCGCCACCGGTGAGTCGGTGTCGAAGAGCAGCCACTCGTCGGCACGGAACCGCCGGTGGAACCACATGCAGTGATCGAGGCTCGCACCCATGAACCTGGAGTCTCTCCAACTCACCGCGTGCGGGTGGATGATCGTGTCGAACAGCGAGAGGTCCGACGCGTAGACGGCCACGCAGGCGTGCAGCAGGGGATCGTCGGGAAGCTCGCCGTCCGCTCGGATCCACAGCCGCTGATGAGGCTCCAAAGGCTCGAGCCGCAACCACGGCAGCTCGCCGATGTGCCGCTGGTCGATCGGGCGTGGCCAGTCGAACCACTCGCCGAGCTCCTCGCGCCAGGGCTCGAGGCGTTCGGACATCGTGGGGAGCGTCTCGGGGTCGGGAGCCTCGGGCATCGGGAATTGGTGCTCGAAGCCGGGTTCGTCGTCGTGGAAGGAGGTCGCCATGTTGAAGATCGCCTGACCGTGCTGGATCGCCACCACGCGGCGCGTCGTGAACGAGCGGCCGTCACGGATCCGGTCCACCTCGTAGAGGATCGGCACGGAGGGGTCGCCGGGGCGCAGGAAGTAGGAGTGGAGGGAGTGCACACGTCCGTGCTCGACGGTCCGTCCCGCCGCCATCAGGGCCTGCGCGGCCACCTGGCCTCCGAAGACGCGTTGGCGCTCTTCGTCGGGCTGGGTCCCACGGAAGATGTTGACTTCGATCGGCTCGAGGTCGAGCAGCCGGACGAGGAGGTCGAGGGCGTCGTTCACGGTGGTCATGTTGGCAGGGTGGACTGGCCTGGGTTTGGCGGAGACTCTCGC
This sequence comes from Actinomycetes bacterium, assembly GCA_021828055.1. Lineage (GTDB taxonomy): Bacteria > Actinomycetota > Acidimicrobiia > Acidimicrobiales > RAAP-2 > JAJYVT01. The sequence goes on from JAKATH010000068.1 coordinate 12,376, forward strand.
GCTTTGAACTCACGCCACCGCGGCGTGAGGATGAGAAGCGTAGTAGGTGGACTCAACTTCAGTCGGGGTGCAATCTGTGAGCTCTGAGTGGAGG
>JAKATH010000069.1 GCA_021828055.1 Actinomycetes bacterium
CGCCATGGCCCTGGCCGGCTCTTTGTGCCTGGTGGTCCACGCCGTCACCGGCTTCACCAACAAAAGCCTTCGCGGGCAGGTGGCCGGACTCCTCGGCCGCGACTACAGCTCCTCGCAGATGAGCTACGACCTGCGCCGTCTCCGCCTCCACGGCCTCATCCAACGCATCGGCGGCACCAACACCTACCAACTGACCAACGAGGGTCTGCGCGTCGCAATCTTCTACACCAAGCTCCGAGCCCGACTCCTCCAGCCGCTCCTCGAAGCGGACCAACCTCCGGCACCCATCGAGATGCGCCGTGCCCTCAGCACCATCGAACGCCTGCTCGGTGACTACGTCGGCAATGCCCGACTTGGACTCGCAGCCTGAAACTTGTCACAAGATCCAGAGACTCGAAGACCAAGAAGGTCTAGTGCGCGAGGGCTGTCTGCATCTGGGTGACCACGGCTGTGCTCACCGCGAGCGGCCCGCCCAGGATCGTGAGGGAGGTGATGGTCTTTGCCGCTGTCTTGCCGATCCCTGTGCGCCCTGTGACCTTCAAGAACGTGGTGATGGAGGCGCCCGCTGCGGTCGGGCTCTCGGTCAGAAGCAGCGGCCGCACCGTGCCGGCGGCGCCTGTCGCCGTGTTGTGCGGGCCGTCGAGCAGGGCTCCTGCGATGCCGTCGGTGAAGCCGTTGCCCCTGGCGACCAGGACCTCGTGCCCTGGTGTCCACCCGAGCCCCGCTGTCGAGCCTGCGGCCTCGAACCTTGCGAGCTGGAGGGTCGTGTCGGTGTAGTCCTTTCCTGCCACCCGCAGCACCGAGACGCCGGCCTTCGCCAAGGCGTTCTCCACGGTGTTGGTGACGGCGAGTGTGCCGCCCATCAAGATCACCTGTTTGATGCCGAGCTCTCCGATCGCGCCGAGCGCTGTTGGAGACAGGGTCGTCGCAGGGGTGAGCAGCAGCGGGAGCTTTGTGTGGTAGGAGACGACCGAGGCTGCCTGGGCGTCTTGGAACTCTGTGCCGTTGGCAAGGATCGCCGTCGGCACCGGGCCCGTCGGAGCGAAAGAGCCGCTCCCCTTGGTGTCGTTGTACTTGCCGGTGCCACCTGTGGCGTTGGTCGTTCCATAGGCGCCGGGGAACGAGAGCGAGGCGCCGGTCCCGACGTGCTCTGCGATCGCTGCTGCGGTCCCGTACTGGGTCTGCCCGTAGAGGCGGTGGACGGCGACCTTGCCTGTCGTCGCCCCCTTGGTCTTGCCCCCGCACTCGTAGGCTGTGAGCGCCTCGATCGACTTCAGCACTGTTGTCGTGAGCGCGAGCGGCCCTCCGACGAGGTAGACGGTCGTGATGCCCTCGTCCTTCAATGCCGAAGCGGTCACCGGGGACAGGCTCTTCGTCGGGGTGAGGAGGGTGCCGGTTGTGAGCGACTGGGCGAGGTACTGGCTGCTGAGCCCGTCCTGGTAGGTCGTTGTCGTGGCGACGACCGCCGCACGGCTCGCAGGGCACACCCCCTTTGTGAAGGGGAACGCCCGGGCGAGCTCGGCCGCTGCGGTCGCGTCTGGTGTCTGGCCGAAGACCCGGGTGGCAGAGAGCGGCGCCGGCGCCCCTGGGGTCGCGATCTTTTCGTTGGAGAACGGGCCATAGCCCGAGGCGTCTTTCGCCCGGACCTCGAAGTCGTAGGTCGTGCCGTCGGTGAGGCCGGTGAGGGTGAGAGAAGTGGCCGTGCCCGCTGTCGTTGCTGTCGGGCATCGTGTGAGCGCAGCTGCGGTCGTCGTGTCGCAGACCTCGTAGCCGGTGACCGCAGCGGAGCCCGCTGTCTTGGGTGCGGTCCAGACGAGCTTCACGTCCCCTGTCCCAGGGGTGGCGGTCGTGAGGGCCGGGGCCCCTGGGAGCTGGGCTGTGCGGTCCGCCGGGGGCACTGTGGGGACGACCAGGGTGAAGACCTGGGTGGCCGCAGGCGACACGCCGTTTGTCGCGGTGAAGCTGAGCGCGTAGGTCCCTGCGGTGCCCAGTGCCGGGGTGCCAGAGAGCGTGTGGGCCGGCGCTGTCCAGTGGACCCCGTCGGGCAGGGTGCCGGACTCGGTGACCGTCGGGGCCGGGTAGCCGGTGACGGTGACGCCGAAGCTCCCCGGGACGCCCACGGTGAAGGTGGCGTGGTGTGCCGAGGTGATGGTGGGCGGCTGGTCGACGGTCAGGGTGAAGGGCTGGCTGGCCGGAAATGTGATCCCGTTTGTGGCCTTGATGGTGAACGAGTAGGTGCCGCCGGTGCCCGCCCCCGGGGTGCCCGAGAGCAGACCCGACGACGAGAAGATGACTGTCTTGGGCAGTGCGCCGGTCTCGGTGTAGGTCGGGGGCGTCGGAAAGGTGTGCGCTGTGACCGTCACCTGGAAGGTGCCGGCCTTTCCGGTGGTGAAGGTGGCGTGGTCTGCCGAGGTGATGGTGGGCGGCTGGTCGACGGTCAGGGTGAAGGGCTGGCTGGCCGGAGGTGTGATCCCGTTTGTGGCCTTGATGGTGAACGAGTAGGTCCCGACGGTGCCTGTGGCCGGGGTGGCGGCAATGGTGCCGCTCGCGGCTGTCACCGAGAGCCAGGCGGGCGCGCCGGTGAGGGAGTACGTGGGTGTCGGGAAGACACCCGGCGCCATCAGCACCTGGAACGTCCCCGCTTCCCCCACCGCGAAGATCGCGTGGTCGGCAGACGCGATCGACGGTGCCTGGCCAATGCCCTGCAGCTCGAACGCGCCGGCGTCGCAGTTCGTCTGGCCCGTCACGCCGGGGCGATGGTCCCCGCGCTCGTCGACCGTCACCGTGCAAGCCGAGCTCGGCACCACGTCGACCGCCGCGCTCCCCGGCCCGATCGCAAGGGTTGTGGGGCCCGTGGATGTGTTGGCAGCGAGCGTGGTGGAGAGCCCGATGCGCGCCGACGTCGTGAGGACGTCTGTCGACACGCCCGCGCATGTCGCACTTGCCACGACGTTGTGGCTCCCGCTCATCGACCTCCCACCGCAGGTGCCGGAATCGACGATCGAGCTGTCCACGGACAGTGTGTAGTAGTTGTAGATGGCGCCGCCGCTTTGTGCCCGGGAGTTCGAGACCGTGCTGTCGACCACGTTCATGGTGTTGCCGTTGTAGATCGCCCCCCCGTTTTCTGCTGCACTGTCTGTGAAGAAGGTGTCGTTCGTGAGCGTCATGTGGGCGAAGTTCATCACCGCGCCACCGGTCGTCGTAGAGGAGTCGTGCGCCAGCGTGTCGCCCGAGAGATTGGCGCTGCTTGCGCTGCTTGTTGTGTAGACCTCGATCGCGCCGCCCCCTGTGAAGCCCGCCGAGTCCCCGCTCAACGTATCGTTCGTGAGTGTCGCGGTGCCCCCCACGAAGATGCCGCCGCCACCCCCTGTCGGCGCCCTGTCGCCCGACAGGACGTCGTGTGTGAGGACGATGTGCGCACCGATGTTGTAGACGCCCCCGCCGTAGGCACCGGTCCCGTCGTTCGAGAACGTGTCGTGGTCGAAGGTCGCCGGTCCCGCGGTCAAGACGCCGCCACCGTAGTCACCGCTCCCGTCGTTCGACACTGTGTCGCCGACGAGGGTGAGGGTGCCGTAGTTGGCGACGCCGCCGCCGAACAGTCCCGCTCTGTCGTGCGTGATCACGTCGTCGGAGAGGGTGAGATGCCCAGCTGTCGCGTTGTAAACGCCGCCGCCTGCTGTCACGCTTGTCCCGCCGGTGATCTCGAGGTCGCTGATCGCCACAGTCCCGCTCGAGACCCTGATGACGGGACCACCGCCCTGCACCACCGTGTGGGACCCTCCTTGGCCCTCGATGGTGAGGGAAGCCAGAGCTGACGCCGTGATCGTGATGTCGCCCGAGTAGGTGCCGCTGCCCACGACGATCGTCACTGTGTCACCTGTGTAGGTCTCGGCTTTCGTGACCGCGGCCTGGATCGAGCCGCACGCGCCACTCGTGGCTGTCGTGCATGTGGTGCCGGTCCCCCCTGTCTGCACGTACAGCGTGACGGATCCCGACGCGCCCGCAGCCGCTGCCGGCAGCATCCCTGCAGCGGCTGCCGACGCGCCCACGATCAGGATCCCGCAGATCGCCCGAAGCCTCCTACCGGTCGTCACTCGTCCATCTCCGCTCTTCATTGCGACGCCCGCGTGCTCGGATCGTCGACTCCCGTCCACACGATCACTCGTGCTCCCCTCCCGCCACCGTCGGCTGTGCACGGGACCGCCCTCGCGGTCCCCCGCCGTCGCGGCGGCCGGCCGGCGTGCGGGCGTCCCGCCTCCGGCAGTCCCTCGCGCGCCATCGGCTGCGATCGCTTGATGCAACGGCCGGTGAGGGCGTGGTGGCGCCCGCGGGCCCGCCCTCCTGCACGCCGACGAGCGAGGCCCTGGAGAGGCCCGCCGCAGGGGTGGGGTTGGGGCCGTCGCAGAGCAACTCGACTGGGCCTTTGCGGCGGCTAGCGTCTTCACCCGAAAGGTGCCTCCAGCTGCGGGGGTCGGATGGTGTTGTCGTCCCGGCCGAGTTGCGGAAGAAGGTGTCGTTGGTGGCAGCCACAGTGCCCCGGTGGTTCACGATGCCGCCGCCCTGAAGAAGCGCATGAATCTCCGAGAAGGTGTCGTCGGTGGCGGTGAGAGTCCCGACGTTGTAAATGCCGCCGCCTGTGATGGCTTTCTCACCGATGAAGGTGTCGTCGGTGGCGGTGACCGTGCCGGCGTTGTAAATGCCACCGCCTGTGGTGGCCGAGCCGAAGTTGCCCACGAAGGTGTCTCCGGTCGCCATGAAGGTGGCTGTGTGAGAGTTGTAGACGTCGCCGCCCTGTGTGGCCGAGTCGTCCGTGAAGTAGTCGTCGATCGCAACGACGGTACCGGTGTTGCCGACGGCGCCACCTACGTTGCCGGCGAGATCGAGCCTGAAGGTGTCGTGAGCGAGAGTGAGAGTGCCGTTGTTGAGCACGCCAGATCCTGTTGTGACCAACGCGTCCATGACTGTGAGATCGTCGATGGACAGCGTGCCGGCTGAGACCAGGAAGCCCCGTAGGAATGTTGTGCCCGTGACCTTGGTATTCGAAGCACCGGATCCCTCGATCGTGAGCGAAGCGAGCGACGCTGCACTCACGGAAATGCCCCCTGTGTACGTGCCAGGGCCGACGTGGACGGTAACGGCTTCGCCGCTGTAGCCCTCGCCCTCGCTCACAGCGGTCTGGATCGAGCCGCACGGCGAGGTCTGGGTACAGGTGCCAGTCCCGCCGTCTGCCACGAACAGTGTGGCGGTCATGTTGTCGCTGCGGCGGTTGCGCCGAAGGCGAGGAGCATGCCCGCCGTCGCCGCCACGGCCGCCAACGCGGCACGTACTGCTCGTACGCCCAACACGCTTACTGGGTTCCTCCGTCCCCGCGCTTCCACAGCAGGTGAGGAAGCACCAGCCCAGCCCATCCCAGCCCAAGGACCTCTGCGGACTTTAGGGCCGACGCAAGAACAACTTCCCACTTTCTCGGGGTGAAGGGTGACTCGGGACTGATGGTGTAGTCGCGATTGGGCTGGATGTCGTGGTGGCGAATCGAAAGGGCCTTCATCTCCTTGCCGCTGATCTTGATGCCGGTGGGGTGGTCAGCTTCGACGACGTGGGCGTCGACGCGCAGGCCGGTCTTGGTGACGGTGGTGCTGATGTCGCTTCGCTTCGGCAGCGCGGAGGCACCCGGACGCCGAAGAGCGTCCCGAGGTAGTGCGTGAGCGTCTTGGCGTCGAGGGCGCCCAGGTACTCCCCGACCACGCTGTCCTTGCCGGACACGAAGACCGTCACCGGCAACCCCTGTATCCCGTAGCCCGACGCGACCCGCTCGCCGGGGTCGAACAGCTGGAGATAGGTGACGTGGTAGCGGCGGAGGAACCGAAGCGCTGTGCCCCGCTGGTCCGCCGTGTCGACGCCGACGAACGTGACGGCCGCGCCGACGCGGCGTGCGACCGACTCCACCGCCGGCGTCTCCTGCCTGCAGACCGTGCAGTAGCTCCCCCACAGGTTGAGCACCAGCGGCCGGCCGCGCAGCGACGCCATCGACGCGGTGCTCGTCCCGTGAGCAGGCGCCGCGGCTGGCGGTTGCAGGACCGGGAGCGAGAAGGGGACGGGGGTCGTGCTGCCCGGCTGGGAGAAGCCGGCCGTTTGGATGGTGGCCATCGAGCCCATGGTGTCGGACTCGTGGATCGAGACGACGAGGGCCACGACGACCAGGACCAGCGCCGCGAGCCCGACGGCGACGAGCCAGCGGAGGTGGCGGGGCGACGCCAGCCACGGCGTCGGCGCCTCCGGCCCGCGCGCCGGGCCGTCCGGCGGCGGCGCTGCGGGCGTGCGCGGCGGACCGTCCACGACCCGCGATGCTACGGCGCCCCCCGGGACAGGTCGGCGCGCCCCGGAACGAGGGGTCATGTGGACGAGCCGTAGGCGATGGGGACCGTGACCCGCCCCGACGTCTCGTGCCACCGGCCGGACGCGCCGAGCTGCCAGACCGAGGCGCGCCCGCCGTGAACCGCGAGCGCCTCGAGGCCCCCGAGGGCGAAGGCGACCGCCTGCGTGCCCGCCGGCGGCCGGCCGGTCGAGCGCCAGCGCCCCCCCGGTCCGGCGATCTGCTCGACCGCGTGCGCGCGCCAGCCGGCGCTCGTGACGACCGCGACGGAAGATCCTGTGCCCGTGGCGGTCGACAGCACGTCGCCGGTGAAGGTGACGGGAGCCGACACCGTCCAACGCCCTGCCGGCGACCTCCGCCACGCGACGACGAGCGACGGCTTGCCTGCGCCGTGCCCTTCGATCAGCGCGGTTGTTCCCCCGGGGTCGCTCCACAGGCGCACGACGTCGAGCTTCGAGGTGCCTCGATCCGCAACGCGCGGCGCGCTGGAGACCCACGTCCCGCGCACTTCGCGCAAGAGCCCGACCGTGCCCGGCTCCGCGCAGTCGGCGCCGACCTCGGGGGCGCCTCCGGCAAGCACCACCGCGCTCAGCGCCGACACCCTGCACGCACGGCCCGCTGCCGTCGAGCCGAGCGTCGCCACCGTCGCGACGGTCGACCATCGTGTGATCGACCCGTCGGCCCGCACGAGCGCCCCGCCCTCGGTGCGCACGAGCGCGAGCGCGGTGCGTGCGTCGACGGCGACGGCGTCTGCAGCGAAGACGAGCGCCGCCGGCAGGATCCCCGCGCGCCAGTGCCTCCCCAAGTCGGTGGTCTCGGCCAGCGGCGACAAGTGGAGGTGCTTGCTGGGCTGGAACCCGGCGATGACGGCTCCCGACGGGGAGCCTGTGCCGTCGGCGGAGAGACCGCCGTTGCTGGCCACGCCGGGGGGCGTGACGAGCGACCAGCGGGTCGTTCCGGCTGGCCGGAAGAGCAGCTGCCAGAAGGTGTTCAGACGGCTCTCCAGGCGGCCCATGGCGATGACGGCCCACGTCCCCTGCGGCGTCTCCCAGGTCTGCTCGAGGCCTGCCGCGCGAGCGCCCGCCGCGTCCGGCTGCGCGACAGAGGCTGCCCGGGCGCCCGGCGCCGAGGCGAGCATCACGCAGGCCACCAGCGCCGCGGCGCCGGCCGCCCTGCGGCGGACGGCCTTCGTCACGACGAGAGCGCGGCACGCAGCGCGTTGGCGACGAGCCCGGCCGTGGAGGATCGCGCGCTCGTTGTTGTCCCGGTCTGGTCGCCGAAGATCTCCCGCATGCGCCCGTACGGGTCGATGACGTAGGCGACCTCGGAGTGGGCGACCATGGCGCCCGCGGACAAGACGCTCACCTGGATCCCGTACGCGTTCCACGCCCTGGTGAGCTGCCTGACCGAGCCCGTGAGGTACAGCCAGTTCTTCACCCCGGTCAGGTGCTGTGCGCGGTCGAAGGCGTCGATCGTCGCGATCGAGCGGTAGACGGGGTTCGCGGCGATCGCCACGAAGACGGTGCGGCTCGCCTCGTTGCCGAGCATCTCGTCGGCGGCGCGAAAGGTCTGCGCGATGACGGGGCAGACCGAATTGCAGACCGGGTCCAAGAAGGTGAGCGCGACGGCCTTGCCGCGGAGGCTCTCGAGCGACACCCGCCGGCCCCGCTGGTCGACGAGGCTGAAGCCGGGCGCCGGAGAGTCCACCTGGTTCGGCGAGCCGTTGAGGGCTTCGCTCAGGATCGGGTCGGCGTTCGGGTTCGTCGAGGCGACCGCCATCGGAACGACCCCGACAAGGACCACGAAGCCGCAGACCGCGCCCACCGCAGCGCGGGCGAGGACGCCTGGGCTCAGCACCTCCCAGCGCCGAAGGCCTGGCCGTCCGAGCACGTCGCGCACGGAGACGAACGACGGCTCCCTGGTCGCCGCGGGGGCCCGCACGACGGCGACCACCCCGCCCCAGAGGAGGAGCAGCTGGGGGACCATCGAGTTCGGGTCGGTCCCGACGCCGCCGACGAACCCGAAGTCCTGGACGAGCACCCAGGTGGCGAGGCACAGCGGGGTCGCCGCCAGTGCCCCGGCGACCACGAGCGGCCGCACGCCGCCCACCAGCAACAGCCCGATCGCGCTCAGCGCGGCCACCACGAAGAGGTTGACGGCCCAGCCGTGCGCGGCGTCGAAGCCCGCGAACGACGTGAGCCAGCCCGACAGCACGTGGGGCTGGGAGGTCCCGGCCATCGTCCGGACCATGGTGAGCAGGTGTCCGGGTCGCGTCGATCTCCCCACCCAGAACCCGCGCCCCGGCCACGCCTGGAGGAGCGCCATGCCCACGAAGAAGAGGCCCAGCGCGCCGGTCACCAGCCGCCCGAGGCGCTGCCCGCGCCACGCGGACTCCGGGAGCGCCAGGAGCCCTCCGACGACGGCGTAGAAGAGCACCGCGCCGGGAAGGCCGAACGCCCAGGACTGGCCCGGGCCGAACGAGCCCCCGAGCGCCTCGCCGACCACCCACACGACGAGCCCCCATCCCACGCTCACCAGCCCCGCGGCCCGGGACCAGCGGCCACGGGGCGCGAGCAGGAGCGCGAGCCCGATCCCGATCTGGATCCAGACCACGGCGGCGGCAGCCTCTACCGGGTGGTTGGTCCAGACCGTCATCCCGCCGACGACGAGGCGGTGGACCCAGCCCGGGGAGCCGAGCACCGCGGGCTTCACGACCCCTGCGCGCATGCCGAGGGGCATGCTGGCCTGCATCTGGAGCAGGCCGTCGAGCAGCCAGAGCAGCCCGAAACCGACGCGGAGGAACCGGCGCGCGGGGGGCTCGGCGGTCGCGAGCACCACCGCCCCGGGCCCGCCGGGCCGCTCCGTCGCCGCGGCGCCCTCGTGGGCAGGGCCGCCGGGCCGCTCCGTCGCCGCGGCGCCCTCAGCCGGACCAGCGACGCCCCGCGCGCCCCGGCGGAGCTGGAAGGCGAACCAGACGTTCCAGACGAGCGCCAAGCCGACGCCGACCGCCAGGATGAGCAGGAGCTGGTGGAGGATCGCCGCGTGGAAGGCGCCCACGACGAGCGGGTTGTCGGCCCGGAGCGAGTGGGACATCCCCGGCATCGGTCAACGCCTCCCAGGAGCTGGCGGGCCGGACATCGCCGCACAAGCTAACCCGCCGCTCAGATCCTCCTTCGCGCGCCCCCCTCGTCGTGCAGACGGAGCCGCCAGAGCCGCGCGGCCACGTCGGCCTCCTCGCCGTGGACGGACGGCTCGTAGTAGACGTGCCCCTCGAGCGCCGCGGGCCGGTACTGCTGGTCCACCCAGCCTTCGGGCCAGTCGTGCGGGTAGCGGTACCCCGCGCCGTGGCCGATCCGCTCGGCGGCGCGGTAGTGGCTGTCGCGCAGGTGCGCCGGCACCTCCGCCCGCGTGCCTCCGCGCACGTCGTCGCGGGCTCGGCCGAGCGCCAGGGTCACCCGGTTCGACTTCGGCGCGCAGGCGAGATACACGACCGCGTGGGCGAGGTTGAGCGCGGCCTCCGGCAGCCCCACCATCTCCACCGCGCGCGCCGCGGCGTCGGCGACGACGAGCGCCTGGGGGTCCGCCATGCCGATGTCCTCGCTCGCCAGGACGACGAGCCGCCGTGCCACGAAGCGCGCGTCCTCGCCGGCCTCGAGCATCCGCGCCATCCAGTAGAGGCCCGCGTCGGGGTCCGAGCCTCGGACGGACTTGATGAACGCGCTCACCTGGTCGTAGTGCTCGTCCACCCCCTGGTGGTAGAGGCGCCCGGCGCGGGCGCGCACGACGTCGTCGACGGTGACGGCGACGGTCGGCGCGCCCGACACCGGCCCGGCGCGCGCGGCGGCGCGCGCGGCGGCGAGCGCGACGGCGACCTCGAGCGTCGTGAGCGCCGAGCGCGCATCCCCCTCCGCCGCGCCGACGACCGCGCCGACCGTCTCGTCGTCGGCCTCGGCGTGCTCGACGTCAAGACCGCGCCGCACCAGCGCTGCCATGTCGTCGTCTCCGATCGGCTCGAGCCGCCACAGCGTCGCCCGGCTCATGAGCGGCGCGTTCACCTCGAAGAACGGGTTCTCCGTCGTCGCACCGATGAGCACGATGAGCCCGTCTTCGACCGCGGGCAGCAGGACGTCCTGCTGCGCCTTGTTGAACCTGTGGACCTCGTCGAGGAACAGGATGGTGCCCCGCGCCTCATCCCCCAGACGCCGCCGCGCTCCTTCGATGGCCTCGCGGACGTCCTTCACCCCGGCGGTCACCGCGGACAGCGCCACCATCTCCTTCTTCGTCGCGACCGCGACGAGCCGCGCGAGCGTCGTCTTGCCGCTGCCCGGCGGCCCCCAGAGCACCACCGAGGAGAGCCGATCGCGCTCGACGAGGACGCGCAGCGGCGCACCCGGGCCGACGAGGTGGCGCTGCCCCACCACCTCGTCCAGGGAGCGGGGCCGCAGGCGAGCGGCGAGGGGCGCACGAGATCGCAGCCTCTCCTCGGCCGCAGCCTCGAAGAGCCCGGTCATCTCCCGGCGATCCGGATCCCGAGCTCCGCGAGCGACGACGCCGGCAACGGCTTCGGCGCCCCGGTGAGGGGGTCCGAGCCCGACTGGGTCTTCGGGAAGGCGACCACCTCCCGGATGCTCTCCTCGCCGGCGAGGACGGCGACGAGCCTGTCGACGCCGAACGCGAAGCCCGCGTGCGGCGGCGCGCCGTAGCGGAAGGCGTTCATGAGGAACCCGAAGCGCGACTCGGCGTCCTCGTCGGAGACGCCGAGCACCTTGAACACCCGCGCCTGGACGTCGGCGCGGTGGATGCGCACGCTCCCCGATCCGAGCTCCCAGCCGTTCAGCACGAGGTCGTAGGCCTGCGAGCGCACCGACAAGGGGTCGCTCTCCATCCGGTCGAGGTCGTCGGGGTGGGGCATGGTGAACGGGTGGTGCGCGGCCACGGGGTGCCCGTCCGCGCCGATCCCCTCGAAGAGGGGGAACTGGACCACCCAGACGTAGCGGTGCGGCCCCTCCGCCACCGGTCTCGCGGCCAGCTCGACGCGAAGCTGGCCGAGGACGGTGCAGGCGGTCCGGTGCTCGTCGGCGACCGCGAGGACGAGATCGCCCGGCGCCGAATCCGTCGCGCGCACCAGGCCCTCGCGCTCTGCGTCCGAGAGGACGCGGGCGAGCGGCGAGTCGAGGGAGGCCTCGCCTTCGCCCTCGTTGACGCGGAACCAGGCAAGACCTCTCGCACCGAGGACCTTCGCCCGCTCGACGAGCGCGTCGAGCGCGGCGCGGCTCGTCTTCGACCCGCCGGGGACCCGGAGGCCCTTCACCGCCGGCGCGGCCAAGGAGCGGACCTCGCTCGACGCGAAGACCTCGCCCAGGTCCACGATCGCGGTCTCGATCCGGAGGTCCGGCTTGTCGGTCCCGTAGCGGTCGAGCGCCTCTGCCCACGACATCTTCTCGATCGCCGGCGGGCGCGAGCCGGTCGCCGCCTCCGCGGCGTCGAGCACCGCCTCGGAGACGAAGCCGAGCACGTCGTCGTGGGTGACGAACGACGCCTCCATGTCGAGCTGGGTGAACTCGAACTGGCGGTCCGCGCGCAGGTCCTCGTCCCGCAGGCACCGTGCGATCTGGTAGTAGCGGTCCACCCCCCCGACCATGAGCAGCTGCTTGGCGATCTGGG
>JAKATH010000070.1 GCA_021828055.1 Actinomycetes bacterium
GTCGAGCCTCCCCACCAACGCGCGGGTGCTGGTGGGCCCGGTCTCCCAGGTCCAGCCGTCGCTCCACGACGCGGCCCGCGCCCACGGCGCAGGGGTGCTCCGCGCGTGGGCGAGCGGGGTTCTGCCGGCCGTCTCCCGGCCGGTGGTCATGGCCTGGCTGTTCACGTTCTGCGGGATCTTCCTCGAGCTGCCGATCTCGCAGCTCCTCTACGCGCCGGGATCGCCGCCGCTCTCGGTGGCCATCAACCTGAACATCGCCGGGTACCACTTCGGCCTCGGGCTGGCCCAGGCCGTCCTCTCGGTCGGCATCGCGCTCGGGCTCGTGGGCCTCGTCCTCCTGCTCTACCGACTGCTCGCGCCGAGGGGCTGGCGACGGATCGGGTCGACGACCCGTGGCTGAGCGCCTCGTCGTCGAAGACGTCTCCAAGGTGTACCCGGGTGGCAACCACGCCCTGCGGGGGCCGAGCTTCACCGTCGACCCCGGCACGTTCATGGTGCTCCTCGGCCCGTCGGGGTCGGGCAAGACGACGCTCCTGCGCACGATCGCCGGGATCGAGAGACTGACCTCGGGTCGGCTCGTGATCGGCGAGACGGTCGTCGCCGACGGGCGCGTCCACCTCCCCCCGGAGCGCCGGGACCTCGCGATGGTGTTCCAGGACTACGCGCTCTGGCCGCACCTGAACGCCCGGGACAACGTCGCCTTCGCGCTGCGCCGGCACCGGACCACGCGCCGCGACGCGCGGCGCCACGCCCTCCGCATGCTCGAGAGGGTCGGCCTCGCGCCCCTCGCGGACCGGTTCCCCGTCCAGCTGTCCGGCGGCGAGCAGCAACGCGTCGCCCTCGCCCGGGCGCTCGTCGGCGACACCGGGCTCCTCCTGTGCGACGAGCCGCTCTCGAACCTCGACGCCGACCTGCGCGAGCGCATGCGGATCGAGATCTCCTCGCTCGTGCGCGAGGCCGGCGCCACCACCATCTACATCACCCACGACCAGCTCGAGGCGTTCGCGCTCGCCGACGAGGTCGGGGTCCTGCAGGACGGCGTCCTCGTGCAGCTCGGCGCGCCCGAGGAGATCTACAGCACGCCGGCGACGCTCTTCGTCGCGCGGTTCACCGGGCTCGCCGGCGAGCTCGAGGTCTCCGTCGTCGGCCCGGGGAGGACCCCCGGCCACCTCGAGGTGCAGCCACTGGGCGTCGAGGGAAGCCGGCCGGTCGGCGCGCGCATCGGCGCCGGGACCGACGGCCGCGACGCCCCGACCGCTCCGATGCTGCTCGCCGTCCGGCCCACCGCCGTCCGGCTGTGCGACGCGGAGTCCGAGACCGCCCACCTCGTCGGGAGCGTGCAGGACACCGCGTTCCGGGGCCGCCACTACGAGCTGGTCGTGGGGCTGCCCGGAGGCCGCCGGCTCACCGGCGTCGTGAGCGAGCGACGGGTCCCGAGGGGCACGCGGGTCGGGATCGAGCTCGACGGAGCCGGCTGTATCCTCTTCTCCGAGCCGGAGCGTGGCCCTTCGGCCGCGTCGGACGAGGAGAGCCGGGACGTGCGAAGGTGAGCCGGTGAGCAGCGCCACCGTCATCTTGATGCTCGCGGTCTTCGGCGCGTGCTGCGTCGAGGCCGTCGAGGCGCTGACGATCGTGCTCGCCTCGGGCACCACGCGAGGGTGGCGATCGGCGACGGAGGGGACGGCCGCCGCGCTGGTCGTGCTCGGCGTGCTCGTCGGGGCCGTCGGCGTCCCCCTCATCCACTACGTGCCGATCGACGCGCTGCGCGTGCTCGTCGGCGCGCTGCTGGGCGTGCTCGGGCTCTCGTGGCTGCGCAAGGCGATCCTCCGAGCGAGCGGCCACAAGGCGAAGCACGACGAGGACGCCATCTACCAGGCGACCGCGGCGTCGCTGCGCGCGTCCTCGGGGACGCGCGGACGCCGAGACGGCCTGGGCTTCGCCGTCGCGTTCAAAGGCGTGTTCCTCGAAGGCATGGAGGTCGTCCTCATCGTGATCAGCCTCGGCGCGAGCCAGCACAGGCTCGGCTACGCGTCGGCCGCCGCCGCCGCGGCCGTCGTGGTCGTCTCGACGGTCGGGCTGCTCGTCTCCCGCCAGCTCTCCGAGGTGCCCGAGAACACCATCAAGACCGTGGTCGGCATCATGCTGACCAGCTTCGGGCTGTACTGGCTCGGCGAGGGCGCAGGCGTCCGCTGGCCGGGGAGCGACCTCGCGATCCCGGTGCTCATCGGCGTGTTCGCGGCGGTGACCGCCGCCTCGGTCGCGCTCTTGAAGACCCAGGCGCCGGCGCCCGCACGTCTCGGCCCTGCCGACGACGGGGGGGTCGCCACGTGAGCCGCACGGCCGTTCGCTGGGCCCGAGCCTTCGGGCACTTCTGGTGGGACTTCCTGGTCGGCGACACGCCCGAGCTGTTCGTCGCGATCCTGGCGCTCGTCGCCGTCGCCTTCGCGCTCCGGCACGACCGGGTGGCGGACGTGGTCACGCTCCCGGCGCTCGCGATCTCGGCGCTGCTCGGGAGCGCCTGGCGGGGGCGCTCACGGGTGGGGAAGCGCCGGCCGGCGCAGGAAGGCTGAGGCTGGCATGGAGCTCGGCTGTGCGGCCCCGGTGTCCGGGTCGTGGGCGACCGCAGAAGGATGCACCGCCGTCGCCGCGTGGGCAGAGGAGCTCGGCTACCGGTCGCTCTGGACCTTCCAGCGGCTCCTCGCCCCTGTCGACGAGGCCGGCGCGCACCGGCTCGACCCCCCGTACCGGAGCGTCCAGGACCCGCTCGCCGTGCTCGCCTACCTCGCCGCGAAGACGTCGCGCGTCCGGCTCGGGGTCGCGGTGGTCATCGCGCCCTTCTACTCCCCGATCGTCCTCGCGAAGCCGCTCACCACGATCGACCACCTCTCGGGCGGACGGCTCGACGTCGGGATCGGTCTCGGGTGGATGCCCGAGGAGCTCGAAGCCGCCGGCGTCCCCTACGACCACAGGGGGGCGCGCACCGCGGACTTCGTCCGGTGCCTGCGCGCGATCTGGAGCGACGAGGTCGTCGACTACGAAGGCACGTACTTCCGGGTGCCTCGGGCACGGGTGGAACCGAAGCCCCTCCAGCGCCCCTGTCCTCCGGTGCTGTTCGGCGGGACCGCGGACGCCTCGTTGCGCCGGGCAGGCCAGATGGCCGACGGCTGGATCAGCAGCAGCCGGGCGGACCTCGTCTCTCTCGCGGATTCGATCGCCGTCGTCCGCGACGCCGCCGCACGGTCCGGACGCGACCCGCGCTCGCTCCGGTTCGTGTGCCGAGCGGTCGTGAAGGTCCGCTCGACAACGCGCGCGCCCCTCGTCGGCACCCTCGAAGAGGTGAGAGAGGACCTGCACGCGATCGCCGCCACCGGGATGACGGAGGCGTTCGTCGACTTGAACTTCGACCCGCTCGTCGGGACGCCCGACGCCGATCCCGAGTCGTCCCTCCGGCACGCCCGCACGGTCCTCGAGGCGTTGGCACCTGAGCAGCCGTAGACGTCGACGAACCACGCATCGCGCCCGGTCGCCAGCTACGGTTGGGGCCCACAGTCGGGACGGGAGGGGCGTCCATGCTCGTGCTCAATCGTCGGCCAGGCGAGTCGATCGTGATCGAACCGGACCTCCGCGTGACGGTCCTCTCGGTGACGGACCGCCGCGTCTGGATCGGCCTGTGCGTCGGCGGCGCGAGCAGGACCCTGCGCGTCTGCGCGACGGTCGTCTCCGCGGACGAGGCGCGCCTCGAGATCGTCCCGATGTCCGGCGTCCAGTTCGTCGGCGACCGCGTGCGCATCACCATGGCCACGGACGACGACCCGGCGGGCGCGGCACGCGCGGGGCTCGCGATCGACCGCCGCCCCGGCGAGCGCATCGAGGTCGAAGACGACGTGTGGGTGTCGGTCGCCTCCGTCTCGAAGGGGAACCCGACCGTCACGTTCGGGGGCAGCGCGATCGGCGACGAGCTCGGCATCACGCTCATCCGCCCGGCCGGCAGCTACGTGCGGCTCGGCGTCGACGCTCCGAACCGCCGCGTCTACCGAGAGGAGCTCTGGGAAGCCGTTCAGGCCTCCGGCGGCACGCGCGACCACGCGGGGGTGCTCCTCGAGCCGGAGGTCGCTGCCGCGGCCCCGGCGGACCTGGCGGCTGGCTCCGTCACGGGCTGACGCCGCGGCGGCCGGGACGTCACCCCGCGGCGCAGGAGCAGGCTCGACTGCGCCGGGACGCTGACCGTCGGGCCGCGCACCTCTCTCGCAAAGCGGGCCGGGCGGGCCGTGCTCACGAGCTCCTCCCAGCGGCCCGGCTCGGCCACCTTGGGGAGGGTCCAGGGGCGGGGGCGCATCCCTGCATTGAGGAGCAGGAGCAGCGTCTCGCCCCGCGCCGACCGGCCGCGTGCGTCGACCTCGTCCACGGCGCGCCCGTAGAGGAGCATCCCGAGCGTGCGGTTCTCGGGGTCCGCCCAGTCGTCCGCCTTCATCTCCTCGCCGTCGGGCCGGATCCAGGTCACGTCCTTCATCTGGGTCCCCGGTACGAGCTCCCCGGTGAGGAAGTTCCTGCGGCGCAGGATGGGGTTCTCCGACACGATCCCCGCCAGCTGGCGGACGAAGGCGAGCAGCTCGATGCCGCTCTCCCCGACGCTCCAGTCGACCCAGCTGACCTCGTCGTCCTGGCAGTACGCGTTGTTGTTGCCGCCCTGGGTGCGGCCGATCTCGTCGCCGCCCAGCAGCATGCGCACGCCCTGGGAGCACATGAGGGTCGTGAGGAAGTTGCGCTTCATCCGGTCACGGAGGCGCTGGACGCGCACCGAGTCGCTCGGCCCCTCGACCCCCCAGTTCCGGCTGTGGTTCTCCGGAGAGCCGTCGTCGCCGCCCTCGCCGTTGGCCTCGTTGTGCCGGTGCTCGTAGCTCACGAGGTCGGTCAAAGTGAAACCGTCGTGGCAGGTGACGAAGTTCACGCTCGCGTACGTCAGCCGCCCCGTGTGGCCGTAGATGTCGCTCGAGCCGGTGAGCCGCGAGGCGAGCTCGGGCACCTGGCCGGGCTCCCCGCGCCAGAAGCGTCGGACGCAGTCGCGGTAGGCGCCGTTCCACTCGGCCCAGCCCTGTGGAAACCGGCCGATGCGGTAGCCGTCGGGACCCACGTCCCAGGGCTCGGCGATGAGCTTCACCGTCGAGAGCACCGGGTCCTGCTGGATGATCTCGAAGAACGCGCTCGGCTGGCCGGCCTCGTACCCGCGCACGAGCACCGGGGCGAGGTCGAAGCGGAAGCCGTCGACGTGCATGTCGGTCACCCAGTAGCGCAAGCTGTCCATCACCAGCGCCATGGTGCGAGGGTGGAGGATGTTCAGGCTGTTGCCGGTGCCCGTGAAGTCGGCGAAGTAGCGGGGCGCCTCCGGGCGGAGGCGGTAGTAGACGGAGTTGTCGATCCCGCGCAGCGAGAGGGTCGGGCCCAGCCGGTCGCCTTCGGCGGTGTGGTTGTAGACGACGTCGAGAATGACCTCCAGCCCCGCGCGGTGCAGCGTGCGCACCATCGACTTGAACTCGGTCACCTGCTGGCCGAGCCCGCCCGTCGCGTACTCGACGTGGGGCGCGAAGTAGGCGATCGTGTTGTAACCCCAGTAGTTCGTCAGCCCCATCTCCTCCAGGCGCCGGTCGTCCACGTGGTGGTGCACCGGCATGAGCTCGACCGCGGTCACCCCCAGGTCGACGAGGTGGTCCACGACCGGGTCGGACGCGAGGCCCAGGTACCTCCCACGGAGGTGCTCGGGGACGCCGGGGTGCCGCATCGTCATGCCGCGCACGTGGCACTCGTAGATCACGGTGCGGTTCCACGGCGTCGAGGGAGGGCGGTCGTCCCCCCAGGTGAACGCGGGATCGACGACGACGCACTTCGGCATCGACCCCGCCGACTCGCGCTGGTCGAAGGAGAGGTCCTCCTCAGCGCCGCCCACGCGGTAGCCGTAGAGGTCGTCGCTCCACCGGACCTTGCCGCTGAGCGCGCGGGCGTAGGGATCGATCAGGAGCTTGTGACGGTTGAAGCGGTGTCCCTCCTCGGGTGCGTACGGGCCGTCCACCCGGTAGCCGTAGAGCGCGCCAGGACGCACTTCGGGAAGGTACGCGTGCCACACCCGGTCGGTGGTCGCCGGCATCGGCACGCGCTGGTCCGGCTCCGCGGACGTGGGATCTCCGAAGATGCACAGCTCGACCGCGGTCGCGTGCTCGGAGTACAGCGCGAAGTTCACCCCTTCTCCGTCCCACGTCGCGCCGAGCGGATGGGGGTTCCCCGGCCAGATGCGCATCAGGCGGTGACGGCGTCCCCGCCGCGCCCGGCCGGGGGACCGGGCGAGAGGAACACGCAGCCGAGCGGCGGCGCGACCAGCGTGAGCGTGCGAGGGCGCCCGTGCGACGGAACCGGCTGCGCATGGACGCCGCCCATGTTGCCGGCGCCGCTCCCGCCGTACTCGAGCGCGTCGGAGTTCAAGATCTCGTGCCAGAAGCCGCCCACGGGGACGCCGACCAGCAGGTTGTCGCGTGGCACCGGGGTGAAATTGCAGACGACGAGCACGTGCCGCCCGTCCGAGGACCTGCGGAGAAAGCTGAGCACGCTGATCTCGGCCTCGTCGTGCTGCACCCACTCGAAGCCGGCCGGGTCGGAGTCGAGCTCGTGCAGGGCGCGCTCGGCGCGGTAGAGCTCGTTCAGGTCTCGCACCCACCGGGAGACGCCCGCGTGCCGCTCGTCGTCGAGGAGCTCCCAGTGCAGCCCTTCGTCGTGGTTCCACTCCCGCCAGTCCGCGAGCTCGGAACCCATGAAGAGGAGCTTCTTGCCGGGCAGCCCGTACTGGTAGCCGTAGAGCAGCCGCAAGTTCGCGCGTCGCTGCCAGTCGTCTCCGGGCATCTTCGTGAGCAGGGAGCCCTTGGAGTGCACGACCTCGTCGTGGGAGAGGGGGAGGACGAAATTCTCGGTGAACGCGTAGACCGATCGGAAGGTCAGCTCTCCGTGATGCCACTTGCGGTGCACGGGTTCGTGGCCCATGTAGCTCAGCGTGTCGTGCATCCAGCCCATGTCCCACTTGTACCCGAACCCGAGACCTCCCCACTCGACCGGCCGGGAGACACCGGCCCACGCGGTGGACTCCTCGGCCACGGTCAGCACGTCGGGATGGTCGGCGTAGACGCCGGTGTTCATCTGGCGCAGGAACGTGATGGCGTCGAGGTCCTCGCTCCCGCCGTAGGCGTTCGGCTCCCACTCGCCCGCCTTGCGCGAGTAGTCGAGGTAGAGCATGGAGGCCACCGCGTCGACCCTCAGCCCGTCGGCGTGGTACGTGCGGAGCCAGTGGTCGGCCGACGAGGCGAGGAAGCTCCGCACCTCGTGCCGCCCGTAGTTGAAGACGAGGCTGTTCCAGTCGGGGTGCACCGCGCGCCGCGGGTCCGCGTGCTCGTAGAGCTGCGTCCCGTCGAACGACGCGAGCGCGAACGCGTCGGACGGGAAGTGCGAGGGGACCCAGTCGAGGATCACGCCGATCCCCGCCTGGTGCAGCGCGTCGACGAGCGCCATGAAGTCCTGCGGGGTGCCGTATCGGGCGCTCGGCGCGAAGTACCCCGTGGTCTGGTACCCCCAGCTCCCGTAGAAGGGGTGCTCCATCACGGGGAGGAATTCGACATGGGTGAACCCGTTGCGCCGCACGTGGTCCACGAGGCGCTCGGCGAGCTCGACGTAGCCGAGGAGCTCGTCGGGCCGGCCGGGTGTCCGCAGCCAGCTGCCGACGTGGACCTCGTAGACCGAGATCGGCGAGGCCAGCGACTGCCGTTCGCGGCGCGTCGCCATCCAGTCGCCGTCGTGCCAGTCGTAGGAGAGGCTCCAGATCACCGAGCCGGTCTTCGGAGGGACCTCGCAGAAGAACGCGAACGGATCGGCCTTCTCTGCGATCGTGCCCTGCGCAGTGGTGACCGCGAACTTGTAGACCTGCCCCCTGCGGGCGTGCGCGGCGACCCCCTCCCACAGACCCGAGTCCGCGCAGGAGGACAGCACGTCAGCGTCGGGCTGCCACCAGTTCCAGTCGCCCACGACGCAGACACTGCGCGCGTTGGGCGCCCACACGGCGAAGTGCACGCCGTCGTCGCCGGGATGCGCCCCGAGCTTCTCGGCGAGACGCCGGTGCGTCCCCTGGTTGAAGAGGAACAGGTCGTCGCCGGTGATCACTCGGGCGCCTCCTGGCGTCGCAGCGCGTCGATCCTCGAGAGCGCGCCGGCTACGTCGTCGTCCTCGACGATCTCTTCGAGCGCCCGCGCGGAACGGTGCTGCCAGTTCCCGGACTCCGAGCCGGTCCCAGGGCGGTTGTGCGGCCACCGCTCGAGCCACAGGTCCTCCAGGTCGGCGAGAACCAGCCGTGCCGGGCCGGCAGCGAGATGGTCGAGGCACACGCGAAGGCCACGGCGGGCGTCGCCCCCGAGCGCCCGGCGCCATCGAGCGTGCTCGGGCGCCTCCCAGAACGACACGAAACGGGGCAGGTCGTGGGTGCCGATGCTCGCCACCGACAGCTCGGGGGGGTCCGGCAGCGGCGCGCCGGCCGTCACCTCGAACTGGAGCACCCACGAGCGCAGCATCCGGTCCTCCGCCATGCCGTGGCGGACCTCCTCGGGGACCGTGCCGAGGTCCTCGCCCACCACGGCCGTGCCCGTCCGCAGGGCCTCGAGCGCCACGATCGCCCGGAGCTCGTCCCCGCGGTAGCGAACGTAGCAGCCGTCCGTCGCGTCGGCGCCGGCCGGCACCCAGTAGAGGCGGGAGAGGCTCATCACGTGGTCGATCCGGAGGACCGACGCGTGCCGCATGGCGTGGCGCACCACCGCCACCACGTGGCGGTAGCGGCGCTCCCGCAGGCCGCGGGGATGGAGCGGACGGAAGGACCAGCGCTGGCCCATGGAGAAGAAGTGGTCCGGCGGCGCCCCGCCTTCGACCCCCGCTGCGAAGCATGCCGGCTCGAAGCGCGGGTCGAAGCCTGTGGGGTGCGCGCCGACCGGAAGGTCGAGGAGGAGGTTGCCCGCTGCCGCGCCCAGCTGCTCGTCGGCGGCCCACTGCGCGTACAGGTGGTAGCGCGCGGCCTCGTCGTCCAACAGGGCGCGCACGTCGGGGGAAGCGCCGCTCGGCTCGAACGGCCGGCCCGCCCGGAAGCGCGCGTACGCGACCAGGTCGGGACGCGCGCGCGCGAACGCCTCGAGGGCGTCGCGTCGTGGGGAACGAGTGGACCACACGGCCCGCGCGAGCGGCTCGAGCACCTGTCGGACGAGCGCCATGGAGCTCCGGTAGTCGACGAGCGCGCCGCGCCGCGCACGGTCGAGCGCTCCGGTGAAGGAGTCCGACGCGAGCAGCTCGCGCGCCTCGGGCGACGTCTCGAGCTCGGGAAGCGCCGTCGGGTCGACGTAGAGCTCGTTCCAGCCCAGCCTCGTGACGGGCAGGTACGGGCTCACCTCGAGCGGCTCGTCGAAGTACCCGGGATACAGCGGCAGCGTGCCGACGAGCGCGCCGCCGAGCGCTGCGATCCACTGCGCGGTGGCTCGGAGCGCCGGGTAGCTCCCGACCCCCCAGTCCGATCCGGTGCGGATCGCGTGCACCGGCAAGAACACGCCCCAACCCCGCTCGGGGAGGGGGCACCGGGGCGCCACCACGACGAGCGAGGTCGCCTCGACCCCTGGGCCCTCGAGCCGCAGCTGGTAGTAGCCGGCGGGGAGCGCCTCGAGCGGGCTGCTCAACTGCGCCTCGTAGCGGTCCATCGCCCGCCCCTCCAGGCTCGCCGAGCCGAGCGGGCGCTGGATCGCCCGCATGAGCCGGGTGCGCCGCGCCGAGCCGTCCTCCGCCTCGAGGACGAGCCAGCAGTCTCGCGGGTGCGCCGGCCGCGGGAGCCCCACCTCCAGGGCCTGGGCTCCGGCGAGGGGCAGCGCGACCACCGGCTCGAGGACCTGGGCATGGCGGCGGAGCCGCTCCTCGCGCTCGGCCGACGCGGGATCTGTGACGGGCGCACCGAGCGCGTGCAGCACGGCGCGCAAGGAGTCGGCGCTCGCCTCCTTCCGCGCGCCGGACGCGTCGGCGTAGGAGGTCTGGACGCCGTAGAGCTCGGCGAGCGCCTGCAGGCCGGTGCTCACGGGGCGTCGTCCAGCACGTCGAGGATCCCGCTCGCCGGGATGTCGACCCAGTCCGGACGGGCGTTCGCCTCGTAGGCCAGCTCGGCCACAGCCTTGGCGAGGAGGGAGTAGTCGAGCAGCACGCGGAGCTCGGCGCGGTCGGCGGGAAGGAGACGGTCGACACCGGGAACGCCGAGATAGGACCGGAGGAACCCAGCGGACATCCAGCGGTACCAGCGGAAGAGCCATGGCCCGAGCTCACGGTGGCCCTGGGGGCCGACGAGGTCCCGCTCCGCGCGCATCGCGACCACGCGCGACGCGTAGTGGAAGGAACGGACCATGCCGGCGAGGTCCATCGTCGCCGGCCGCTTGAGGCGCCGCTGGCCGAGCGAGCGCGCGGGCTCGCCCTCGAAGTCGATGATCACGATGTCCTTCCCCGTCCACAGGACCTGGCCCAGGTGGTAGTCGCCGTGCACCCGGATCCGCTGCGCGGCGACGGGCACCGTGGCGATCGAGCGGTACCGCTCGCCGACCTCCCGCTCCCTTCTCAGCACCGGCGCAACGGCGGGCGACGCGGAGAAACCGGCCTCCCGGAGCTGGCGGAAGGTGCGCCGGGCGAAGCTGCCGGCTCCGTGGTAGAGGGACAGGCGTTCTGCAGGAGTCAACGGCTCGGACGCCATCGCGGGGTCCGTCCGGTCGGAGGTGAGCGCCACGTGGAGCTCTCCCGTCCTGCGCCCGAGGAGCGAGGCCCACTCGACGTGGTCGAAGAGCTCGTCGGGGGGTTCGTCCTCGGCGACGAGCCCCAGGAGCTCGGGCGCGGGCCGAGCGCCGGCGTCCTCTGCCCCGTCCGCCCCGTGAGCGATCGCCTCGTCAAGCCGCCTGCTCAGCGCGTCGACGACGTAGCTCCAGCCGTCGCCCTCGTTCGCCACCGTCTCCTCGAGCGACACGATCGTGATCGGGCGGCTCGACCGGTGGTTCGATCGGTACTCCAGGCTGCCCCCCGAACGGGGCGAGCGCTCGAAGTGGGCACGTTCCGCGAGGAAGCGGGGAAGCTCGACGCCCGGGTTGACCCCCTCTTCCAGGCGGCGGATGTACTTGAGGATCGCCCGGTCCGCGATGGCGACGGAGCTGTTGGACTGCTCGACCGACATCGGCGACGGCTGGACGTCGTCGGGCACGTGGTGGCGGATCGCTCGGTACGCAGGCGCGGGCGCCCCCCACACACGCCCGTTGCGCGACGAGACGGCGCGCCGCCGGCCGATCATGTCCAACACCGACCTCGAGAGCTCCGGCTCCCACACTGCGTCGTAGAGGACCCCCTCTTCGTCACCGACCCGCAGCTCCGCGATGATCGCCTCGGGGTGCCAGCGCCGCACGCCCTGCGCCTTGTCACCACTTGCGTAGGCGAGCGCGAGCAGGTACTGCTCGGGCGGGCCCTGGTCGAGCTCGACCCGCACGATGAGCAGGAAGGCCACCGGCGCCGCTCGCTCTCCGACCGGCAGCGAGTCGAGCACGGTCGCCGAGGTGACGGTGCGGGTCTTCGAGACGAACCACCGGCGGCCCGCGATGTGGCGCACCAGCACCGACTCGAGCGCCCGCGGATCGGACAGCAGCTCGTCCCACCGCCGGCGCACGCCGAGGTGCGCTTCGGTGACGCGCCGTGAGCCGGGATCGAACTCGAGCGAGAACCAGTAGAAGCCGTGAGGGCCGAGCGTGAGGAAGTACGGCAGCTCCCCCACCGCCGGGAACCGCATGTTGCCGAAGAGCTCCACCGGAACCGCGCCGCAGT
>JAKATH010000005.1:0-34627 GCA_021828055.1 Actinomycetes bacterium
GCCAGAAGGCGCCGCTGACGCTCGTCGAGGAACGGAGAGGTCAGCGAGAAGAACCGAGACAGGCCCTCTTCGCCGAGCTCCACACCAACACGCTACATCGCGCGCCCAATCATCGCGCGGACCCCAACCTGAGCCGGGAGCCGGTGATCCATGCCATGAAGGGGAAGGCGCCGACCAAGCTCGAGGTGAGGAACCTGGTCGTTGGGACCGGAGCGATCGTGAGGGGCTCGAGCACGGTCGAGGTGCTGTACGTGGGCGCGAACTACAGGACCGGGAAGGTCTTCACACAGGTGACCTGGACCGAGAGGCGGCCGACGACATTCCCGCTGAGCGGCGTGGTCCGCGGCTTCGCTGAGGGGCTCATCGGGATGAGGGTCGGGGGCCGGCGGGAAATCGTGATCCCGCCGAAGCTCGGCTACCGCAACGCAAGCTCGGGGCCGATCAAGCCCGACGAGACGCTTGTCTTCGTGGTGGACCTGAAGGGCGTGAAGGGCTAACCCCCGCGAGCCTGCCGCTGGTCCCGGCTGACCCTCGCGGCCGCCGCGGGCGCGCGGCGGGCGGACGGCTGCGCGAGGCGGCGGCGGAGCTCGGCTTCGGCCTCCCGGAGGCGGCGGCGCTCCCCTCCCAGCTCGCCCCTGACCCGGGCGAGGTCGCCCCTCGCCTCTTCGAAACGTGCGACGGCCTGCCGCGCCTGCTCCTCCGCCCGAGCCGTCCGCACCTCGAGGTCGACGGCGAACGACGTGCGCTCGGCGAGGAGCTGCTCCGCCCGTCGAGCACGCTGCTCGGACTGGTCGGCGGCGGCCAGCGCGGTCGCGAGGCGCTGGCGGAGCTCGGCGAGCTCGGCCGTCCCCTGCTCGATGTCGGCGGCGTGCGCGGCTCGTTGCGCCTGGAGCACCGCGTCGGCACGCTCCACGTCGGCGTGGTGCCGGAGCAGCTCCTCCTCCAGCTCGGCGCGCGCGCCGTCGAGGGCGCCGGAGAGCTCCTCGAGGGCGCGCAGGTGCTCGGCGCGCTCCTGGCTCAGGACCTCGAGAACCGACTGCCACTCCCCCCGCTCGAGTGCGAGGCGTTCGTCTGCGGCTGCGGCCTCGCGCGCGGCGTCGGCCGCAGCCTGCTCTGCCCGGAGGATCGCGGCGGTCGCCTCCGCACGGATCGTGGCGACGAGGGCGCCGTCACGCGGCGCCCTCGCCCGCGCCCGCTCCAAGCGGGCGTTCGCCTCGAGCAGCAGGGCCCCAGCGGCCTCCAGGTCGCTGTCGTCAGCCGTGGTCGCAGCCCCGCTCGCAGGGGCTGGCCCGGCCGACTGGAGCCGCCGCCGGCGCGCCTCCGCTCGGTGGGCGTCCGAACAGTAGAGGCGGGGCCGGCCGCCCCCGGCCCGCCGCACGAGCGGGACCTCGCACCCCGCGAGGGCGCAGGTCCCGGACGCAGCTCCGGATTTTCGGACCATTCCGAAACCATAGCGCGAAACGATAGCGATTTCCCGTATTGTTGTAAGGGGCGATCGCTCGGGTCGCTGTGCGGCACGGCCCCTGCCCCAGCGCGGGGTACGGCCTCCCCGGCACCGCCCCGGGCTCGACCCCGCCCGGCACGGTTGGGGGCCGTCGATGTGCGAGGCGGTGCGTCGCATCGCTCGCACCCGAAGCGATAGCGTGACCGCCGCATGCCCCGACGGATCGAGATCGAGCTGACGAGCCGTACCGGCGAGGGTGCGTTCACGTGGCGCGCGGCGGGTGCGAAGCAGCCGAGAGGAACGGTCTCGACGGACCTCCTGCCGAGCGGCGTCGGCGTGGGGGACGTCGTGCGGGCGGAGGTGGCATCGGGGCTCGACGGCGTGGAGATCGTCGCGGTGCTCCGGCCCCAGGAGAAGGTCGACGGGCGCCCGTCCAACCGAATCGAGCTCCTCGGCAACCCGCGGCGGGAGCCGGACGTCGTGGTCAGCTACGCATCGGGACGGCCCCGCCGTGACGACACAGAGGCCGGGGGCCGCCGCGGTCGGGAAACAACCGGACGCGGGCCGCGGGCGCGCCGCAGCCCGGGCGGCGCACCCACCGAGCTGCGGCCGAGCCGGGGGCGACGCGAGCGCGCCGACCGGGAGGTCGCGCTCTCCCGACCGCGTGGTGCCGACCGCGGCGCGCGCGGGGAGCGGAACGGGGCGCCACGCGAAGGTGCCGACCGCGGCGCGCGCGGGGAGCGGAACGGGGCGCCACGCGAAGGTGCCGACCGCGGCGCACCGGACGACCACAGGCCGGCGCGCCCGGAGCGCGCGGCACGCCGCGAGCCCGGGCTCGTCCGCAGGGAGAGGCGGCCGACCATCTCGACGGCGCACCGCAACGCGGTGCTCGCGACCCTCGGCCCCCAGGAGCTGCCGATCGCCGAGCAGCTCCTACGCGGCGGGATCCCCGCGGTGCGCCAGGCGCTCGCCGAGCAGTACGGGGCGCACCCGGCTGACCCCGCGGCGCAGGCGAACCGCGACGCCGTGCTCGCCGTGGCCGAGACTCTCCTCCCCCGGGTGAACCTCGCGAGCTGGAAGGACCGCGCCGTGTCGGCACAGGCCGCGGGCAAGGAGCTCCGGCTTCGCGAGCTGCGAGCAGTCGTGACGTCGGCGCGCACGGTGACGCTCGACGACGAAGCGCGGACGATCTCTCGGGCGCTCCAAGAGCTGCTGGAGCAGCGGGTGCGCGCGCTGCGGGAGGAGTGGATCGGCCGGATGGAGAAGGCCCTCGAGGCTGGGCGTGTCGCCGATGCCGTGCGCGTCTCGGCGCGTGCGCCCGAGCCCGCCTCCCGGCTCCCCGCGGAGCTTGCCGTCCGACTGGCCGACGTGGCGGGCCGGGTCATGACCGCGCAGACGGCGGCGCCCGAGTGGATCGCGCTGCTCGGCGCCGTCGTGGAGTCGCCTGTGCGGCGGAACGTGAGGCCGCAGGGGATCCCAGAGGACGAGCAGGCGAAGGACGCCGCACGTCACGCAGCCGGCCTGGTGCCCGAGCTCGCGAAGCTTCTTGGCCTGCGCATCCCCCCGCCTCCGCCGCGCCGACCGGTGACGAGAGGGCCCGGTGTCATGGCAGCCGGCGGTGCAAGACCAGCAGACGCGCGGTGAGCCCCTGGGACTCGAACAGCTGCTTCGCCCCGCGGTCGCCGGGTAGCGCAGCGGCGTCGACGGCGGCGCAGCCCTCCTCGGCGAACCGGCGGACGAGGGATTCTGCCAGGCTGCTGCCGACCCCGACACCCCGCGCGCCCTCCTCGACGTAGCAGCAGTCGATCGTGCCGACGCGTGCCTCGCCGCGCGCCGTCAGGCGTCCCGCGCCGAGCCCGACGACGACGCCGTCGATGGTGCCGACGAGGAGCACCCCCTGCGGGCCGGTCCAGCGGTCGGCCAACCACTGCTCGTCCACGGGCTCGGGCGGCAGCGGCAGGGAGCACGCTCCCAGGAGCTCCGGCCCCCCCCGCAGCTCGATCACGCGGTCCCGGGCTTCTTCGAGCAGCCGGGCGCACACGGGGAGGTCGCTTGGCAGCGCGGGGCGAGCGGCCTCCACTGCGGCGTCTCCTCAGGTTGCGCGGGCGATGCCCGGCGACCCCGCGGCTTGCGGCGGCCCCGCGGGCTGTGGCGACGTCGGGGGGGCTGGCGGCGTCGCGGGCTGCGGCGACCCCGCGGCCCCTGCGCCGGGTGCTTCGGACGCTCCCGGCCCGCCGGCCGTGCGGGTGTCGGGCCCGGCGCCGAGCAGCTGCTCCGCACGGTGCAGGATCGTGCGCCGGCCCCGGGTCGCGCGCTCGTGGCGGACGACGGCACGGAGCTCGTCGTGCCCGAGCCCACCGAGCCGGCGGACGACCTGGGACGCGGCGAGGATGTCGTAATCGGGGATCGCGCGGTCGACGTCGGGGTCACGCGGGGCCGCCGCGGGCCCGCTCCTCGACTCGGGGCGCCGCTCCCCCGGCGCCGGCGCCGTGCGGCCGGTCCGGCGCGGCAGGGCGCCCCCGCCATGGCCTGGCGTGGGCGCACTCCCGGGCGCGGCCGCACTCCCGGGCGCGGCCGCACTCCCGGGCGCGGCCGCACTCCCGGGCGCGGCCGCGGTGCTCGGGGGGCTCTCGCCGGCAAGCGGCTGGAGCTCCGCCCTGATCCGGCGCAACCCGAGCTCGACGACGAGGCGCCCGACCAGCCTCGCGTTGCGCAGCTCCTGGTCGACGCGCGCCCTGCCCTTCGCGATCGTCTGGGGCACGTCCTCGGCCGCCACCACGAACGCGCCCGCCGGGAGGTGCACGAGCACGTCGAGCGCGCGCTCGGCCAACGACCTGGCGCCGTCGGTGCCCGGGCGCTCAGACGGAGCGGGCTCAGACGCAGTCACGGCAGAGCATCTTGTCGTCGTCCGCGAGCTGGCTCGGGTGCTTCACGAGGAAGCAGGATCGGCACACGAACTCGTCGGGCTGCTTCGGCAGCACCCGCTCCCCCATCTCCGTGCGGTCCTCGACGTCGGTCCCGTCCTCGTCGTCGGGCTCGTCGTCCACGACGACGAGCCGCTCCTTCAAGATGACGTCGAGGCTCGCCTCCACGTCTTCCTCGTCGATCTCGTCTTCGTCTTCGTCCTCGGCGTCCTCGGCGGGACGCTCCGCCGTGTCGACCGACCTTTCGTCGTGTGCTTGCTCGACGTCGTCGCCGTCCTCCAGGACGAGGTCCTCGTCGAGGTCCTCGTCGAGGTCGTCCGCATCGCCGTCGTCGACGTCGAGCTCGTCGTCGAGCTCGTCGAGGTCGTCAGGGATGGTGACGTCGTCCAGGTCGTCTGGCATGGCCGCCTTTCGCTGAAAATGTGCCGCGGGAGCATAGACGTTCACCTCGCGAGATCGAGCGGCGGCCAGCGGGCCGCGAGAGACATGGCCGGGCCGCACAGGCGGCCGGGTCCGGGAGTCTTTGGCGCCGTCTCGCCTCCGATGGGGTCGTGCCCCCCGGGGCGGGACGTTCTCTACTCGACTCCCAGGACCTCGCTCCGCCTCTCACAGCATCCCCCCCGCCGCGGCCCCGGCACCGAGCCGGGCCGCCCCGTCGGGGCGATTGGGACTGGGCAGTACCCTAGACAGTTCGCGGGGCGCGCTCAAGAGGCCTTCTCGCCGAGCGGCCCGGGAGCACCACCGGGAGCACCTGGAGCACCGGGAGCACCGGTGATCACCCCCGCCCGCCCCAGGCGGCGAGCGCGGAGGTCCTGGCGGTCAGGCGATCGCCGGAGACGCCGAGCGGCTCAGCCCTCGCCGGCGCGCGCGCGCCTGCGGGCTTCGGCGCGCCGCTCGGCGTCGAGCCGCTCGAGCGCTGCAGGCGTGTGGTCGACGTGCACCATCGCCGCCGCGATCTCGCGATGGCCCGCCTCCTGCGCGACGAGGCGGTGCATCTCCTGCGCGACGCGGCGGTACGCGGGATGGCCTTGGGGGCCTGACCGCAGCTCGATGAGATGCATCGCCTCTCGTGCGTTCATCTGCATCACGTAGCGCAACCGGAACGCGAGCGCGACCGCGTACTGCGCCTGCTCGGGGAACGTCTCTGCGAGCGCGTCGCGCAACGACGCGGAGCGCTCGATCACCTCGGTGAACGCAGGCGCCTCCCCCGCGTCGACCACGATCTCCGGGAGGTCGTAGCCGAGATCGGTCGACAGGGGTTGCCATTCGATCGTGAGGATCCGATGTCGTTGGAGGTCCCGGAACGCGCCGTAGTCGGTCACCAGCTCGAAGCGGTAGCCGGTGCGCTCGAAGGCGCGGCCGGGTCGGTGCCGGCGGTTCTTCCGCTCTCCCACGTAGGCGGCGAGCAGGGCGCGCCGCTCCTCGGCCGAGAGGGCGAGGACCCGGGCGAGCGCCTCGCGCTCGGAGACGTCGCCGTGGGGGAAGCAGATCGCGACGAGCACCTTCTCCTCGCCCTCGGGGTCGAAGTCGAGGAGCCGCACCTCGGGCCCGGCCGCGACGGGGACGCCCGCGTCCCGCTCGGCTCCTCCAGGCCCTCGCGCGACGGCGGCCGGCCACAACCTCTCGACCGCCCGAGCGGTGTCCTCCCGGGTGGCCGCGAGGTACGCCGACCACTCCCCGCCTCGCTCGGGAAGGTCGACCCGCTGGAGGAAGGAGGGGATGACCTTGCGGAGCTCGGCCAGCATCATCGCCCCGTACGCGCGCACCTCGGGGAGCTGATGGGCGGCCATCCGGAGCAGCAGCTGCTCGTAGGCCTGGCCGTCGCCGTAGATGCCGACGTTCGAGAGCGACGCGGCGGGCAGGAGCCCGCGCGCCGCGTCGAGCGCCTTCGCCTTCACGGCCTGGCGGTGGACGAAGTCCGAGTCGCCGGGCTGGCGAGGGTAGCGGGTGCTCAGCCAGGCGACGAGGCGCTGCAAGAGCGCGCCGTAGCTGTCGAACATGCGGTCCATGTCGCCGACGTAGCGCGCGCCGAGCGCGGACTCGAGGATCTCCGCCGGCCGGTGGTAGCGGTAGTGGCCGCTCGGGAGGCGCTGGTCGTACGCGATGTAGCGCGTCGACTGCTCGAGGTACGACATCAGCCTCCCGCGCTCGAGCACCTTGGTGAGGACGTTCGAGGCCTGCTCGCAGGCGAGGTGGACGCCGCCGAGCTGGGCGACGGAGTCGTCGCCGTACTCGAGGAACACGCGTTCGTAGAGGTGCTCGGCGCGCCGGAGCCCGACGGTCGCGTCGATCGTCGTGTCGCCCGAGACGTCGAGCTCTCCCACGAACTCGTCGAGGAAGAGGCGCCGCAGGCTCTTCGCGGAGCGGGAGTAGCGGGCGAACAGGGCCCCCTTCACCACCTCGGGGAGGTTGACCAAGGCGAAGACCGGAAGGTCGAGGTTGGTCACGTAGCGGCGGAGCACGGCCCGCTCCTCTGGCGTGAACTCCTCGGGGACGTACGGCGCCATGGCCCGGCCAAGGTTATGCCCCGTCCCTCCGGAGGTGGCGGACCTCAGTCCTCCAGGTCGGGTGCGCTTCCCGCGGCGACGACGTCGCGGCGCAACAGGCGCGTCGCAGCGCTGGCGGCGGCCGAGGTGGAGGGGTCGGCCGCGACGGCGGCGACCTGTCCGACCAGGTCCACCAGCTGCTTCACCGTCCGGACGAAGTCGCCGGGGGCGATCTCCCCGGCGTCTCTCGACGCGACCTCGAGCACGGTGCCGAAGGAGGCGCCGCGAGCCCAGGAGCCGACCGCGCCGGCGAGCCCGTGCTCCGGCCGGCGCGTGCGAGGGACGAGGTGGACCTCTTCCACCCCCCGGACGCGCTCGGCGAGGCGGTCGAGCGCGGCGAGCCGGGCGGCGATGTCCCGGCGCCGCCCCTCCCCCAGCCGGTCGCCGCCGCCCCTGCCCCGCTGCGGCCGGTGTGCGGGCTCTCGGGCACCCCTGCGCCGTCCGTGAGCCGGCGTGCCCGGCAGGCGCCGGACCCGACGCGGCTCGAACACGAGCGACGAGAGGACCCCGGCGAGCACGGCCGGCTCCGCGCCGGCCAGGACCTCCTCGGCGAGGGCCTCGGCGACGAGGAGGTCGCACTCGTGGTACACGCGGGCGAGCCGGGCGCCGCGGGCCGTCAAGTTCCAGTCGTCCACGTAGCCGAGCTCCTCCAGGACCGCGAGGCGACGGCCGAGATGGTCGACCAGCACGTCGCGCCGCGCCGCCGAGTCGGCCTGCCACTGCGCGAACGAGCGCCGCAGCACCTGCAAGGCGGTGGGGCGGTCGAACCGAAGCACGAGATTGACGGCGAGGTTGTAGGTCGGCCGGAACGCCGAGCGGAGGTCCGGTGGCGGGGCGACCGCGATACGCGCCATCTCGGCGGCCGGCGTGTCGAAGGACCACAGCACGACCGCATGGCCCACCTCGTCCAGCCCGCGCCGCCCCGCGCGCCCGGTGAGCTGCGCGTACTCTCCCGAGGTGAGGGGCGCGCGGCCTGCGCCTCCGTACTTGTCGAACCGCTCGATGGCGACGGTGCGTGCGGGCATGTTGATGCCGAGCGACAGGGTCTCGGTCGCGAACACCACCTGCAGGAGGCCTGCGGCGAAGCACTCTTCCACCGTCTCCCGGAACGCGGGGACGAGCCCCGCGTGATGGGCCGCCACGCCCGACGTGAGCCCCTCGAGCCACTGCGGAAAGCCGAGGACGTCGAGCGCGTCGTCGCTCAAGTCCTTCACGTGCAGCTCTGCGATGCGGCGGATCTCGGAGCGCTGGTGATGGTCCGTGAGGCGCATCCCCTCACGGAGGCACTGCCCGACGGCGTCGTCGCACGCAGCGCGGCTGAAGATGAACACGATCGCCGGGAGGAGGTCGCGGTCTTCCAGCACCTCCACGAGCTCGGTGCGCCGTGGCGCGCGGAACCCGAGGCGCGGGCCCCGCCGCTCGCCGCCGTGCCAGCGCGGCACGGGCTCGAAGCGCGCGGTCCGCCGGGCCGCCTGGTCGAGGCGGAGGGCTTCGCCCCCGGGCCTCCCCTCGGTCAGGAGGGGCAGGAGCTCGGTCCCGGGCGCCGCTCCCCTCTCCGAGTGCCGGTGGTGCACCGCCAGGTGGTGGCGGAGGACGACCGGGCGCCGCCGCTCCACGACGACGGCGGTCGGGCCGCGCACGGACGTGAGCCAGTCGCCGAGCTCGCGCGCGTTGGAGACGGTGGCCGACAGGCAGACGAAGGTCACCGTCGGCGGGCACAGCACCAGGACCTCTTCCCACACGCCGCCGCGATAGGGGTCCTGGAGGTAGTGGACCTCGTCGAGCACCACGGTGCGGAGGCCGACGAGCAGGTCCGAGCCTGCGAGGAGCATGTTGCGGAGGACCTCGGTGGTCATGACCACGACCGGCGCCTCGGGCCGGAGCGACGTGTCGCCCGTCAGGAGCCCGACGCGAGCGCTCCCGTGCGCGGCGGAGAGCTCCGCGTGCTTCTGGTTGGAGAGCGCCTTGAGCGGGGTCGTGTAGAAGGCCTTGCCGCCGCCTGCGAGCGCCTGGTCGACCGCGTACGCCGCGACGAGGGTCTTGCCGGACCCGGTCGGAGCCGAGACGAGGACGGAGCGTCCCTCGTCGAGCGCGCCGAACGCCTCGAGCTGGAACGGGTCCGGCTGGAAGCGGAGCCTGCGGAAGAAGCGGGCACGCCGGCGCTGGGCCGGGGACAGGGCGCCGGCCGGGATCGGCGCGCCGACCGGGCTCGCCTGGTCCGCCTGGGCCTCACCCGCCTGGTCCGCCTGCGCCTCGCCCGCCTGGTCCGCCTGCGCCTCACCCGCCTGGTCCGCCTGGGCCTCACCCGCCTGGTCCGCCTGCGCCCGGTCCGCCTGGGCCCGGGCCTCGTGGGCCGCCGGGGTCACCCGGTCTGCCGGTCCGTCCGAGGAGCGCGCGCTCAACGGCGGAGCAGCTTGCCCACGCCGGCGGACGCGAAATAGAAGAACGTGAGCGGGACGGCGAGCGCGATCATCGAGAAGGGGTCCGAGCTCGGCGTGAAGAAGGCGGAGGCGACGGTGATCCCGATCACCCACCAGCGCCAGTGCCGCAGCAGGGTCGCAGGGTCGAGCACGCGCGCCAGCTGCAGCGCGACGAGCAGCACCGGGAACTCGAAGGTGATCCCGAAGAGCACCATCAACAGCAGGACCAGCGTGAAGTATGTGTTCGGGTTCAGCAGGGGACGGATCTTCGGGCCGCCCACGTGGACCAGCCATCCGAGCGTGTGCGGGAGCACCACGTAGACGACCGCGCAGCCGAACAAGAAGAGGAGGACCGACGCGATCACGAAGGGCACCGCGTACCGCTTCTCGGTCGGGCGGAGCCCCGGCGTGACGAACCGCCACAGCTCCCACAGCACGACCGGCGACGCGAGGACTGCGCCTCCGAACGCTGCCAGCTTCACCCGCAGGCTGAGCGCGTCGAGGGGGGCGGTCACGTAGAAGCTGCAGCCGTGCGGCGCGACGATCTCGCAGTAGGGATGGCGCAGCAGCGAGAACTCCCAGTTGTAGAGGAAGACCGACACGCAGGTGAGGACCACGAAGGCGCCGACCGAGAAGAGGAGCCGGCGGCGCAGCTCCCCGAAGTGCTCCCCGATCGTCATCGCGTCGGGTCGCGCCCGCGTGCGTCGCCACGCCGACACTCGCTCCGAGAGCGGCATCGCCATCGGCTAGTTCAAGTTCGGGTCGTCGGCGCCGAGGCCTGCCGACGAACGGACCCCTGCGGCGCGGCTGTCCGCCTCCCTCGCGCCGCGGGGGCGTCCTGGCCCCCGAGGCCCGAGGAGTGGTCCCCCGGCCTCCGGCAAGGCGTCGAAGGAGGTGCCGCCCGCGGGGGGGTCGGCGCCCCAGCCTGCGTCCTGCAGCGCCGCGACCGCGTCGGCGTCCCCCGGCGGGGGCTCGCCAGAGCGGTCCGCCAGCTGGCCCAGGAGGCTGAGCGGCGAGCGCGCCATGCGGACGATCTCCTGGCTGCTCGGGAGGTCCGGCATCGTCTGGCGGAGCTCGCGGTCGATCTTGGTGTGGAGGTCGCGGAGCTTGCTCCAACCCGCGCCGAGCTGGCGGGCGACCTCGGGGATCCGCTTCGGACCGAGGAGGACCACCACGACGACGAGGACGATGACGAGCTTTGTCGGGCTGAGGTCCAGCACGCGAGCCCGATTCTACAGGTGCCGCCTCGTCAGAAGAACCTGAGCTGCGAGGGCGGCCAGAGGATGAGGAACACCTTCCCGACGACGTAGGATGACTTCACCGGACCCCAAGTACGGCTGTCGCAGGAGTCGACGCGGTTGTCGCCCATGACGAAGTAGTCGCCCTGGGGCACCTTGACCGGGTGTGTCATCGTCGTGACCGTCTTTGTGGGGTCTGTTCTCGGCAGCCAGGGCTCCTTCTGGAGCTTGCCTGTGATGTAGACCTTGCCGCCGTGCGCCGAGACCGTCTGGCCGGGGAGGCCGATGACGCGCTTCACCAGGTCCGGGACCGGCGGGCCCCCGCAGTGCTCGGCGGGCGGGCGCTTGAACACGATGATGTCCCCCGGCTCGATCGCACCGTAGATCTTGCTCACGACGATCCGGTCGCCCGCCTTGAGCGTCGGCCACATCGATGTCGAGGGGACGTAGTAGGTCTGCGCGACGAAGGTGCGCACCCCGAAGGCCACCCCGACCGCGACGAGGACGATGACGACCCACTCGACGATCCAGCGACGCGTGTTGCGGCGTCGTCGAGGCGGTGCGCCGTCTCCGACGTCGGGCCCCTCGCCGCCGGGCGGCCCGCCGTCGTGCGAAAAGGTGCCGGCCCCGTCGACCGAGGCGCGATCTGCCCCGTCGGCCGGGAAGACCGAGGGAGGCTCGGCGACGAGGTCCGGGGATCCGGGTGCGGGCACGGCGCGCGTCGGGGGTTCCTGGCTCACGGGCTACCGAGGCTACAGGCTGCCCCCTGAAGGGTGACGTCAGCCCCGTCGCGCAAGGCTCTGGCGCAGCCCGCGGCATCCCGGCGATCGGTGCGCGCGGCGTCCAGCGCACGCGCTCACAGCGAGGCGATCAAGCGCTCCACCCGATCGTCGTGCGAGCGGAACGGATCCTTCAACAGCACCGTGCGCTGCGCCTGGTCGTTCAGCTTGAGATGGACCCAGTCGACGGTGAAGTCGCGCCGGCACTCCTTCGCACGGCGCACGAAGGCGCCCCGCAACCGCGCTCTCGTCGTCTGCGGAGGCTCGGTCATGGCCGCCGCGATGTCGGGGTCCGCGCAGGTGCGGTCCACCTGGTCGCGGGCCTGGAGCTTGTAGAAGAGCCCCCGGCTCCGGTCCACGTCGTGGTACATGAGGTCCACGAGCGCGGCCTTCGGGTGGGACAGCGGGAGGCCGTGCCGCCGGCGGACCTGGTCGATGAGGCGGAACTTCGCGACCCAGTCGCACTCCCGCCACAAGGAGAGCGGGTCGGACTCGAGGCCCTTCAGGCAGTGCTGCCACATCTCGAGGGCCCGCTCCTCTTCGGGGCCGAGCCCGTGGCGGTCCCGGAAGCGCAGCGCCCGCTCGAGGTACTCCATCTGGATGTCGAGCGCCCTCATCTCCCGGCCGTTGGCCAGCCGGACCCGGCGCTCGCAGGTGACGTCGTGGCTGATCTCACGGATGGCGCGGATCGGGTTCTCGAGGGTGAGGTCGCGCAGCACCGTGCCGGTGTCCTCCAGCATGGAGAGCAGGATGCTCGTCGTGCCGACCTTGAGGTACGTCGCGTACTCGCTCATGTTCGAGTCGCCGACGATGACGTGCAAGCGGCGGTAGCGCTCCGCGTCCGCGTGGGGCTCGTCGCGGGTGTTGATGATCGGGCGGCTGCGCGTGGTGGCGGACGACACTCCCTCCCAGATGTGCTCCGCCCGCTGGCTGATGCAGTAGACCGCGCCCCGCGCCGTCTGGAGGACCTTGCCCGCCCCCGCGTAGATCTGCCGGCTCACGAGGAAGGGGATGAGCACCTCGGTGTACCGGTTGAAGTCGTCGTTGCGCTCGGTGAGGTAGTTCTCGTGGCAGCCGTAGGAGTTGCCGGCGGAGTCGGTGTTGTTCTTGAAGAGGTAGACGTCGCCGCGGATCCCCTCTTCGCGGAGTCGGGCCTGCGCGCCCGCGACGAGCTGGGAGAGGATCCACTCCCCGGCCTTGTCGTGCACCACGAGGTCTCCGACGCGGTCGCACTCGGGCGTCGC
Organism: Actinomycetes bacterium; assembly: GCA_021828055.1. Taxonomy (GTDB): domain Bacteria; phylum Actinomycetota; class Acidimicrobiia; order Acidimicrobiales; family RAAP-2; genus JAJYVT01. Next base: position 12,596 of record JAKATH010000005.1, read on the forward strand.
GTACTCCGGGTGGCTGCCGACGTCCAGGTAGAGCCGCGCGCCGTTCTCCAAGAAGACGTTGGACGAGCGGCCCCAGCTGACCACGCGACGGAACAGGTAGCGGGCCACCTCGTCCGGGCTGAGCCGGCGCTGGCCGCGCAGGGTGAAGGTCACCCCGTACTCGTTCTCGAGCCCGAAGATCCGCCGTTCCACGTAGCCACGGTAGTGCCGACCAACCCGGGCCGAGGCGCACGCGGCGGCGCGCCCCGCACGCGGGTGTCAGCCCGGCGGCGGCGCTGCGTCCCCGTCCTGGGCGGCGTCCCCACCGACGCCGCCGCCCGCCGATCGGGTGGTGCGACCGCCCCGGGTCGACCGTGGCGTCTGGCCGGCGTCCGCCGGCGTGGCGGAGCCCCCGGAGAGGATCTCGGAGAGCTCGGCGTCGGTGACCCTGCGGAAGGTGCGCCGGCCGTTCGCCCGGCTGAGGATCGCCACCTCGAGGTCGCCTGATCCGAGGGTCCGGTCGGGGCCGGCGAGCGCCCGCACCGCCGCGCGGACGGCCTCGGCGCGGTCGCGGTCGCCGCGCCAGTCGGCGCCGACCCGCTCGGAGATGGTCTCCGCGTCGCCTCCCAGCACGGCATAGCGGTCCTCGTCGGTGATGGTGCCCTCGTAGGCGATGTGGTAGAGCTGGTCGGGCTTGCCGTTCGTCCCGAGCTCGGCGACGAGGATCTCCACCTCGAGCGGCTTCATCTCGTGGGTGAAGACGTTCCCCAGGTACTGCGCGTACAGGTTGGCGAGGGAGCGCGCGTCGACGTCCTCGCGGCTGAAGGCGAAGCCTTTCGTGTCGGCGTGCCGCACGCCGGCGACGCGCAGCTGGTCGTACTCGTTGTACTTGCCGACGCCGGCGAACGCGATGCGGTCGTAGATCTCGCTGATCTTGTGGAGCGAGCGCGAAGGGTTCTCGGCCACGATGAGCACGCCCTCGGCGAAGACGGTGGCGATCAGCGAGCGTCCCCGGGCGATGCCCTTCTGGGCGTACTCGGCCCGGTCCTTCATCACCTGCTCCGGCGCGACGTAGAACGGCATCGTCATGCCGGCTCACCTCCGCCCGGCGCGCTCCTGGTCACGTCGCGCTCCTGGTCACGTCGCGCTCGGTCCGCTTCTGGTCACGTCGCGCTCCTGGTCACGTCGCGCTCCTGGTCACGTCGCGCTCCTGGTCACGTCGCGCTCGGTCCGCTTCCGGTCGATGAGGGCCTTGAAGCGGCCGGCGACCTCCTCCTCGGGCACCTCCGCGTACCCCTGCGCGGTCACGACCGCGACCGTCGGGTAGATGCCGCGGACGACGTCCGGGCCGCCGGTCCCCGAGTCCTCGTCCGCCGCCTCGTAGAGCGCCTGGATGGCGAGCTCGACGGCCTCGGCGCGCGACAGGCCCTCGCGGAACCCGAGCTTGAGCGTGGTGCGCGCGTCCCGGCCACCCGAGCCGGTCGCCTGGTAGTCCGCCTCCTCGTAGTGGCCGCCGGTCACGTCGTAGCTGAAGATGCGCCCCGCCCCCTTCCCTGTGTCGTAGCCGGCGAACAGAGGGACGACCGCGAGGCCCTGCATCGCGAGCGGGAGCTGCTGGCGCACCATCTGGGCGAGCTGGTTCGCCTTCCCCTCGAGGCTGAGCGTGACGCCCTCGACCTTCTCGTAGTGCTCGAGCTGGGTCTGGAAGAGGCGGACCATCTCGACGGCGAACCCGGCGGCGCCGGCGATCGCGACCGCGGAGAGGCGGTCGGCCGGGAAGACCTTCTCCATGGCCCGGTGCGCGATGGTGTGGCCCTCCGTCGCGCGGCGGTCGCCGGCCATCACGATCCCGTCCGCGAAGCGCAGCGCGGCGACGGTGGTGGCGTGGCGCACCGACAGCGCGACGTCCGCCGCCGCCGGCACGGCGGGGAGGCCGCTGCCCCGCAGCAGGCTGGAGAAGTCCGGTCCGGGGTCTTCGGTCGGTGGGAAGAGCGGGAGCGCCACCGGGTGCTACTGCCCGCCCTTCTGGACGTAGTTGCGGACGAACTCCTCGGCGTTGTCCTCCAGGACCTCGTCGATCTCGTCCATCAGGTCGTCGAGCTCTGCCTTGATCTTCTCGCCGCGCTCGGACGCGGCCGGCGCCTCCTCGACCACCTCGGTCTCGGTGCGAGCCGGCGCGCTCTTGCGCTTCAACTCCCGCTCAGCCATCCAGTCGTCCCCTCGTGTACCTCAATGTCTTATCTCGGCTGCCGACGCTCCGGGTGTCATTGCGCCGAAACGTCCTCTGGAGTCACGCGGAGTCACGCGCTCAGCCGCTCCAGCAGCTCCGCGGGGCTCGCGCTCGCCTCCAGGAGCGCCGCGGTGTGGGCAGCCGTCCCCCTTAGGGGGTCCATCATAGGGACGCGCCGGAGCGGGTCGGTGCCCAGGTCGAACACGAGCGAGTCCCAGTTGGCGGTCACGACGGCCTCGGGCCACTTGGCGAGGCACTGACCACGGAACCACGCCCGCGTGTCGGCCGGCGGCGTTGTCACCGCGGCGGCGACGGCCTCGTCGTCGACCAGCCGCTCCATGTCCAGGCGGGCGAAGAGCGAGCGCGAGGGCCGCAGGTCGTGGTACTGGAGGTCCAGGGCGGCGAGCCGGCTGTCCCCCCACTCGCAGCCGTGGCGCTCGCGGTAGGCCTCGACGATCCGGCGCTTGGCCACCCAGTCGAGCTGCCGTGCCAGCGTGGAGGGGTCCTGCTCGAGCCCGTGGAGCACCGCCTCCCATCGCTGGAGGACCTGCTCCCCCACCTCGTCGTTGCCGAGCACCGCGAGCCCGTGGTGGTCGGCGTACTTGCGGGCAGCCGTGTACAGCTCCCATTGCACGGCGAGGGCGGTGGCCGTCGAGCCGTCCGCCATCGCGAGGGGTCGGGCGAGGGTGAGGTCCGTCGACACCTGGTGCAGGGACCTGACGGGGTCTGCGGGGGTGAGGTCGCGGGGCGGCGAGACGTCGTCTTCGACCATGGCGAGGAGGAGCGCCGTCGTGCCGACCTTGAGGAAGGTGGCCACCTCCGCGAGGTTGGCGTCGCCCACGATCACGTGGAGCCGGCGGAACCGCCGCGGGTCGGCGTGGGGCTCGTCGCGGGTGTTCACGATCGGCCGCTTGAGCGTGGTCTCGAGACCGATGACCTCTTCGAAGAACTCCGCCCGCTGGGAGATCTGGAAGGTGACCGCCGACCTGTCGAGCGCGGCGGTCTCCGCCCCGACCTTGCCCGCGCCGGTGAACACCTGCCGGGTGACGAAGTGCGGGACGATCGCGGCCGCGACCTTCGCGAAGGGGACGGCGCGGTCCATGAGGTAGTTCTCGTGGCAGCCGTAGGAGTTGCCCTTGCCGTCGGAGTTGTTCTTGTAGACGACGACCCCCGGCGCGCTCGGGAAGACGTGCGCGGCGGCGCGCATCGAGCGGCGGAGCACCTCCTCGCCGGCCTTGTCGTAGAGGACGCAGCTGAGTGGGTCGGCGCACTCGGGCGACGAGTACTCGGGGTGGGCGTGGTCGACGTAGTAGCGCGCCCCGTTCGTGAGGACGGTGTTGGCGAGATGGGTCTCGACGACCGGGGCGAGCGACCCTTCGCGCGTGAAGCCTCGCGCGTCGTGAGCCGGTGTCTCGTCCTCGAAGTCCCAGTCGGTGCGCCGCTCGGCCTCGGTCGCGTAGGCGTTCACGAGGACGGACGACGCAGTGATCGGGTTCCCGTCGCCGCCCGGCGCGTGGATGCCGTACTCGGTCTCGATCCCGCACACCTTGGGGATGGCCACGGTGGGACCCTACCTGCTCGTCACCTCACCGGTACCTGCCAGGTGCTGGCCGGTGCTGGCCGGTGCTGGCCGGTGCTGGCCTGCTCGTCACCTCACAGGTACTGGCCGGTGCTGGCCGGTGCTGGCCTGCTCGTCACCTCACAGGTACTGGCCGGTGCCCACCCGCTCGATCGCCCGGCCCCCCCTGCCGTCCCGGTCTTCGCTCATGAGGGTCCGGACGTAGACGATCCGCTCGCCCTTCTTCCCCGAGATCCGCGCCCAGTCGTCGGGGTTGGTCGTGTTCGGGAGGTCCTCGTTCTCCTTGTACTCCTGGCGGATGGACTCGACGAGGTCCGAGGTGCGGATGCCGGTCCCCTCGCCGGCGATCTCGCGCTTGATGGCCAGCTTCTTCGCCCGCCGGACGATGTTCTCGATCATCGCCCCGGAGGCGAAGTCGCGGTAGTAGAGGATCTCCTTGTCGCCGTTCTGGTAGGTGACCTCGAGGAAGCGGTTGGCGTCGTCGGCACGGTACATCTCGGCGACCGTCACCTCGATCATCGACCTCGCAGCCTTCTCGGGGTCGCCGCCGCCGAGCCGCTCCACCTCTCCTGCGTCCAGCGGAAGGTCGGCACGGAGGTACCTGGCGAAGATCTGGGCGGCCGCCTCGGAGTCGGGCCGCTCGATCTTGATCTTCACGTCGAGGCGGCCGGGCCGGAGGATCGCGGGGTCGATCAGGTCCTCGCGGTTGGACGCGCCGATCACGATGACGTCGCGCAGAGCCTCGACGCCGTCGATCTCCGCGAGAAGCTGGGGGACGATCGTCGACTCCATGTCCGAGCTGATCCCGGTCCCCCGCGTGCGGAACAGGGAGTCCATCTCGTCGAAGAAGACGATGACCGGCACGCCCTCTTCGGCTTTCTCGCGCGCGCGCTGGAAGACGAGCCGGATCTGGCGCTCGGTCTCCCCGACGTACTTGTTGAGAAGCTCCGGACCCTTGATGTTGAGGAAGTAGCTGCGCACGTTGGCGTTGCCGGTCGCTTCGGCGACCTTCTTCGCGAGCGAGTTGGCGACGGCCTTGGCGATCAGGGTCTTGCCGCATCCCGGCGGCCCGTACAAGAGGATCCCCTTGGGCGCCGGCAGGCGGTACGCCCCGAAAAGCGAGCGGTGGAGGTAGGGAAGCTCGACTGCGTCGGTGATCGCCTCGATCTGGTCGTCGAGGCCGCCGACGTCCGCGTAGGTGATGTCCGGCACCTCTTCCAAGACGAGCTCCTCGACCTCGGGGCGCGGGAGCTTCTCGATGATGAGCTGGCTGCGCGAGTCCATGAGGAGGGCGTCGCCGGCACGGAGGCGGATGCCGGCCAACGCGTCCGAGAGCTCGACGACCCGCTCCTCGTCCGCACGGACGAACACCGCCACCCGGTGGCCGGGGTCGAGCACCTCCTTCAAGGTGACGACCTCCCCGGCCAGCTCACCGGGCCGCGCGAGCACCACGTTGAGCGACTCGTTCAGCACGACCTCGTCGCCCCTCGACAGGCTGTCCAGGTCGATGTCGGGGTGGACCGACACGCGCATCTTGCGGCCGCCCGAGAAGACGTCGACGGTGTCGTCGTCGTTCGTCCCGAGATAGGTGCCGTAGGCGGCGGGCGGCTGCGTGAGCTTTTCCACCTCCTCGCGCAGCGCGGCGAGCTGCTCCTTCGCCTGCTGGAGGGTGAAGGTCAGCTTCTCGTTCTGGGAGACCGCATGGGCGAGCTGGCCCTTGGACTCGAGCAGCCGCTCTTCGAGCGCCTGGACGCGCCCGGGGCTCTCCTGGAGGCGCCGCCTGAGGGCGCGCACCTCCTCGTTGGCCGTCTCGAGCCGGGCACGCAGCGCCTCGACCTCGACGCGGGGCTCGCCGGCTTCCTCGTGTGCTCGATCAGGCGTCGGAACCACCTCCCCGATCCTGTCCCCACCACGTAGCGGGTCCGCCTCGGCTCACCATACCGGTGCCGCCGAGGCGCCGTGCAGCAGGATCTCGCACACCACGGGGACCCCCCGCGCCGGCGCCCTCGGCGCCGCGACGACCAGGGACGAGGGCGCCTCGGGCTAGTCTGGTGGTCGGAGGCAGCCCACCTGCCGGGTGCGCGCGCCCTGCCCCCCGTGTGGCCGACGAGCGGCGGCGTGAGAGCCGCTCGGAAGCGGAGCGAGGAGCGCGGGGCCTGCGGAGCCGGACGAAGAGAGGGCAGGCCGGGAACTGCCGACGTCGACGGAGAAGGGTGACGAATGAAGGTCTGGATCGACCAGGATCTGTGCACCGGCGATGGGCTCTGCGAGGAGATCGCGCCCGCGGTCTTCACCCTCTTGGACGACGGGCTCGCCTACGTGAAGGAAGGCGACGACGTGAAGAACGAGCCGGGCGGCTCCGCGGGGATGGCGCTCGTCCCCGAGGAGCTCGAGGACGCCGTGGTCGAGGCGTCCGAGGAGTGCCCCGGGGAGTGCATCTTCATCGAGCGCGAGTAGCACTCGGGGGAGGCTGGCCGTCGGCGCCCCCCGCGAGCCTCCGTGCCCAGGTCAAGAACCCGGTGTGCGCCACCATCCGGTGGTCCGGACGGACGGAGCGCGCCTCGACGTGCCAGGTCCGGTGGAGCACCTCCGAGGTGGCCGCGAGCGCGAAGGGGCCTTCGTCGAGCGCACGGCGAAGATCGGCGGTCTGGTTGATGGTGGGCAGATAGGCGAGGAGGATGCCCCCCGGCCGCAACGCGCGGCCCGCATGGGTGACGACCCGCCACGGCTCGGGCATGTCGAGCACGACGCGGTCGAGGTCCTCCTCGTCGATCCCCTCGGTCACGTCCTTCAGCTCGACGCGGTAGTCCGCGTCCTGGCCGAGGAACGCGGCCACGTTGGCACGAGCCCGCGCCGCGAAGTCCTCCCGCAGCTCGTAGCCGATGACGGAGGCACCCGCCCGGAGAAGGGCCATCGACAGCGCGCCGGAGCCCACCCCGGCCTCGAGCACGCGGTGGCCCGGTCCGATGTCCGCTGCGAGCAGGATCGCACCGAGGTCCTTCGGATAGATAACCTGGGCGCCACGGGGCATCTTCAAGACGACGTCGGCGAGCGTGGGTCGCACCATGACGTAGCGCCGACCCGTCGAGCCGGTGACCACCCCTCCTTCGTGCCGGCCGATGACGTCGTCGTGGGCGACGCCTCCTGCGTGGGTGTGGAACGTCGCTCCCGGCGTGAGCGTCAACAGGTAGCGCCGGTCCTTCGCATCGACGAGGAGCACCCGCTCGCCGGCGACGACGGCCCCCCGCGGTCCCGGCCCGGCCACACGCCGCCCTAGCCGGTCGTGGGGTGCGGCTGGCACGCGTCCTCCGCCCCTCCGGCCGCGACGTGCGTCCCCGCATGCCCTCCGAGCGCCCGTGCCCGCCGCCGCCCGCCTCCGGGCGTGAGCGTCACGAGGTAGCGATCTCCGCCGCGCAGGCGGATGCGCGCCGCGCGCTGGCTCGGGCGCCGCGCTCGCCTGAGCACGTAGGCCGCGCCGGCGAGCAGGAGCCATGCCCAGTGCTCCCCCGCGAGCCCGCGGCGGAACCCCGCCCGCGCGAGCCGGCGAAGCAACGCATCCATGAGACCTCCTACGCGCCCGGCGCCTAGAGGCGGCGGATCTCGACGACCGAGGAGCGCTGTCGCCCGCGGCGCTTGCCCGCGAGGTACGCCAGCGCGAGCGCGCAGAGGGCGGCTGCGCCGGCGACGACGACCGCCGACGGGACCGCCGACCCCGCCGCCTTCTCGCCTTCGCCGACGACTCGCTGGAACGCCGCCTCGAGGTCGTCCCGGGTGATCGGCCTGCCGTTGGTGCGCATGCTCATCTCTGCTCCCCGTCGTACCCGCGCTGCCCGCACTGCCCGTCGTACCCGCACTGCCCGTCGTACCCGCGCTGCCCGGGTCGCGCGCACTGCCCGGGTCGCGCGCGCTGCCCGCGCTGCCCGCGTCGCGCGGGTCGCCCGCACTGCCCGGGTCGCCCGCGCTGCCCGCACTCGCGGACCATGTTGTCGGTCAGGCCCTTGGTCAGGCCCTCGGTCAGGCCCCTTGTCATCGCTTCGCCGCCTGGTCGCCGGACCGTCGGCGTCGCCGAGCCGGACCGCTCAGGATCCGCCACGCGGCCAGTCCCATCAGGATGACGGCGGCGCCTCCCACGATGACGTACGGCGCCCAGCTCATCGTGCCGCTGAAGAAGCCGCCCGTCTGCTCCTGGAGCGCCCTCAGCAACGCCACCAGCAGGAGCACGAGACCCGCGCACAAAAAGATCGAGCCGACGATCCCGAAGATGAGGTAGCGCCCGAGGCCCTTCAGCGGGCTGAGGGTCTCCTGCTTGACGTAGTCGAGGACGAGCTGGAGCGCGTCGGTGCCGCTCTGCCGCATGCCGCCGCCCGGCGTTGACGAGGACGACGACCGCCAGAATCGAAACCGTGCCACGCGCGCTCAGGCTCCTCTCTTGGTACCGGCCCCGGTGGTCTCCGTGAGGGCGCGTACGGCTGCCCCGACGCGCCTGCGGGCTAGATCCTCCACCGGCGCGCTCCTCCGTCGCAAGCGGAGGCCGCCTGGACGGTCGCTCCGAGGCCTCCGGGCACCGCCCAGGCCCGGCGCGGGAGACCCAGGCCCGGCGCGGGAGCCTCAGGCCCGGCGCGGGAGCCTCAGGTCCGGCGCGGGAGCCTCAGGTCCGGTCGGAGATGAGGTAGGTGGAGGTCGCCCGGGCCAGCGCGACCCCGTCCTCGCCGCGGAGCGTCGCCTCGACGAACGCGACGCGTGCGCCTCCCGAGACGACCTCGGCCTCGCAGGTGAGCCGTGCGCCGACCTGAACCGGGCGGAGGAAGCTCACCTTCATCTCGACGTTCGACACGCTGACGGGGCGGCCGCGAGCGAACGTGACCGCGGACGCGCCCATCGCGGAGTCGCAGCAAGCGGCCACGAAGCCGCCCTGGATCACCCCCGCGGGGTTGGCGAAGCGCTCGTGCGCCTGGATCCGCCACACCGTTCGCCCGGGCTCCGACTTGTCCGCGCAGACCATGCCCAGGGTCAGGTCGCAGTTCGGCGGCACCTGCAACGCCAACAACACCCGGCCGAGCGTACTGGGTATGTTGGGCCGCATGGCCCCTGACCCGCCGCCCCACGGCTCGACCGTCGCGCAGCACGTCCAGCAGCCCGACGCCGACCTCGAGCAGCTCGGCATCAACGTCGTCCGGGGGCTCGCGATGGACGCGCCAGCCCGCGCGCGCTCGGGTCATTCGGGCACGGCGATGGCGCTCGCGCCGCTCGCGCACGTGCTCTACACGCGGGTCATGCGCCATGACCCGACCGATCCCGACTGGCCGGACCGGGACAGGTTCGTCCTGTCCAACGGGCACGCGTCGGTCCTCCTCTACTCGATGCTCTACCTGTGCGGGTACGGGCTCACGCTCGAGGACCTGAAGGCGTTTCGCCAATGGGGCTCGCGGACGCCGGGCCATCCAGAGAAGCACCGCGTGCCGGGGGTCGAGGTCACCACCGGGCCGCTCGGGCAGGGCTTCGGGAACGGCGTCGGCATGGGGGTCGCAGAGCGCGTCCTGCGCGCGCGCTTCGGGCCCGAGCTCGTCGACCACCACACCTTCGTCGTCTGCGGCGACGGCTGCCTCGAGGAAGGCGTCAGCCACGAGGCGGCTTCGCTCGCCGGCCACCTGGGACTCGGCCGGCTCGTCTACGTCTACGACAACAACCACATCTCGATCGACGGCCCGACGGAGCTCGCGTACAGCGACGACGTGGCCGAGAGGTTTCACGGCTACGGCTGGGACGTCGACGACGTCGGCGAGGTGGCCAACGACACGGAGGCCATCGAGCGCGCGCTGCGCCGGGCGATGGCGGTGGAGGACAAGCCCTCCCTCGTCATGCTGCGCAGTCACATCGGGTGGCCGTCTCCGCACCTGACCGACACCGCGAAGGCGCACGGCGACCCGTTCGGCGAGGAGGAGATCAAAGAGACCAAGGCGATCCTCGGCCTCCCTCCGGAGGAGAGCTTCTGGGTGCCCGACGAGGTGCTCCAGCTCTACCGGCGCACCATCGCGCGCGGCCAGGAGCTGCGCTCGGCGTGGGAGGCGAGGCTCGAGCGGTGGAGCGGCGAGCGCGCCGCGTGGGACGCGGCGTGGGCAGGGCGCGGCCTCGCGGGCTGGGAGCAGAAGCTCCCCCGGTTCGCCCCGGGGACGATGGTCGCCACGCGCAAGGCCGTGAACGCGTGCCTCGACGCGACCGCCGATCTGATCCCCGGCGTCGTCGCGGGCGCGGCCGACCTGACGGGGAACACCGGCATGAAGATCGACGGCGGGGAGCGGCAATCGCCCGAGCATCCCGGCGGCCGCCAGCTGTACTTCGGCATCCGCGAGCACGGGATGGCCGCCGCCATGACGGGGATGGCCCACCACAGAGGTGTGCTGCCGGTGGGCGGGACGTTCTTCTGCTTCAGTGACTACATGCGCCCGGCCGTCCGGCTCGCGGCGATGTCGCGCGCACACGTGATCTACTCGTGGACGCACGACTCGATCGGGCTCGGTGAGGACGGCCCCACCCACCAGCCGATCGAGCAACTGGCGTCGCTCCGCGCGATGCCCGGGCTCGTCGTGTGCCGGCCGGCCGACGCCAACGAGTGCGCGCAGGCGTGGCTCCTCGCCGTCGACGGCGAGGAGCCGGTCGGGCTGGTGCTGACCCGCCAGGAGGTCCCCGTGCTCGCGCAGACCGCCGATCGGGCGCCGGCCGGCGTCCGGCGCGGGGGCTACGTCCTCGTGGACGAGCCGGGAGGTGCCGGCGCGGGACCGCCGGACGTCGTGCTCGTCGGCACGGGCAGCGAGGTCCACGTGTGCGTCGCGGCGGCCGAGCAGCTGGGGTCGACGGGAGTGCGGGCACGGGTGGTGTCCCTCCCGTGCTGGGAGTGGTTCGAGGCGCAGGAGCCGGCGTATCGAGCCGGCGTGCTGCCGCCGGGGGTCCCCGCGCTCGCCGTGGAGGCCGGCTCGTCGTTCGGGTGGGAACGGTACGCCGACGCGACCGTGTCGATCGGCACGTTCGGCGCGTCCGCTCCGGGGACACGCGTGATGGAGGAGCTCGGCTTCACCCCCGAGCACGTGGCCGAGCAGGCGCGCGCGCTGCTCGGGAGGTGGCGGGGGCCGGGCGGCGACGGCCGCCGGAGACGAGGAGGACCGAGATGACCAAGCTGGGCGAGCTCTACGAGCGCGAAGGGCAGAGCCCGTGGATGGACGACCTCCACCGGGAATGGCTCACCGGCGGCCATCTGCAGGACCTCGTCGGCCAGGGGGTGCGCGGCGTCACCTCCAACCCGACGATCTTCGCCAAGGCGATCGAGGACAGCGACGTCTACGACGAGCAGTTCCGGTCGCTGATCCGCTCCAAGACCGTCGACGACGCGTACTGGGAGATGGCCATCGACGACATCGAGCACGCCCTGGAGGTGCTCGACCCCGTCCACCGGTCGAGCGGCGGCGCGGACGGGTTCGTCTCGCTCGAGGTCGCACCCTCGCTCGCCGACGACACCGAGGGGAGCGTCGCCGCCGCCCGGTCGCTCCACGAGCGCATCGGTCGGCCCAACCTCCTTGTGAAGGTGCCGGGCACGCCGGCGGGGGTGCCGGCGATCAGGACCCTCTTTGCCGAGGGGCGAAGTGTGAACGTCACGTTGATCTTCAGTCTTGACCGATACGACCAGGTCATGGAGGCCTACCTCTCGGGCCTCGAGGCGTACGCGGCCGGCGGCGCGACCGACCTGTCGGGGGTGCACAGCGTGGCGTCGTTCTTCGTGAGCCGGGTCGACACGGAGGTGGACCGGCGCCTCGAGGCCCTCTCAGGGGGCGGCGACGGCGAGGGGGACCCCGAGGTGCTCGCGTTGCGCGGCAAGGCCGCGGTCGCCCAGGCGCAGATCGCCTACGAGCACTTCGCCAAGACCTTCCAAGGCCCGCGCTGGGACGCGCTCCGCGCGAGGGGCGCTCGGGTCCAGCGGCCGCTCTGGGCCTCCACGTCCACCAAGAACCCGCGCTACCCGGACCTCCTCTACGTCGAGACGCTCATCGGGCCGGACACGGTGAACACGATGCCGCAGACGACGCTCGACGCGCTCGTGGACCACGGGACGATCGCCCGCACCGTCGACGCGGATCTGCACGGCGCGCACCGGGCGCTCGACGACCTCGCCAATGCCGGCATCGACATGGAGGAGGTGAGCGCGGTCTTGGAGGAACAGGGGGTGAGCGCCTTCGCCAAGTCCTTCGAAGAGCTCCTCCAGTCGCTCAGCGACAAGGCGAACGCGCTGTCCTAGCCTGTCCTAGCCCTGGGAGGCCGCCTCGACCGCCGGCGGGGAGCGCGCGGACGGCCGACGCCCCGGGCCCCCTGACCCAGGCCCCCACCCCACGCCCGACGCCCCGGGCCCCCTGACCCAGGCCCGCTGACGCAGGCCCGCTGACGCAGGCCCGCTGACCTGGCCCGCGACGCTCGGCTCGGGCGGCGCGCGCTCCGGGTCGTCGGGTCCGCAAGAATGGAGACGTGACCGTGACCCCCCCGAACCCCTCCGCCGCGGCGGCGGAGCCGGCGGAGGCGACGGGGCCGGCGGGGCCGGCGGAGGCAACGGGGCCGGCGGGGCCGCGGGTAACGGGCCCATCAGGCGCCCGCCCGGGGCCCCCGCCGTCCAAGCGGCTGGTGGTCCCGGCGCCGCCCACGGCGCCGCAGGAGCGGACCCCGCCCCTCGTGCTCGTGCTCTTCGGGGCCTCGGGCGACCTCACGGCGAGGAAGATCCTCCCGGCCCTGGCCAACCTCGCCGACCGGGGGCGGCTCGCCGAGGAGTTCACGGTGATCGGCGTCGCCAGGACCCCCTGGAGCGACGAGGAGTTCCGGCGCGTCGCGATGAAAGGTGCCCAGTACGGCGGCGAGCGGTGGCGCAAGCTCGTCGAGCGGTTCCGCTACATCCCCGGCGAGTACGCGGCGACCGACACGTTCGACCGGCTGAAGGGCCTGCTCGCGGAGGCCGACGAGCGGTACGGGACCCACGGGAACCGCGTCTACTACCTCGCCACCGTCCCCTCGGTCTTCGCCATGGTCGCCGACGCGCTCGCCAAGGAGGGCTGCAACCTCCCCGGGGAGGGCGGCGAGTTCGCCCGGCTCGTCGTCGAGAAGCCCTACGGCCACGACCTGCAGAGCGCGCTCGAGCTCGACGCGGCGGTCCACCGCGCGTTCGGCGAGGACCAGATCTTCCGCATCGACCACTACATGGGCAAGGAGACCGTGCAGAACGTGCTCGCGCTCCGGTTCGCCAACGCGATCTTCGAGCCGGTGTGGAACCGCCGCTACGTCGAGCAGGTCCAGATCACGGTCGCCGAGAGCATCGGGGTCGAACACCGCGGCGGCTTCTACGAGACGGCCGGGGCGCTGCGCGACATCGTCCAGAACCACGTGATGCAGGTGCTCTCCCTCACCCTGATGGAGCCGCCGACCGGCATGGACGCGACCCACATCCGCGACGAGAAGGTGAAGCTCCTGAAGGCGGTCGACATCCCGACGCCAGACGAGGCGGTCGACAAGTCCGTCCGCGGCCAGTACACGCCGGGCGCCGTCGCCGGTGTCGCCGTCCCCGGCTACCGCGACGAGGAGGGCGTCGCCAAGGCCTCGGTGACCGAGACCTACGTGGCGCTCCGCCTGCGGGTGGAGAACTGGCGGTGGGCCGGGGTCCCCGTCTACGTCCGGACGGGCAAGCGCCTGCCGACGAGGGTGACCGAGGTGGCGCTCCAGTTCCACAACGTGCCCTTCCTCGCCTTCGACGGCGAGCTCGCCCGGCAGCTCCGTCCGAACACGCTCGTGCTCAGGATCCAGCCGAACGACGGCATCAGCCTCCACTTCGGCGCCAAGGTCCCCGGCGAGGAGTTCCGCGTGCAGTCCGTGGCGATGGACTTCCTCTACGAACGCGCGTTCGGCGACGATCGGGGGACCGACGGCTATCCGCGGCTCCTCCACGACGCGATGTGCGGCGACGCGACGCTCTTCATCCGCACCGACGAGGTCGAGCAGGCCTGGCGGATCGTCGACCCGTACCTCGAGGCGTGGTCCGAGCCCGGCGGCGGCCTGCACTTCTACCGGGCCGGCACCTGGGGGCCGCACATCGCCGACCTGCTGCTCGAGCGTGCGGGAGACTCCTGGCGAAACCCCGAGCTGTGAGGTCCATGTGAGATCCGATTCCCAGTCCAGCCGCCCCGACGCGGCGGCCCACGGCCGCGCCTGGACGCCTCCCGCCCACGCAGAGCTCCTCGCGGCCGACACCGCAGACCTCCTGGCCGCGGCCGACGCGGTGCGCGAGCGAGCGCACGGCACGCGCGTGACGTACTCCCCCAAGGTGTTCATCCCACTCACGATGCTGTGCCGGGACCGGTGCGGCTACTGCACCTTCGCCAAGGTCCCCGCGCGCCTCGAGTCGCCGTACCTCTCGATCACAGAGGTGCTCGCCATCGCGCGACGTGGCCGTGACGCGGGCTGCCGGGAGGCGCTCTTCACGCTCGGCGAGGCGCCGGAGGACCGCTATCCCCTCGCCGCGCGCTGGCTGGCGGAGCGCGGGTACGCGTCGACCGTGGACTACCTGGTCGCGTGCTGCCGCGCGGTCGCAGACGAGACGGGGCTGCTCCCCCATGCGAACGCCGGCGCGCTGTCGCCGGACGAGCTCGCCGCGCTGAGGCCCGTCACCGCGAGCCAGGGGATGATGCTCGAGTCGCTCCGTCCGGACCTCGCGGCCCACCGCGGCGCGCCCGACAAGGACCCCGCACGACGGCTCGCCACGCTGGAAGCTGCCGGGCGCCTCGCCGTCCCGTTCACCACGGGGATTCTCGTCGGGATCGGCGAGACGCGTGCCGACAGGCTGGTCGCCCTCTCGGCGATCGCCGAGTCGTACCTGCGCCACGGCCACGTCCAGGAGGTCATCGTCCAGAACTTCGTGCCGAAGCCCAATACGGCGATGGCGCACCACGACGCGTGCCCCGCAGAGGAGCTCCTCTGGACGATCGCGGCCGCCCGCCTCCTCGTGCCGCCCGCCGTCCACCTGCAGGCGCCGCCCAACCTGTCCGACGACCTCTCCCCGCTCCTCGGCGCCGGCATCGACGACTGGGGCGGGGTCTCACCGGTGACGCTCGACCACGTGAACCCCGAGCGGCCGTGGCCCGCGCTGGACGCGTTGCGGGCGGCGACCGAGGCGCAAGGGCGCGTGCTCGCGGCGCGGCTCACCATCTACCCGGAGCTCGCGGCGGAGCCGGAGCGGTGGCTCCACGAGGCGATGCGGTTCCCCGTCCTGGACGCCTCCGACGCAGAGGGGCTCGCCAGGGAGGACGAGTGGTGCCCCGGTGGCGAGGCGCGGCCGCCCACGCTCGTGGGACCGGGGGCCGCGGGCCTGGCGGCCGAGGGGCTGGGGGCCGTGGGGTCCGGCGCCGCAGGACCGGGGGTCGCAGCCGCCGGCCCGGCACGGCGCCACGTCCCGGCGAACGGCGCGATCGGCGAGGTGCTGGCCGGCGTCGCGATGGGCCAGGAGGTCGGCGAGGACGAGATCGTGACGCTGTTCTCGGCGCGGGGCCCCGAGGTGCGGGCCGTGGCCGCGCTCGCCGACCGCCTTCGCGAGGAGATCTGCGGCGACGAGGTCAGCTTCGTCCAGAACCGCAACATCAACTACACGAACATCTGCACCTTCAAGTGCCGCTTCTGCGCCTTCTCGAAGGGCCCGCTCTCGCTCAACCTGCGCGGGGCGCCCTACCTCCTCGAGCTGGACGAGGTCACCCGACGGGTCGCCGAGGCCGACGCGCTCGGCGCGACCGAGGTGTGCCTCCAGGGAGGCATCCACCCGTCCTTCGACGGCGACTACTACGTGGACGTCCTGGCCGCGGTGCGCGCCGGCTCCGAGCGCATCCACATCCACGCGTTCACCGCGCTCGAGGTGACCGAGGGCGCGAAGCGGCTCGGCGAGCCGCTCGAGGCCTACCTCCGGCGCCTGAAGGCGGCGGGCTTGAAGACGCTGCCGGGCACGGCGGCCGAGATCCTGGACGACGAGGTCCGCCGCGTCCTCTGCCCCGACAAGCTGACCACCACAGAGTGGCTCGAGACGCACCGCACCGCGCACCGCGTCGGGCTCCGCTCCAACGTCACGATCATGTTCGGCGCGGTCGAGCGGCCGCGGCACTGGGCGCGCCACCTCGTGCGCACCCGGACGCTCCAGAAGGAGACCGGCGGGTTCACCGAGTTCGTCCCCCTCCCCTTCGTCCACATGGCCGCCCCCATCTACCTCCAACGCCGCGCGCGCCGGGGGCCGACGTTCCGCGAGGCGCTCCTCGTGCACGCGGTGGGGCGGATCGCCTATCGCGGGGCGATCGACAACGTCCAGGTGTCGTGGGTGAAGATGGGCCCCGGGGGCGCGCGCCAGGTGCTCTGCGCGGGGGCGAACGACCTCGGCGGGACCCTGATGGACGAGAACATCTCGCGCGCGGCGGGCGGAGCCCACGGGCAGCGGATGGGCGTGGACGACCTCGAGGCGATCGTCGAGCCGCTCGGGCGGCGCCTGGTGCAGCGGACCACCCTGTACGGCCGGGTGACCCCGGAGCCCGCCGGCGCGCCGGGGTGACCGTCCCGCACGAGGCTTCGCCTGACGCCGCGGACCCCGCGCCCGAGCTGCTGGACGCGGCGTTGGCCGGCGTCGCCGCCGGCAGGGAGCTCGCTCCGGTCAGGCGCGACCTGCTCCGCTCGATGCTCGCCACCGTCTACGGGCTCGCGCACGAGGACACCGACGTGCTGGACCTGAAGATCGCCGACGCCGCCTTCGGCGAGATGGCCGACGCCTTCCGGGTTTTCCGCCCCTACCGCTCGGTGCGCAAGCTCACGATGTTCGGCTCCGCGCGCACGCTCCCGGCGGACCCCGTCTACCTCCTCGCGCGGGATCTCGCCGCGCGCGTGGCCGGGGCGGGCTGGATGGTGGTGACCGGGGCGGGGCCGGGCATCATGGCGGCGGGCTCGGAGGGCGCCGGCCGCGCGCACGCCTTCGGGGTCAACATCCGGCTCCCCCACGAGGAGGGGGCGAACCCGTTCATCGCCCAGGACCCGAAGCTTGTCGAGATGCGATACTTCTTCACCCGCAAGCTCATGCTCATCAAGGAGTCCCACGCCTACGCGGTGCTGCCCGGCGGGTTCGGCACCTTGGACGAGGGCTACGAGCTCTTGACGCTGCTCCAGACCGGGAAGGCCGAGCCGGCCCCGGTGGTGCTCGTCGAGACCCCCGGGGGCACCTACTGGCACGGCTGGCGCCGCTTCATCGACGAGCAGGTCGTGCAGCCGGGGTACGTCTCCCCGGACGACGTGTCGCTGTTCAAGGTGGCCAACAGCGTCGACGAGGCGGCCGAGGAGGTCCTCGGCTTCTACCGCAACTACCACTCCTGCCGGTGGGTCGGCGACCTCCTCGTGCTCCGGCTCCAGGTCCTCCCCTCGGCCGCCGAGCTCCGGGAGCTGAACCGGCGGTTCGCCGACATCGTGGTGTCAGGGTCGATCCGGCCCGTGTCGCCCTTCCCTCCCGAGCGCTCGGGCAACGACCACCTGGACCTCCCCCGGGTGGCGTTCCGCTTCGACAGGCACCACTTCGCGCGCCTTCGGGCCCTCCTCGACGCGCTGAACAAGTGCACCGGGTAGCGCTCGGTATCCGGGGAGCGACGGCCGGCCCGGTGGCCCGGCCGCCCGGCTGTGGGGGAGCCCGGACGGCGGGTCACCGGGTGATCCTGGGGGGCGGGCCGCCGCCGGAGCCGCCGGACCGTCCCGGGTGGCTCAGCCCGCCGCCGGAGCCGCCGCGACCGCCACGGGTGGCTCAGCCCGCCGCGCCCGCCGCGACCGCCTGTGCCCACGTGTAGGAGAGCGGCGGCAGGTCGCCCGGGTCCTGGACCGCGACGAGCAGCTCGCTCATGCTCTGGAGCCCCGACGCCTGCTGGACGTCGCCCGCGCCCATCACGAGGGTGCCCCCGTAGCCGGAGGTGAGCTCGTTGTCGCGGTGGCCCCAGCACCCGCTCGCAGCCGGCGACGTGCAGTCGGCGTTGTAGCCGCCGTAGCCGTCGTCGTACATCCATGTGTAGTTGGCGTCGAGCGCGTTGAGCGCGCCGCTCACGACGTTGGACCCCCACCAGTTCGACGACGGGACGGCCGAGAAGCTGAACTGCGGGTCGGTGCCCGCCGCGGCGCCCGCCTGGGCGTAGCCGTCGAGGAGCGGCGAGAGCCCGACGACCGGCGACTCGCCGCGGCTCACGCGCTCGATGTCGGTCACGACGAAGAGCTGCTCCTCGGGGGTGAGCGAGGCGTAGTCGGAGGGCAGCCGGACCGGCCCGAGCCCCTCGGAGGCTCGGGCGTTGTCCGTCGCAGCGACCTCGGCAGCCACGCACGGCGCCCCGGCGACCGGGGTCCACGCGGACGACCCCATCCGCCAGCACGGGAGCGAGCTGGACGCGCCGTAGCTCACGCGAGCCTGGAAGGTGTACGCGGGGACCGGCGCGATGTCCGCCGGCGGGTTGGCCGGCGGCTGGTTGGCCGGCGGCGCTGGTGGCGGCGCCTTCGAGGTCGGCGGCTGCGCAGGGGTCGTGGGCGCGTTCGCGGCGGTCGGCTTCGCGGCGGTCGGCTTCGCGGCAGGTGGCTTCGCGGCAGGTGGCTTCGCGGCCGCCGGCTTCGCGGCGGGTGGCCTCGCGCTCGGAGGCGCGTCGGTCGTCGACGGTTTGTTCGTGATCGAGGGCCTCGCGCTCGGAGGCGCGTCGGTCGTCGACGGCCCGTTCGTGATCGAGGGCCTCGCGCTCGGCGGCGCGTGGGTCGTCGGGGGTCTCTTCGTGGTCGACGGCCTCGCGCTCGACGGCCTGACGGTGGGCGTCGACTCCCGGGCGTGCGTCGGAGACGTCGTCACCGCGACCCTCGCCGCGCCCGCGAACCGCGCGTGCCCGAACCGGTAGACGGCGCCGTCGGCGGCGACCTCCCAGTACCCCCTGCCCTTCGGTGTCGCGGCGATCCCCGTGATCGGCGAGTGGAGCCGCCTGCCGCCGAGCGACCCGTAGAAGGGGGCGCGGAAGGCGAAGACCCCTCCGTCCTTGGCCACCTCCCAGTACCCCCTCCCGTCCGGCGCCGGCGCCATCCCGACGATCGGCGCCCTGAGGAGGCGACCCCCCATGGAGCCGTAGTACCTGGCGTCGCCGAAGCGGAAGATCCGCCCGTCGGCGCCCACCTCCCAGTAGCCCCGCCCGTCCGGCGTCGGCGCCATCCCGACGATCGGCGCCCGGAGGCGGCGACCGCCCATGGAGCCGTAGTACCTGGCGTCGCCGAAGCGGAAGATCCGCCCGTCGGCGCCCACCTCCCAGTAGCCCCGCCCCTCCGGCGTCGGCGCCATCCCGACGATCGGCGCCCGGAGTCGGCGACCCCCCATGGACCCGTAGTACCTGGCGTCGCCGAAGCGGAAGATCCCCCCGCCCGCAGTCACCTCCCAGTACCCGCCGGTCGCAGGGTCGCCGGCCACACCGACGACGCGGGCTCTCTTCGACCTGATCTCCATCGAGCCGAAGTAGGCGGCGCTGCCCGCGGCGAAGAGGCCGCCGTTCGATGCCACCTCCCAGTAGCCCCCCCCGCCGTCCGCGGCGGCGACGCCGACGACCTTCGCCTCGAGGGTGGTCGGGGACCGTTCCCGCCGCGTCGCGGCCGTCGCGGCGTGCTCTGCGGCCTTGGCCTGGGACGCAGGTCTTCGGTGGCGCGCCGTTGCCACGGCCACGCGGGCGCCGGCCTCCCCCGGCAGCCCCTTCCCCATCGAGTTGCCCATTGCGAGCGCCAGCGGCGACGCTCCGGCGCCGGCCACGAGCGCGGCGGCCACGCCGAGCGCGGCGCGGCTAAGGCGCGCGCGCCCGGCACGCCTGCCAAAAGGCCCGATCCCCATCTCGGCCCATCCCCTTCGTCCCCACTCACATGAGAAACCGGGAGCCGCCGGGGAGGGTGCGCCGTGCACGTCGTCCGATTCGGCGGTCCGGCTGGCTCAGTGAGCCCCGTGACTTTGCGTCCCCGCCTCGCGGCGGGTTTGCCCTTTCGTCGGCGCCGCTGCTGCTCGCACCGATCGACTGAGAGACTACCAGGTCGTCCGTGACCGGCAAGGGGCAAAGGTCCCTGGAGGCCGGGCACGCGCCCGGGGAGACGCGGGTGACCGGGGCGACCGGCTCGGGTGTTGGCACGGCCTCGTGAACGTCAAGCATCGACGTCCAGTCGAGGTTCAGCACAGGCTGAAGCGCTCGTCCCCGCACGCAGGTCGTGACCACGGACGAGACGCCGGGTGAGGCCCAGCTGCCGGTGGGCGTCCTGGCTGGCTCCGGGGGCTCGGGCGTGCGCCTCGCACACCGTCGCCGGGTTGCACGCACGTCTCGAAACAGTTGTTGTCGAAGTCTTGATGTTCGGGTGACCGGAACTTGATCGGCCCTGGGAAGGATCTACCGCGATGGCGATGTTCGCCACGCGGCAAGCGCGCCGCCCGCCAGGGGCCACCGATCCGGAGAGGTCCAGGTGGTGCGCGCGAACCGCCGACCTCGGGCGGAGGTATCTGCGGAGTGACTGAGCGGTCGGAGTCTGCAACTGGTCGGCGAGGTGCGCTCGCGCAGGCGCTGCGCGTCCTGCTCGCGTCGTGGGTCGTCGCCGGGGGATCCATCGCGGCCGTCGTGGTGACCGGCGGCAGCGTCGCCAGTGCCGCGGCGGGCGTGACCGTCTACGCGCACACAGACGTCGCAGGCGCCACGCACACGTTCACAAAGACGCCGCTGGGAGCCTTCTCGAGCGCACCGGCCAACGGCGCGTTCGCGAAATGCGGAACGGGCAGCAAAGCCACCTGCACCCACTTCCCGAACAAGGATGCCGCGTGGCTGACACTGAACAAGGTCACACCCGGCACCTACTTCTTCGAAGTGTTCTCCCCGGGAACGAAGAACACACTGAACGACGGCGAGCCAGGCAACCTCTCCTGGGGCTCTGGATATACGGCTGGCGGCACCTGGACACAGCGGGAGTTCACGAGGAAGTCGACAGGCACGGTCGAAAACGTCAACGGCGACATCCACGCCTTCGACCTGACGGCGAACTACATCCAGCTCGCTCCGTACGACACAACGACAAACTCCGGGACAGAGTACCAGGTCGCGGTCTGCCCGGTCCCGGCTCATCCCCGAATCTCAAGCGGGACGGGCGCTCCCGGCGTGACAAGCAAGACATGCGACAAGTCGAAGAACTTCAAAGTCTCACCGGCCGCGACGCCGACGCTGACCACCACAGCAGGCTCGCCGGTCGTGGTCGGCTCGCCGATCCACGACACCGCGACCCTGGGCGGCGGCAACGCGCCCACGGGGAAGCTGACCTTCACGCTCTACAAGACATCGTGCACGTCGATCGTCAAGACCTTCACGACAACCGGTGTCACAGTGACCGGCGACGGGATATACCGCTCCGCGTCCTTCACCCCCACAGCAGTCGGCACGTACCTCTGGGCGGCGAGCTACTCCGGGGACACAAACAACAACCCGGTGACAAGCCCCTGCGGCGCGGCGCACGAGTCCGTCAAGGTGACACCGACCACGCCGACGCTCACGACCAAGGCCAGCGCGACGGTGAGCACCGCTCCGGGCAAGGTCAAGGACACAGTGACGATCTCCGGCGGTGACTCGCCTGCCGGCTCCGTCGTCGTCGAGGTGTTCAAGAGCAACGCCACCTGCTCTGGGACCGCCTTCGCGTCGAAGAAGGTCTCGTTCAGCGGGGACGGCACGTTCTCGACCGGGACGATCACAGCGCCGACAGCTGGGACCTACTCCTTCGAGGTCCTGTCCGC
Source organism: Actinomycetes bacterium (assembly GCA_021828055.1). Classification (GTDB taxonomy): domain Bacteria; phylum Actinomycetota; class Acidimicrobiia; order Acidimicrobiales; family RAAP-2; genus JAJYVT01. The sequence goes on from JAKATH010000005.1 coordinate 34,226, forward strand.
CACATCGACGGTCACAGCGAACAACAAGGCCACAACACTGAAGAGCGCCTGTGGAGCCGCGACAGAGTCCGTCAAGGTGACACCGACCACGCCGACACCCCAGTTTCGGTTCCCGAAGTTCACGGTGACGAAGTCCGACACGCCTGGGAGCGGCAAGCCCGTTTCGCCCGGAGCGACGATCGTGTACAGGGTCGTCGTGAAGAACGTCGGCACGGCAACGGGCTCTGACACGGTCACCGACACCGTGCCGGCGAACGTCACGATGGCCGGCACGCCCACGTGCACGCCGACCACAGCGGGTGGCACGTGCACGGTCTCGGTCACAGGGTCGACGATCGTCATGAAGGTCACCCTGGCCGCCGGAGCCTCGGCGACGATGACCTACGACGCCACGGTCAAGCC
>JAKATH010000005.1:34637-65695 GCA_021828055.1 Actinomycetes bacterium
CCACGTGCACGCCGACCACAGCGGGTGGCACGTGCACGGTCTCGGTCACAGGGTCGACGATCGTCATGAAGGTCACCCTGGCCGCCGGAGCCTCGGCGACGATGACCTACGACGCCACGGTCAAGCCGACAGACACGTCCACGGTCGTCAACACCGCGACGATCACGACAGGCCAGTGCACATCGCCGTACTGCTCGTCCACCGTCACAAACCCGGTGGTCCTCCCGAAGTTCACGGTGACGAAGTCCGACACGCCTGGGAGCGGCAAGCCCGTTTCGCCCGGAGCGACGATCGTGTACAGGGTCGTCGTGAAGAACGTCGGCACGGCAACGGGCTCTGACACGGTCACCGACACCGTGCCGGCGAACGTCACGATGGCCGGCACGCCCACGTGCACGCCGACCACAGCGGGTGGCACGTGCACGGTCTCGGTCACAGGGTCGACGATCGTCATGAAGGTCACCCTGGCCGCCGGAGCCTCGGCGACGATGACCTACGACGCCACGGTCAAGCCAACAGACACGGCCACGGTCGTCAACACCGCGACGATCACGACAGGCCAGTGCACATCGCCGAACTGCTCGTCCACCGTCACAAACCCGGTGGTCGTGCTGAGGGTCGTGAAGAGCTCGACACCGCCGTCCAAGTCCATCGTCCCGAGGTCGACGCGGGTGACGTACACGTTGACCCTGACCGACTCGGGGACTGCCGCCACGACACCGATCACGCTCACGGACACGGTCCCCGCCGGTACGACATACGTCGCAGGCTCGGCGACCTGCGCCGGCGCGCCGGGATGCAGGGTGACCGAGAAGACAGGGATAATCACGTGGAGGGGGATCACCGTCCCCCCCGGCGCGGCGAGCCCGATCGCGGTGAGCTTCCAGGTGATCGTGAGCGCGGCGGACACGACAGGGCAAGTGATCACAAACGTCGCCGTGTTCACGAACGACGGGACGCCTGCCTGCACCGGCGCGACCTGCACAACCAACACCGTCACATTGAAGGTCGTCGTGCCGACGAGCAAGCCGACACACTCCCCGCCGCCCACGCCGACCCCGACGCCCACGCCCACGCCCACGCCCACGCCGACCCCGACGCCCACGCCCACGCCGGCGCCGACCCCCACGCCGACCCCGACGAAGGTGTCCCAGGCGACGACAGCGCACACCGGCGAGCCGTGGGCAGGGTCTCGCCTCTACGAGCTGATCGTGCTCGGCGCCGGACTGGGGCTGGTGACGCTGGGCGAGTCACTGCGTCGCCGTCGCCGGGGGAAACTGGCGGGACAGTAGCCTTGCGCCGCCGGGGTGGAGCCTGCCTGAGCTCGGCTGCACCCCGGCGGTAGCGTGTGGGATGGGATCTGCAATAAGCGGATGGGATCTGTAATGACGACAACGACCTGGCACGCGCCCCCGACGATCGGCCGGGTCGCCGCCGGAGCAGCGACCGCAGCGGCTCTGGGCTGCGGGATCGTCGGTCACTCCCAGCCTTGCTCGCTCCTTCCACCTGAGGAAGGGACCGGGTGTCCCGGTCCGGGGTGTGACGTGCGCCACGGCTGCGCCGCGGACGAAGGTGCGGACATGGTCCATGCCCGAGGGCAACGTCTACGTCCTCGGCCAGAAGACCTCCAGGCCGCCGCCGGCGCTCGTCAAGGGCGCGACCGAGGCGAGTTCCCTCCTCAGAGTCTTCGAGACCCCGCAGGGCACGATCGTGGCGGTGCCGGTCGTGACCGCCGGCCACGCAGAGCAGCTCGCCGTCGACACGGGCTTCCCGAGCTCTGTGATCGGGGCGCGCTCGATCGCGGGCAGCATCAACAGCGGGCTCCAAGGCGTCCTCGGGTCCGACGCGCTGTGCGCGGACGGCTCGGTGATCGTCGACTTCTCGGGCGCGCACCTGTGGTTGACCAAGGGCTGAGCCGCTTGGGCGAGACCGTGGACGGGAGACGCTGACCCGTGGACGGGGAGCTCTCGGGCGCTCAGGAGCCGGGTGGGCCAACGCCGGCGGAGGCCCGCAAGCAGGGCCGACGCGCCGCGCGTCGGGTCCGGCGGCTGCGCCGCACGCCGTGGGTCCTCATCGCCGCCGGCGCCGTCCTGGTGGCCGGCGTCGGGGCCTGGCAGCTCTACGCGACGCTGTGGGCCCTCCACTCCGAGCGTGTGGGCAGGGCGCTCGTCCACCACTTCCTCCAGGACCACGCGCTCGGGGCCCCGGTGCGCTCTCCTGGCCCCGGCTCCACGAAGGCGACCACGGCCTCCCTCGGCGCGTGCAAGACACCGTCGCGCGGCACACCGGTGCACGCCCTGCTCGAGATCCCCGCCCTCGGCGTGGTCGCCCCCGTCGAGCAGGGAACGGGGGACGCCGTGCTCGGGGTGGCGGTCGGGCACGATCCGTACTCGGTGTGGCCCGGGAAGGCGGGGAACGCCGTGCTGCTGGCGCACGACGTGAGCTACTTCAGCGCGATCGACCGGCTCGGCCACGGTGACACGATCCGCTACGTGACCCCCTGCACCACCTACGTGTTCCAAGTGTCCTCGCACGCGATCGTGACGGCGGGCTCCCCTGTCTACGACACCGCCGCGCCCACCATGACGCTCGTGACGTGCTGGCCGACCGACGCGCTGTGGTTCACGCCGGACCGGTTCCTCGTCACCGCGACCCAGGTCTCGAAGAGGCCGACGAGCAGCGCACGCCACGTCTACCTGACCGCCGAGCGCAGCCCTTCGGTCCCGGTCCCGGCGACGCTCGCATCCCAGGGCGTGACACTCGCGACCTATTCGCTTCCCATGGGCACGTTCACCCTCGCGGGCACGCCGGACCGTGCGTGGGCGCAGACGACGAGCCCCCTTCTCGTCGACGGCTCTGCCGTCCAGGCGTTCATCGCGGGCGTGCGCGCGCTCACCGAGGACCACCTCGACTGGTGGCACGCGATCGCCCCCGGCGTGAAGGCGCCCTCGCCGCTCGTCGGCGCGCGCAACCCGGGGTACCTCACCGCGACCGACGTGACCGAGCAGGCGAACGGCTCCAGCGCGCGGAGCGTGACGCTGACCGACACCGTCTCGGTGACAGGGGGAAGACACCCGGGCCGCTACATGATGACCGTCCGGACGGCGATCCACGGTCACTCGCTGACCATCTCGTCGTGGACGATGACCCACGACTGATCTTTGGACCGCCGCTTGTCGTCGGAGCCGCTGCCCCGCTCGAGCCCAGCAGCCCCACGAGGAACGACCGGTCGGGTCCCTCACCCCTCCGGAGGGATCTCCACCTCCACCACGTCGAGCGCACCTGCTGCATGGTCGGCCCGGAGGACCTTCTTGTCGAACTTGCCGACCGACGTCCTCGGGATCTCCTCGACGAACGCCCAGCGCTCCGGCAGCCACCACCGCGCGACGCGACCCTCGAGGAATTCGACGAGCTCCTGAGGGCTCGGGTCCTTGCCGGGAACGGGCACGACCACGACGAGCGGCCGCTCCTGCCACTTGGGGTCCGGCACCGCGACGACGGCGGCCTCGTAGACGTCGGGGTGGGCCATCACCTCGTTCTCGAGCTCGACCGAGGAGATCCATTCGCCTCCGGACTTGATGACGTCCTTGGTGCGGTCGGTGATCTGCATGAAGCCGCGTGCGTCCAGGGTCCCGACGTCGCCAGTGCGCAGCCAGCCGTGGTGGAACCTCGCCGGGTCGGGGTCCTTGTAGTAGGACGCGGTCACCCAGGGCCCCCGGATCTCGAACTCCCCCACCGACTCGCCGTCGTGCGGGAGCACCAGGCCGTCGGGGCCGACGACCCGGAGCTCCACCCCCGCGACCACCCGGCCCGCCTTCGCCCGGTACTCGAGCTCCTCGTCGGCGGACGCCTTCGCCGGCGGGATCCCCACGGCCGCGAGCGGGCTCGTCTCGGTCATCCCCCAGCCCTGGGTGAGGGGGATGCCCACTCGGGCCCGGAACGCCTCGATGAGGGCCCGGGGCACTGCGGAGCCGCCGGCAGTCACCCCCCGAAGAGAGGAGAGGTCCGCGTCCGACTTGGCGGCCGCCCGGAGCAGCTCGTTCCAGATCGTCGGCACCCCGCAGGACATCGTCGGGCGCTGCTCCGAGACGACCCGCACGAGGTCTTCTCCCTTCAAGTACATCTGCGGCATGACGAGGCTCGTGCCCACCATGAACGCGGCATACGGGGTCCCCCACGCGTTCACGTGGAACATCGGCACGATCACCAGGAGCTTGTCGTGCTCCGTCATGCCGAGAGACGAGGCCGACGACGCCGCCATCGAGTGGAGGAACGTGGAGCGGTGGCTGTACACGACGCCCTTCGGCTGGCCGGTCGTGCCGCTCGTGTAGCACATCGCTGCGGCCGACCGCTCGTCGAGCTCCGGCCAGTCGAAGCCCGGCTCCTCGATCGCGAGGAGGGACTCGTAGTCGTGGGTCTCGCCGAGCGCCGACGAGTCGCCGGCGCCGTTCACGATGACGGTCTCGACCGTCGAGAGGCCGTCGACCACCCGCGCGAGCAGCGGCACCAGCGCAGCGTCGACGATGATGACCTTGTCCTCGGCGTGGTTGATCACGTAGACGAGCTGCTCGGTGAAGAGCCGGACGTTGATCGTGTGGAGGACGGCGCCCATCGACGGCACCGCGAGATAGGCCTCGAGGTGGCTCTGGCTGTTCCACATGAACGTGCCGACACGATCGTCGGGCCGGACGCCGAGGCGCCGGAGCGCCGACGCGAGCCGTTCGGCTCGCTCCGCCACCTCGGCGAACGTGGCCGTCCGGTACCCGTCGGCTTCGACCGTGACCACCTCGCTCTCGCCGTAGACGGACTGCCCGTGCCGGAGAATGCCGCTCACGAGGAGCGGCCCTTCCTGCATGGTGCTGCGCATCGGCGTCTCCTCGTGCCAGGCTTCCCAGCCGCGCTGCCGGATGCCGTCAGCGTACCGGGCCGGCCCCTCGCACCCGAGTCCTCCTGCGGCGCACGGCTATGCTCGGGCGTCCGCCCGCTTGCTGGAACGAGGCGCACGATCGTGACGTCACCGCCTCCGGGCGACCTCGACATCGGCCCGCGCAACGGGAGGATCCGCCTCCGCACCTACCGCCAGGGAGTCGCAGCGAGAGCCGGGCACGACCTCGTGCTGGAAGCCGCCAGCTGGAGCGGGCGCGTCCATCTCCCGGCTGAAGAGTGCGCGGCCCCGTCGGTCGAGGTCGAGATCGACCTCCGCCGCCTCGACGTGGTCGAAGGCACCGGCGGGGTGAGGCCCCTCTCCGAGCGGGACAAGGCCGACATCCGCACGGCGATGCAGAAGCGGCTGCGAACCGGCTCCCACCCCGTCGCGCGGTTCGCCTCCTCGCGCGTGCAGCTCGTCGGCGACGAGGCGACCGTCGCCGGGGACCTCCTCCTCGGCGGACGGTCTCATCCGCTCGAGCTCGCGCTGAAGAGGGCGCCTGACGGGACGATCATGGGCAGCGCCCAGGTCGTGCAGACCGCCTGGGGTATCACGCCGTACACGGGCCTTTTCGGCGCGCTGAAGCTGCGGGACGCGGTCGACGTGGAGGTCGAGCTCCGCCTGCCCGTTTCCTGAGACGGCGCGGCGCCTGGCACGCCGAGCGACCGTTCCGTCCGGGAGCCGTCCGGAACGGAGGTGGCCGACATCCCTGCTGCCATGCTCGCCCTTCACCAGCGGGCCGCTGCCACGTGCCGGGGGCTTTCGTGGACGGTGCTCGCCGCCATCGGCACCGTCGAATCCGACAACGGCCAATCGACTCTGCACCGCGTCGACTCCGGCGCCGTCTCCGACTCGTGTGCCGGCCCCCTTGTCGTGCCGACCTGGGGCGGGAAGTCCTTGCGGCTGCTCGGGTCTCGCGCTGGTGAGGTCGGCATCACGCGACGTTTCGGCGGGCGGCGGTGAGCGGGCTTCGGGTTGTCGGGATCGTTGGCGCCGGGTTGGTGGGGTCGGTCGTGCTGGTGGCCGGAGCAGCCGGGGTCGGCCTGCTGTCGTTGCTCAGCGGCGGGGACGTCACCCCGTCGGCATCGGCCACGGCGGCGATCCCCACCGACATGCTCGTGCTGTACGAGCAGGCGGCGACTACCTGTCCGGGGCTGCCGTGGACGGTGCTCGCCGGCATCGGTCAGGTGGAATCCGACCAAGGTCGCGACGCCCACACCTCGGTCGACGGGGCCGTCGGGGTCGTCCAGATGCTGCCTGCCACCTTCGACGAGTACGCCCAGCCAGTCCCGCCCGGAGGAGAAAGCCCTCCCACACCGCTCGACCCCGCCGACGAGATCTACGCCGCCGCCCGCATGCTCTGCGCCGACGGCGCCAGGGATGGCACCGACATCGGCGGCGCGATCTACGCCTACAACCACACAGAGGCCTATGTGCAGGAGGTGCTCAGGTACGCCGTCGAGTACGCCACATCGTCGGCCTCGTCGGCCGTCTCCGGGGCACCGACCGAGGCGGCGGCCGTCGCCATCAGCTACGCGCTCGACCAGATCGGCACGCCCTACGTCTGGGGCGGCGAGACCCCCGGGGTGGGCTTCGACTGCTCAGGTCTCACCCAGGCCGCCTACGCGGCGGCCGGCATCCACATCCCGCGCACCTCCACAGCGCAGTGGACGACACTTCCCCACGTGCCCCTCACCGCCCTCGAGCCGGGGGACCTCGTCTTCTTCGAGCCCGGCGAGTTCACGCCCGGCCTCCCGGGCCACGTCGGCATCTACCTCGGCGACGACGAGATGATCGACGCCCCCCACACCGGGACGGACGTCCAGATCGACAACCTCGCCGGCTGGACAACCCCGATGGGCGCCGCCCGGCCGTCCGAGCTCGGCACCGGCACGTGAACGCTCCCGTCAACCGTGAACACGCGCCGGGTGGGGCCGGACAACCCGGCGCGATGCTGGTGACATGGGCGACGATCCGAGCGGTGCCTACCTCGGGGTGCTCCGGCATGCCTTCCAGATCGCAGGTGCCACCGGCAACTGTTGCCGACCCGCGCACCTGCTCTCTGCCCTCTCGCTGGAGCACGGACCGATCGGAGATGCACTTGGGGCGCTGAAGCCCGACGCGGTCCACGCAGCGATCGACGGGCCAGCCCGCGGAGGATCGGCCGACTACCTCGTCATGCAGACCCAGCAGGCCGCTCGACAGCTTGCAGCCGAGCGAAGTGAACCGGCGAGTCCCGACCACCTCCTCCTCGCGGTCATCGACCAGGGTGAGTCAGAGGCCATGGCGTTGCTCGACGACGCAGGCATCGACGTGGACGTGCTGCGTCAGCTCGCCCTCCGGGTCATCGGCGCACCCTCCGATCTTCCGCGGATCCGGATGCCCGAGCTCGCTCCTGCAGGCACGATGGGCCGGCCGCCGTTGCCCATGGAAGCCCTCGACCCGAGGGCATGGGCAGCGTTGGAGTGGCGCCAGCGGCACCTTCCTCTCGACCGAGTCCGCCGGCGGTCCCACTCCCACGCGCTGTGCCAGCTCGAGTCTCGGGCGAGCTGGCGGATCGCCTCCCGACTTGGACTCGACGACGACCAGCGCTACTCGCTTGCCTTTCACCACCGTGACCGCGTCGACCGGCTCGTCGCCCAAGCGAGACCCGGCCTGGTCGAGCGACAGCCCCGCGGGCACATCGCTCACCAGACGGCCACGCTCGTTCACGTCGCCGCCGGGTCGAGACACCGCGCCCGGCTACGGCGCGTTCGGTTCCGTTTCCCGACTGGGTGGCGCACCTGGTTCTCCAACCGCCGGGTCGGGCTGCGCATCCGGTGGTTCCACCTGCGGACGGTTCGCTACTACAGGGGTGCACCGCCAACCTGAGCCCGGTGACGCGGTGTACGCGGCGGCCGGGCTGTGTGCGCCAACGGTGCGGCGGGCGGGGCCGACCTCGGGTTGGGGCGTCAGCAGCGCAGCCGGTTCCTTCGGGCCGCGACGAGCGCTCCACGGCTGCGGATCGTGCGGCGGTTCTCGGAGCTCTGTGGGCAGTACCCGTGGCAGTGGTCGCCCGGGGAGCTGGAGGCGCTCGTGTCCCAGCTGACATCGGGGGAGCGCCCGGTGGCGGCCTCGACGGTGCGGAGCTACCAGGTGCCGCCTCGGTTGTCCTGCGAGCTCGTGACCGGCTCCCGCTTCGGCTGGGCTGCCGGGTGCGACCGGCGGTACACCATGACGCCGCTGCAGATCTGCCACGAGTGGAGCACCGTCGCGCATGTGGGCGACTCCCGGCGGAACGCCCGCGCGGAGGGGTACGGGACCTTTGGATCGGTGCAGGTTCGCTATGGCAACGCCTCCCGGGGCAGCCCGCCCAGGCGGGCGCACCGTGCCGACGGTGCCCGAGATGGACTGGGTGGTGCCACTGCTGAGCGAGTGGTGCGGCGAGTGGCGGCCGATGTCCGATCCGGGAACACAATCGGGCGCGCTGAGCGCGGTGCTCACCGGTGCCAGACCACGCGGCCGCTGGCCATCGTGGACTACGTCGCAAACGTCGACGACAGCCAGAATTGCCTTCTCACCTGCGCTTTCTGTCAATCGAGTACAGATAACCTATGTCACCCAGTTGGAAATGAGCGATGTTGCGCCGGATGCAGCATTCGGCATAGTTCGCGATCGCCAGTGTGAGGCGCCACTTCCCGCAACCGGCTGGTCGAGCGCTCGCTGGAGCGTTTCGACGATCTGTGGGAGGTCCGATGGACACGCTCGCCGCGCTGTGCGACATCTTGGCTTGCACCCCCGACGACCTGATCGAGGTCACCGTCGCCCCGGCCCAGGTCCGCACGGCCGCCGGGGGTGGGAGCCGGGCGAAGCACGTGGAGAAGACCGTGGAGAGGACCGCGGAGAAGCACGTGGCTCGGACCACCATCCGCCGGCCGGACCCGCAGTGACCAAGAAGGTGACGGGGCGGCTTCAGGCAGTCGTCGAGCTGTTCGTCGCGATGGCGCCTCGTTTGGGCGCGGAAGAGGCAGCCGTGCTGGTCTGCGAGGCGCTTGCAGCCGCAGGGTTCGGCTCGGCGAGCGCAGACCACGCTCGATCCCATCTCCGAGGACGACCGCTGGGGCCGTCTCCGGCGCCTGCTGACCGACGAGCAGCCGCCCCTCGGCGTGCGCGCCGCTGGCGCCCTCGCTCTCCTCTACGGACTCCCCGTCAGCAGAATCGGCGAGCTTCGAGCTGACGACATGGCCCGCCGCGACGACCAGACCTACCTCGACCTCGGCCCCCAACCGCTCCTGGTGCCACCCGCGGTCGCTCCCCTCCTCGACCGCCAAGCCCGCCACACCACGAGCGTCACCGTCCTGCACCGAAGCAACCCGACCGGCCCCGCCTGGCTGTTCCCCGGCGGCTCTTCGGGACGACCCGCCCGCGGCGCCCTGGTCGACAAGCTCCGAGCGACCATTCCCCACATCCGCCGCTCCCGCAGCGCAGCGCTCGTCACCCTGTCCGCCGAGCTTCCCGAGCCCATCATCGCCGACCTACTCGACCTCGACATCAACACCGCCGCGCAATGGACCCAGCACGCCAGCCGGGACTGGTCCCACTACCTCCGAGCCCGTATCGACACCGTCCACGGCACCGGCACTCGCCCAGAACGCGCAGCCCGATGAACGCCCACGTCCAACACGGCCCTGGCCACCATGCCCGGCAACGTGTTCATGCCGGCGACCGTGAGCGGCCTGCCCCGGGGCTCCGTCGTCAACGTGACCGCTTTGGTCACCCTGGGCAAGGCCGACCTCACCGATCGCGCCGGGACCGCTCCGCCGTCCCTCCTGGACGAGGTGGGGCGGGGCCTCCGTCACGTCCTCGGGCGTTCCTGGCGAGAGACCGAGCTACCGGGAGGCCAAGCCCGGAACCGGCCCACGGTGCCAGGTGCCGCACCGGCGCCTCCAGTTGGCGACCGCCAGGAACCGCTTGGGGTCGTCGCTCAGGACGAGCAGCAGGTTGACCCAGATGTCGGCGTCCGGCAGGAAGTTCGACCCGGCGGGAACGACGCACAGGCGGTACTCGCCGCCCGAGGTGGGCCAGAAGCTGATGTCGCTCATCCGCCCCAGCTCGACCCTGCCGTACGGCGTGTCCACCGAGAAGCACCCACGCGACCTCCACTCTCGTCGCTGGCTCGGCGTGAGAAGGCTCACGAGAAGCTGGGCGGCTCGCTGTCCGGGCGACTCCGAGACTGCCGACTGCGGCGGTATCGGTCTCGGGGCTGCAGCAGGCGGCAGCAGCGAAACCTGGTCGAAGTGCGGAAGTCGTTCGTCGCCCGTAGGGTCAGGGTGGAGTACCACGCGTCGCCCGACGAGGGGCTCGTCGAGGAGCCGCACGAGACGTCTCCCGTCGGGGAACGCCTCGATGAGCTCGAACGCAAGGACCGGCGCGCTCACCCGCCGGCGATCGGGCGCACCCAGATGATCTCCTCGGCGCCGGGATCGAAAGAAGCGACCCGCTCTGCGTCGTGTGCGCTCTCACCGGCACGGCGGACGAAGGCGAGCTGACGCCGCGCACGGAGGTCGTCGAAGACCGCCTCGGCTCGAGCCACAGCGAGGAGATCGTCTGGTGCCCACTCCAAGATCGTGTCCCCGGTCGCATCGATGATCCGCATAACGCCCATTGCCCCTCCTTGTCTGTCCTGGATCCAAATAGCGAACACCCGTTCGTCACCGACGGTCAAGGGGTGGCCAAGAACGAGGTCGACCTGCGGGGACCGGCGTCGAGGCGCGCCGATGCGGGCCGGCGGGTACGGTGCGGCATGGGGCCCGAGGTGACGGTCGACCCGGCGACGACGGTGGTGGCCGGGGCACGGGACTGCTCATCCCTCGACTCCGAGGTCGCGACCGCCCTCAGTCGCCACGTCCAGGCAAAGGACGTTGCCGCCTTGGTCGGCGGTTCCTACGATGACCGCCGACGCCTTGCGCTCACCGTGTGCGTCCAGGTCGCTCGCCGAGGCCTCCCGGTGCTGATCGCCTCCCCCTGGGAAACGCCCTCCTCGCTCGCTGCTGACCTGGTAGCCGTGGGGGGAAATGTGGAGGAGCCCCAAATCTGCCTGCCCGGCGAGGAAGGATCTGGGGGCGCGAGTGTCCGCGTGGGCGAACACGTCTGGCTCGTGAGCGACCATCGCCAGGGGCTCTCCATTCTCTGGCGGTGCGCCGCCGAACAGGCACGGCACCGCGCCCAGCCCGTGTTCGGCCTGGTCGTCGTCGACCACGTCGACGCCTTCGAGTCCTTCGACGACGACCTCATGCGCCTCCGCCCGACGGCGTCGGTGCTCGGCGCGCCCATGCTGGTGATCGCATCGAAGGGATCTCCAGGCGGCGCCGTCGTGGGCGCCGCCGATGTCGTCGTGCTCATCGAAGAACGCCCTGTCCGCGAGAGTCCGGGTGGGACGCCTCCGATCTGGGTCGGACCAGCACCGAAGGGGAGGTCGAAGGCGATGCTCGTCGCGCTGGAGCGGACCGGATCGAGCGGCCTGACCTTGCCGTTCGTTCTCTCCTCCCTGGAACGGCTCGGACGTTTGCCGGACCTCACCAGCCGGGAGCTCCGGCGAGACGACGACGGAGCGGTCCTCGGGTGGCGTGTCTTCGATCTGTCCACTCCGGCACGGGGAGGAGCTCGGCTGCAGTCACCGTTTCGTCGAACCGCTTGGCGCGCCCCCGTCCAAACCGCGAAGTGTGACATCCGCGATCACCGTGCCCCCGATCCGGATTGCGACTGCGGCATCTACGCCACGACGGACCTCGAGCTGGCTGTATCCAACGCGCGGTCCACCCGTGGTGACGGAGTCGTGGCGCTCGTGCGCGGCTGGGGGCGTGTCGCGATCCACTCCGAGGGGTGGCGAGCCGAGCACGCGGCGCCCATCGCCGTGTTCGGCACATTGCTCGACGACACGCAGGCAGAGTTGGCGTATCGCTACGAGTGCGAGACCGCTAGCAGCGGTAGAAGGAGGTTGTGGTGCATATCGGGCACCTCGTGCGAGTCGAGACAATCGAAGTCGAAAACGGCATCGACCGCATCACCGAGAAGGGAGCGTCCGCAGTCTTCAAGGATGCGGCGATGAACCGCGGGGACGGTGAGGACTCGGTCGGCACCTGTAAAGAAGGTGTTCGTCTGTAAAGAAGGTGTTCGGCAGGCACGCTGTCGTGCGGCGCAGTAGAGGCAGGTGCCTCAGTGCGTCAGTGCCTCAGTGCGTCAGTGCCTCGGTGCGTCAGTGCGTCAGTGCCTCAGTGCGTCAGTGCCTCAGTGCCTCTGAAGACGTGGACCTCGACCGGGTGGTGAGTGCCATCGAATCCCTTCGAGGCCGCTACGCGCTCCTTCGCCAGGATATCTCGTGCGGTGTCCTCGAAATCCTCTGCCCGCTCGACAAGCGGCCGAGCAGTGTCGCGGTCAAGTCGGAGGTCAATTGCGATGACGAAATCGCCTCGGGACAGGTTCAGTTTGCGCCGGGCAGTCGATCGAGCTGGACGAGATTGAACGGGACTGCCCACGGGGCTACTCCTCTCCGGAGAATCGCTCCCACGCGGACTGGCGAGTGATCCCCAGTGCGTCGCCGATCTGCGCCCAGGTCGCGCCGAGCGACCGGGCCTTGGTGGTCCAGGCGGCCAGGCTCTCTTCGACCTGGGTCGCAGCGCCGGCTACGGGCGCCAGGTTGCGGAGGACTTCCTCGAGGGTCGCTTCAGCTTCCCAGGGTGCGATCTGGGGCACCGACGCAGGCTTGCCCGCGATGACCTGCGAGCACAACGCGACGCACTGGTCACAGATGAAGACGCCCGGTCCTGCGACAAGGGTGCCGACCTCGGTGTTCGCCTTCAAGCAGAACGAGCATCTGGCGATGACGGCTTGACGTGGACGGCTGGCCATCCCACCTCCCCTTTCCGGAACTGTCAGGACACACCTTACAGTCGTCAGGATCACCCTGACAAGCTGGCAGGAGGCACGGATGCGAAAGGGATGGACCGACTACCAGAGCGAGGTCGACGTGCCGCCTCCAATGGAGCCGCGGCCCCGCCGGGTGCAAGGCTCCGCTGATCGAGCCCGGCTACGGCGTGCACCCGGTGCGAAGCCACATGCGCCTGATCGCGCAGGTGAGCCGTTGGATGGACGAGCATGGGCTCACCGGCGGCGACATGATCTGCGTGGGGGCCGCCCTGCCCAGCGCGCGAGGCTCAGTCGTGGACTGGGGCGCCGCGCACCTGGTGGTCGGCGTGGAACAGCGCCTCGGTCAGCAAGGTCCGCACGTGACCGCCGCGCAGGCGATAGAGCACCCGCCGGCCCTGGCGGGTCCCCTCGACCAGGCCGGCGAAACGCAGCTTGGAGAGATGCTGGCTGGCCACGGTCGGCCGGCAACCGGCGATCTCGGCCAAGGTGGCCACGTCCTGCTCTCCGTCGCGCAGCGCCCAGAGGACGCGCACGCGGGTCGGGTCGGCGAGGAGGGCGAACGACATGACCGCGGCGTTGACCTGCTCGGCCGTGGGCTCGGTCGGATGCTCCGACCCGGCTCGCCGGCCCTTGGCCTGGACGCTCGGCACGGCGACAACATACACCATCTTCTCATATTCACGACTGCGAAGGTGACGCTAGAGTGGAAACGTCCGCTCGACCCCCACCGAACGAGGCTGGCCATGACCGACGGGGACCAGCACCCCGAGCACCACGAGCCCGAGCACCACGAGCCCGAGCAGCACGAGCCCGAGCAGCACGAGCCCGAGCAGCACCGGCACGGCCACGCCGGCCATGACCACCGCCACCACCACGGCCACGGCCACCCGACCGGCTGGTGGGCCAGGCTGCGCCACCGGGACTCCGAGCTGGTCGGCGGCCACTCCCACGACGCCGCCGACCAGGTGGACGAGGCGCTCGAGGCCGACTCGGCCGGCCGGCGGGCGCTGATCCTCAGCTTGGTCGCCCTGGCCTCGGCCGCCGGCATCCAAGCCGTCGTGGTGGTGGCGTCGGGCTCGGTCGCGCTCTTGGGCGACACCTTGCACAACGTGGCCGACGCGCTCACGGCCGTGCCCCTCCTGGTCGCTTTCACCCTGGCCCGGCGCCCGCCCACCACCCGCTACACCTACGGCTTCGGCCGGGCCGAGGACATCGGTGGCCTGTTCGTGGTGGCCATGATCACCCTGTCGAGTGCGCTCGCCGCCTATGAGGCGATCGACCGGCTCCTCCATCCCCAGACCGTCACCCACCTGTGGGCCGTGGCCGTGGCTGCTCTGGTCGGTTTTCTCGGCAACGAGCTGGTCGCCCGCTACCGGACCCGGGTGGGACGGCGGATCGGCAGCGCCGCCCTCGTCGCCGACGGTCTTCACGCCCGCACCGACGGCTTCACCAGCCTGGCCGTCCTCTTGGGGGCGGGCGGGGTGGCCCTCGGCTGGCGCTGGGCGGACCCCGTGGTCGGCCTGGCCATCACCGTCGCCATCATCGGCGTGCTGCGCTCGGCCATCCGCCAGGTCGGCGCCCGGCTGATGGACGCCGTCGACCCGGCCCTCGTGGAACAGGCCAGAGCGGCCGTTGCCAGCGTGAACGAGATCGACGACGTCCGGGAGCTGCGCATCCGCTGGATCGGCCACACCCTGCGAGCCGAGGTCGATGCCACCGTCGACCCCGCCCTCACGGTCACCCGAGCCCACGAGGTCGCTCACCACGCCGAGCGCCACCTGCTCGCCCAGGTTCGCCGCCTCACCGCCGCCACCATCCACGTCAGCCCGGCTGGAGCGCACCAGGCCACCTGAACGGCCGAGCCGCCGGCGGGTACGTGATCACCCGCATGAGCCCGGATCTCCGTCAGTGCCGGAGAGAAGATCGACGCGCCGCACACCGGGACAGAAGTGCGCGTGCAAGCAACCCCGCCACCGTGCCCGGCGACGTGTTCATGCCGGCGAGCGTGACCGGCCTGCCCCGGGACTCCGCCGTCAACGTGACCGCCCTGGTGACCCTGGGCACGACCGACCTCACCGATCGCGCCGGGACCGCTCCGCCGCTCGCCTTGCGTCTAGAAGTTCCCGGAGTTGCCGACGACCCCGGCCTTGCACGCCCGCGGGTCGTAGTACGTGAGCGAGTTGTGGGAGGGCGTCGTCGGAGCGAACCCTGTGGCGGCGGGTTGGCTCGCCGCCGGGGAGCCGCTGGTCGCGCTCGTCGCGCTGGTCGAGCTGGTCGAAGTGGTGGAGCTGGCGGAGCTGGCGGAGCTGGTCGAGCTCGTCGAGGTGGGCGGGTGCGCCGGAGCAGCGTGGCCGGGGAGGGTGGCGTCGACGTGGAAGTCGGTCCCCGTCGTCACGGTCACCTGCGCGCCGTCGGCCGTCGGTCCGTAGTGGAGAATGACCTGGCCCGAGAGGGAGTCGGCGACGAGCTGCGCCGCTGCGACGTCGGCCCGTGTCCGATGCGCGTAGGTCACCGTCGTCTCCCGGTAGCTCCCGACGGGTGTGGCGGTGCCGGTCCCCACCGTGTCGAAGCCGAGGTGGTGCAGCGCGGCCGCGGTCTGTGTCGCCTGGCCTGTCACCCCGGTGCCGTCCAGCACCGAGACCCTCACCCCTGTGGGAGCGGGAAGCGGCTCGCCCGTCATGGTGTTGTCGCCCGGGGCGAGGCCGAGGAGGGCGTCGATGCTCGCGTGGTCGGCCGGCTCGGCGGGGAACTCGACGTCCCCCATTGTCGCTCCCTGGTAGAGGTACGGGCCGAAGGTGGCGACGTCGACCGGGAGCGTCGTCGCCGGTGCCTGGTTGATGTTGACGTGGTGGAACCTGAGCACGATGTCGACCATGTCGGTCGCAGAGAATCCGCTGTCGACCGTGAGGTGCGGCGCCACCGCGTCGATGAGCGAGAGATCCTTCGCCGGGTTCCCGAGGCCCTGTCTCGCCATCTTCGCCGCGAGCACCCGCAGGAACTCGTGGTCGCGCACGATCCTCGCGAGGTCGCTCAGCCCCTCCTGGGGCCATGTGTAGGGATATGTCTTCGGGTAGCCCGGGACCCAGTACTGGAGGTGGCGGGCGCGGACGACCTGCAGCGCCTGCACGCCGTTCAGGTGGTGGCAGCCGGTCGAGAGCACGCGCAGCCCCGAGTACCGGTCGAAGAGCTCGTCCGGGAATGTCATTGTGATCCCGCCAAGGCTTGTCACCACGGCCGCGAAGCTGTCGAATGTCAGCTCTACGTAGTGCTGGATCGGGATCGCGAAGTCCTCCTCGATGGCGGCGACCAGCTGCGCGGGCCCCTGCGCGAGGGCGGCGTCGATCTTGTAGGCGCCTGTTGTGGACCGGGCGTTCGGGATGAACAGGTCGCGGGGGATCGAGAGGATCGACACGGCGCCGGTCGTCCCGTTCAGGTGGAGGATCATCACGACGTCGCTGTTCACGCCGGTCACGCCCTGTGTGCACAGGCCGTACGCGGGTGTCTGCTTCGCGAGCCCGCAGCGGGTGGTGGAGCCGACCATGAGGATGTTCTGGGTGTTGAAGAGCTTGCCGCTCGACTGGCCCGATGTCAGCCCGGGCACCGAGATCCGGTGGATCTTGTGGTTGAGGTACCACGCGAAGCCGGCGCCCGCGCCGGCCGCGAGGACGATCACGGCCAGCGAGATGAGCAGCGTGCGCTTCACCCAGCGGCGCTTGCGGGGTCGCGATGGCCACCCGGCGCTGCCCCCGGCTCCGGCGCCGCTCCCACCCCCGCCGGCACCGCCTCCGGCGCCGCTCCCACCCCCGCCGGCACCGCCTCCGCGCGGTGCACGCGCCGCGCCGGCACCGCCTCCGGCACCCCCACCCTCGGGAACGCCGGAGAGCCCGCCGGAGAGCTCGCCGGAGAGCTCGCCGGAGACGCCGCGCTCGGCGGACCGGTCGGACGCGGCGGGGCCGCGGCGGGCGTGCGCAGGTCCGCGACGGCGGCCGCGGCGCGCAAACGTCTCGTCTTCGATCGTGCGGCCGAGGGCGCGGAGCCCCTCTTCGTTCGGGGCGGAGCCCGTCATCGGGCCAAGGGTAGGCCGTGATGATGACGTTTCCATGGCAATGCGAGCGGAATTTTCACCGGTCGCGCCTCAGGTCTCCTGCACCTGGGACTCCCGGACCCGACGCCTGCCCTCCCTCTTTGTCTGCGGGTCCAGCGCGTCGTGCTCCGAGGACCCCCCCGGACCTCCTCAGCGAAGCACGGCCTGGCCGGGCGCGAGCGGCGCCGGGAGCCCGCTCTCCCCCATGAGCCAACGGTCGACCGCCGCCGCCGCCGACCGGCCCTCCGCGATCGCCCACACCACGAGGCTCTGCCCTCTCGCGGCGTCCCCGCACGCGAACACGCCCTCGGCGCTCGTCGACCAGTCGGGCCCGACGGCCACGTTCCCCCGTGCGTCGAGCGCGAGCTCGAGCTCCGCGACGGCACCCCTGAGCTCGGTGCCCACGAACCCCATCGCGAGCAGGACGAGGTCGCACGGCAGCTCGATCTCGCCGCCGTCCACCGGCTCGAAGATCGTACGCCCGCCCTCGACCGACTGGCGCACCTCGGTGCCGCGGAGCGCCCCCACCCGGCCGGTCCCGTCGTCGACGAACGAGCTCGGGCTGACCGACCAGCGCCGCGTCCCCCCCTCCTCGTGGGCCGCCGAGGTCCGGAGGATGACCGGCCAGACGGGCCAGGGGTGGTCCGCGCTCCGCACGCGGGGCGGCTCGGGAAGGATCTCGAGCTGCACCACCGACGCCGCACCCTGCCGGTGGGCGGTGCCCAGGCAGTCCGCCCCGGTGTCGCCGCCGCCGACGATCACGACGTGGCGGCCGTGCGCGTCGATCGGCGACCGCTCGATCGCCCCCTCCTGCACCAGGTTGGCCGGCTTCAAGTACTCGAGGGCGAAGTGCACGCCCGCGAGCTCGCGCCCGGGCACCACCAGGTCGCGCGGCACGGTCGCCCCCGTCGCGAGGACGAGCGCGTCGTAGTTGCGGAGAAGGTCCCTCGCGGAGACCGAGCGGACGTCCGAAGCGCACGCGGCGCCGATCCCGCGCAGCTCGCCGGGCTCGACGGGCCTCCCGCCCTCGCCAGACCTGACGGACCTGACGGACCTGCCGGGCTCGACGGACCTCCCGCCCTCGCCGGGCCTGACGGACCTCCCGCCCTCGACGGGCCTGCCGGGCTCGCCGGGCTCGGACCCCTCACCGCCGCCGTGCGCCGGAGGCGGCGCCATGCCCACCGCCGTCGCGCACACGAGCTCGACGCCCTCCGCGCGGAGCTGGGCGAGCCGCCGGTCGAGCACGTGCTTCTCCATCTTGAATTCGGGGATCCCGTAGCGGAGCAGCCCGCCGGGCCGTTCGGCGCGCTCGAGGACGGTGACCGCGTGGCCGGCGCGAGCGAGCTGCTGCGCGCACGCCAGTCCCGACGGACCCGAGCCGACCACCGCCACGCGCTTCCCGGTCGCCACTGCCGCCACCTTCGGCGTCACCCAGCCTTCGCTCCACGCGCGCTCGGCCACCTCGAGCTCGATCCGTTCGATCGTGACGGGGTCTGTGGAGATCCCGAGCACGCAAGCGGCTTCGCACGGGGCCGGGCAGAGGCGCCCGGTCATCTCGGGGAAGTTGTTGGTGGCGTGGAGCCGCTCACCCGCCTCCTCCCAGTCGCCGCGGTAGACGAGGTCGTTCCACTCCGGGATGAGGTTTCCGAGCGGGCATCCGTCGTGGCAGAACGGGATCCCGCAGTCCATGCAGCGCGCCCCTTGGGTCCGCGTGGACGCTTCGTCGAACGGCTCGTACACCTCCCGCCAGTCGCGCACGCGGACGGGCACGGGACGGCGGCGCGGAAGCTCCCTGCCGTGCTCCATGAACCCGGTCGGCTCACCCATGCAGCTCACCCATCCCATGCGGCTCACCCATCCCATGCACCTCACCCATGCAGCTCACCCGTGCAGCTCACCCGTGCGCGGACGACATCACGGCCTCGTCGACCGACCGGCCCTCTTCGAGCGCGCGCTGCGTCGCTTCGAGCACGCGCCGGTAGTCGCGCGGCATCACCTTCACCACGTCGCGAGCCGCACGCGTCCATGTCGAAAGCAGGCGCGCCGCGACCTGCGAGCCAGTCTCGGCGAGGTGCCGCTCGACCACGCCCCTGAGCCACCGGTCGTCCTCGTCCGAGAGCGGCTCGAGCTCCACCATCTTGTGGTTGACCCTCGCGGGGAACGTGCGAGCGGGGTCGTGGACGAAGGCGGCGCCGCCGGACATGCCGGCGGCGAAGTTGCGCCCGGTGGGACCGAGGACCACCACCCGGCCGCCGGTCATGTACTCGCAGCCGTGGTCGCCGACGCCCTCGACGACCGCCAGCGCGCCGGAGTTCCGCACGCAACACCTCTCCCCCACCTGGCCGCGGATGAACGCCTCGCCCGCCGTCGCGCCGTAGAGGACGACGTTGCCGCCGATGATCTCCTCCTCTGCGCAGAAGCGCGACCCCTCGGGAGGGCGCAGCACGAGCCGGCCCCCCGAGAGGCCCTTGCCGAAGTAGTCGTTGGCGTCGCCGAGCAGCCGCATGGTGACGCCCCTCGGCACGAACGCGCCAAAGCTCTGCCCTGCCGAGCCGGTGAACGTGAGCCGGATCGTGTCGTCGGGGAGGCCCGCCGCGCCGTGGCGCTTCGTGACGACCGAGCCGAGCATCGTGCCGACGCTGCGGTCCCGGTTCGAGATCGCGAGCTCGAGCGCCACCGGGACCTTGTCCTCGATCGCCGGACGGCACTCGGTCATGTACTGATGGTCGAGCGCGCGAAAGAGCGCGTGATCCTGGTCCCGGACGCGCCGGCGCGCGGCGCCCGCCGGCGCGGCCGACTCCGCGAGGACCGACGAGAGGTCCAGTCCCGCCGCCTTCCAGTGGGTGACCGCCGCGCGGGCGTCGAGCAGGTCGACGCGGCCCACCGCCTCGTCGAGCGAGCGGAGCCCGAGCGCGGCGAGGTGCTCGCGGACCTCCTCGGCGACGTACTCGAAGAACGTCGTGACGAATTCAGGATCGCCGGAGAACCGCTTGCGCAGCTCGGGGTTCTGGGTGGCGATCCCCACGGGGCAGGTGTCGAGATGGCAGACGCGCATCATCACGCAGCCGGACACCACGAGCGGTGCGGTCGCGAAGCCGAACTCCTCCGCGCCGAGCAGCGCGGCGACCACCACGTCGCGACCGGTCTTCAGCTGGCCGTCGACCTGGACGACGATCCGGTCTCTGAGGCCGTTCGCCACGAGGGTCTGCTGGGTCTCGGCGAGACCGAGCTCCCAGGGGATGCCGGCGTGCTTCAACGAGGTGAGCGGCGCCGCGCCGGTGCCGCCGTCGTGGCCCGAGATGAGCACGACGTCGGCTCGGGCCTTGGCGACGCCGGCCGCGACCGTCCCGACGCCGACCTCGGCGACGAGCTTCACGTGGACGCGCGCGGCCGGGTTCGCCGACTTCAGGTCGTGGATGAGCTGCGCGATGTCCTCGATCGAGTAGATGTCGTGGTGCGGCGGCGGCGAGATGAGCCCGACGCCGGGCGTCGAGTGACGCGTGCGCGCGATCCACGGGTACACCTTGTGGCCCGGCAGCTGGCCACCCTCCCCTGGCTTCGCACCCTGGGAGATCTTGATCTGGAGGTCGTCGGCGTTCACGAGGTACTCGCTCGTCACGCCGAAGCGCCCCGAGGCGACCTGCTTGACCGCGCTGCGCCGGCTGTCGCCGTTGTCGTCTTTGACGAAGCGCTCGGCGTCCTCGCCGCCTTCCCCGGTGTTCGAGCGGGCGCCGAGGCGGTTCATCGCGATCGCGAGCGTCTCGTGCGCCTCGGCAGAGATCGATCCGTACGACATCGCTCCGGTCGAGAACCGCTTCACGATCTCGCTCCCCGGCTCCACCTCGTCGACCGGCACCGGGCCCGCGGGCCCGGGCCGGAGCTCGAGCAGGCCCCGCAGCGTCGCGAGGCGCGTCGACTGGTCGTCCACCGCCGCGGAGTACTCCTTGAAGACCCCGTACCGCTTGGCACGCGTGGCGTGCTGGAGCTTGAACACCGTGCGCGGGTTGAACAGGTGGTGCTCGCCCTCGCGCCGCCACTGGTACTCGCCGCCGACCTCGAGCTCGCGGTGCGCGCGGGAGGTGGGCCGCGCGGGATGGGCTGCGGCGTGGCGGGCCGCGGCCTCTGCGGCGAGCACGTCGAGCCCCACCCCGCCGATCCGGCTCGGGGTGCCGGTGAAGTACTCGTCGACGAGGCCACGGTCGAGCCCGATCGCCTCGAACACCTGCGCCCCGGTGTAGGAGGCGACCGTCGAGATCCCCATCTTGGACATGACCTTGAGCACGCCCTTGCAGAGCGCCTTCAGGTAGTGCTTCCTCGCCTGGCGCGGCGACACGCCCTGGAGCCGGCCGCTCGCGATCATGTCGTCGATCGAGTCGAGCGCCAGGTACGGGTTGACCGCCGCGGCGCCGTAGCCGATGAGCAGCGCGACGTGGTGGACCTCCCGCGCGTCGCCCGTCTCGACGACGAGCCCCACCTTGGTGCGCGTGCGCTCGCGGACGAGGTGGTGGTGGACCGCCGCGGTGGCGAGCAGGGACGGGACCGGCGCGAGCTCTGCCGTCGAGTGGCGGTCGGAGAGGACGATCAGGTTCGCGCCGCCGGCGATCGCCGCCGAGACCTGGCTGCGCACGTCGTCGAGCGCTGCGGCGAGCGCCGCGCCGAGCCCCGCACCGCCGGCGCCGAGCCCCGCGCCGAGCCCCGCGCCGCCGGCGCCGAGCCCCGCGCCCAGCCCCGCGCCGAGCGCCGCGCCGCCGGCGGCGGTGGGCGATCCGGGCCGGCTCGCGTCCCCGACAGGGAAGAGCGCGTCGATCGTGAACGCCTTGAAGCCGGGCGTCTCTGTCCGCTCGTTCACGTACATGAGCTTCGCCAGGTCGTCGCGGTCGACGACGGGCTGGGGCAGGAGGATCTGGCGGCACTGGCCGGGACGCGCGTCGAGCAGGTTGCCCTCCGGCCCGATCGTCGCGCCGAGCGAGGTGACGAGCTCCTCTCTGATCGCGTCGAGCGGCGGGTTGGTCACCTGCGCGAAGAGCTGGGTGAAGTAGTCGTAGAGGAGGCGGGGACGCTCGGAGAGCACCGCGATCGCGCTGTCCGACCCCATCGAGCCGATCGGCTCTGTGCCGGTGCGCGCCATCGGCGCCACGATGACCCGCAGCTCCTCGGTCGTGTAGCCGAACAGGCGTTGGTGGGTGACGACGCTCGCGTGCTGCGGCGTGAGCATGTGGCGCTCGGGAAGCTCGTGCAGGTGCACCTGGTCCGCCGCGAGGAAGTCGGCGTAGGGGTGCTCGGCGGCGAGCCCGGCCTTCACCTCCTCGTCCTCGACGATGCGGCCCTTCTCGGTGTCGACGAGGAACATCCGGCCCGGCTGCAAGCGGCCTTTGTGCACGACGTCGCCCGGTGCCGCGTCGAGGACGCCGACCTCGCTCGCCAGCACGACGAGCCCGTCGTCGGTCACCCAGTAGCGGGCCGGGCGGAGCCCGTTGCGGTCGAGGACGGCGCCCACGATCCTCCCGTCGGTGAAGACGACGGCGGCCGGGCCGTCCCACGGCTCCATGAGCGAGGCGTGGTACGCGTAGAAGGCCCGGCGGGCCGGGTCCATCGACTCGTGGTTCTCCCAGGCTTCCGGGATCATCATGAGGACCGCGTGCGGGAGGGAGCGTCCTGCGAGGTGGAGGAGCTCCAGCACCTCGTCGAACGTGGCCGAGTCGCTCGCCCCCGGCGTGCAGACCGGGAAGATCCTCTCGAGGTCGCCCGGCAGGTTCGCCGTCGCCAGCAGCGCCTCCCTTGCCCGCATCCAGTTGCGGTTGCCCGCGAGCGTGTTGATCTCGCCGTTGTGCGCGAGGTACCGGTACGGGTGAGCGAGCGGCCAGCTCGGGAACGTGTTGGTGGAGAAGCGCGAGTGCACGAGCGCCAGCGCGCTCTCGAAGCTCGCCTCGGACAGCTCGGGGTAGAAGCGCCGGAGCTGATGCGACGTGAGCATGCCCTTGTAGACCAACGTGCGCGCGGAGAGCGACGGCAGGTACAGGCCGTCGACTGCGTGCTCGGCACGCTTGCGCACGACGTACGCGAGGCGGTCGACGGTGAGTGGGTCGGCCGCGCCGGACTCCGCCACGGCCCGCGCGGCGGCCCACGGAGCGTCGACGGTGGGGACGACGACGACCTGCTCGATGCGGGGCATCGCCCGCCGCGCCGCCTCGCCGAGGCACGAGGGGTCGGTGGGGACCTCGCGCCACCAGCGGACCGCCATCCCCTCCTCGCCGGCGACCGCCTCCAGCTGCCCGCGCGCCTTTGCGGCGTCGTCCTCGTCGAGGGGGAGGAACACGCAGCCGACGGCGTAGGTGCCGGGCGCGGGCATCGCCACGCCGCCGTCCGCGGCGAGGCCCGCCAGGAAACGGTGCGGGACCTGGACGAGGATCCCCGACCCGTCTCCGGAGTCCTCTTCGGCGCCGGTCGCGCCCCGGTGCGCGAGCCGCTCGAGCACGGTGAGGCCGGTCTCCACGATGTCGTGCCCGGCCCCGCCCGACAGGCGTGCCACCATCCCGATCCCGCACGCGTCGTGCTCGAACCGTGCGTCGTAGAGGCCGCGTGGCGCCACGCCCGGCCGAAGGGGTGCGCCGGCGGTGTCAGCGGGCGCCGTCAGTGGGTCCACGCAGCCGTCGTCCTCCGGTGGCTCGAGGCGCCGCTCTGGGCGGCACCAGTCGAATGGGTGCGCTCCGCCCGGGACGACGTTGGCCCTGGAGCCTTTCCATGGTACCCGACACCGAGGACCCCGCCCGCTCGCCGGCCTCTGCGCGGCGGCCCCAGGACCACCCGGCGGGCGTAGGAGGACCGCGCGCCTCACTCTGCGCGGCGGCCCCAGGACCACCCGGCGGGCGTAGGATCGTCGATGATGGCATCAACGGTTCCATCGCCGGACGTCGTCGTCGCCGGCGGAGGGGTCATCGGCCTCTCGGCGGCGTGGGAGGCGGCGCAGCGCGGCGTGTCCGTTCATGTCCTGGACCCGTTCCCCGGCCGGGGCGCCGCGTGGGTCGCCGCCGGGATGCTCGCGCCCGTCACCGAGGCGACCTTCGGAGAGGAGTCCCACGCGCGGCTGTTCCTCGCCGCCGCGGCGCGCTGGCCCGACTTCGCCGCGCGGCTGAGCGCGGCGACCGGGTTGGACACGGGATTCCAGGCGTGCGGGACGATCGCGGTCGGCTTGGACGCGTCGGACCGGGCTGCGATCGACCAGCTGCTCGACTTCCAGCGGGAGCTGGGCCTCGACGTCTCCCGCCTGACCGCCAGCGAGTGCCGGGCGCTCGTCCCGACGCTCTCTCCATCGGTGCGCGGCGGGGCCTTGATGCCGGGCGACCACCAGGTCGACAACCGACGGCTCGTCCTCTCGCTCATCGAGGGCTGCGCCCGCGCGGGGGTGACGCTCACCCCTGAGCGTGTCGTCTCGGTCGCCTCCGACGCGAAGGGCGCCGCGACGGGCGTCGTCACCGAGCGCGGCGACACCGTCTTGGCGGGAATCGTGCTGCTCGCGGCAGGCGCCCACACGCCGAAGATCGGCGGCGTGCCCGACGGCGTGGTCCCGCCCGTGCGCCCGGTGAAGGGGCACGCCGTGCGGCTGCGTGCGCCGGGGGGCGGCCCCGCGTTCGCGCGCACGGTGCGCGGGCTCGTGCGCGGGCGTCACTGCTACCTCGTGCCCCGCGCCGACGGCTCGGTCGTGGTCGGCGCGACGTCCGAAGAACGCGGCTACGACACGGCACTGCAGGCTGGAGCGGTCTATTCGCTGCTCGACGACGCGCGCCTGCTGGTCCCCACCGTGGACGAGTGGGAGTACCTCGAGTGCGCCGCGGGGCTCCGACCCGGCTCGCCGGACAACGCGCCCTTCGTCGGCCCCACCTCGATGCCGCGCCTCGCCGTCGCCACGGGCCACTACCGGAACGGCTTCCTGCTCGCCCCCCTCACCGCCGAGGCCATCGCCACGTACCTCACGACGGGCACCGTCCCGCCGCCGCTCGACGCCTTCCCCGTGGACCGCCACCTCCCCGCGGCGCGGACCGGGAGCCGTCGGTGAGCGACGGGGAGGTGGCGGTGAGCGACGGAGAGGTGGCGGTGATCGTGAACGGGCAGCCGCGGAGCGTCGCACCCGGCACGACGGTCGCCGCCCTGGTACGGGGGCTCACCCCGGTCCCCCGCGGCGTCGCCGTCGCGGTGGACCGGGAGGTCGTCCCCAGGTCGTCGTGGGACGAGGTGGTCGTGGGCGACGGGTCCAACGTCGAGGTGGTGACCGCGGTCAGCGGGGGCTGACGGCGGCGGGGCTCCAGCGGGGCTTGCCCGCGGCTCCAGCGGGGCTTCAGCGCGGCTTGCGCTGGGATACAGCGTGGCTTGCGCGGAGCTTGCCCGCGGCCACCGCCGGCGGGCAAGAATGGCCTTCCGTGGAGCCACCCGGGAAGACCGCGTTCGTGCTCGCTGGCGGCGGCGCGAAGGGGGCCTTCGAGGCGGGTGCCGTTTCCTATCTGGTCGAGGAGGAGGGCATCGTCCCCGGCGTGATCACCGCGACCTCCGCCGGCGCGGTGTGCGCCGTGGTGCTCGCGCAGGCCCGCACCCGCGAGGAGCTCGTCGAGCGCTCCCGCGAGCTCCACGACGACCTGTTGGCCATGACCAGGGCCGACCTTCTCTTCGGCAAGCAGCCCTGGGTCGCCGCGCTCGACGGGACGCTCTTCGGCCGCACCATCGACCACTGGGTCGCCGAGCGCACGCGCCCGCCCGTGCCCGGCGCGAGGCCCTGGCGCGAGCCGGCGCCGGGCGGGCGCCCGCTCACGCTCCTCGCCCAGGTCGTCCGTGCTCTCCCGAGCCTGGACCGCGCTCGCCGGCGGCTGCGGGGCGGGGCCGGGTCGCTCCTCACGCTCGACCCGCTGGCCGAGCGGCTCCGTCGCGGCGGGCGCGGGATCGCACCCGTCGACCCGGCGCTCGTCGCCCGGCCGGGCCTCGACCTCCGCCTGGCGGTCGTCGCCCTCGGGGCAGGTGCGCTCCGCTACGTCACCGGAGACGGCACCATCGTGGCGAGGGACGCCCTCACTCCCCTGCCGGGAGCGTCGTGCGGGCCGGTCGACCTGATCGACGGGGTCGTCGCGTCGGCGAGCGTGCCGATGATCTTCCCGCCCAGGGCGCTCGCGGACGACGCGTACGTGGACGGCGGGCTCGTGGACAACATCCCCGTGGCCGCCGCCGCGGCCCTGGGGGCGACGCGCATCTTCGCGATCCTGGCCGTGCCGCTCGACCCGCCGCCCGACCACCACGACTACGCGCGGGCGAGCGCGCCTGCGGTGTTCCTGCGTGCGGTGGGGGCCATCTCGTTCGCGGAGCGGCAGCGCGCCAACCTGACGCCGAGCCTGCCCGCCGGGACGGACCTCACGGTCATCGACCCCGTGGTCGACGTCGTGGGCCCCTTCGACGTCGCACGCGGGCTCATGCTGGTGAACATGGACTACGGCTGGATGCGCGCGGCCGACACGTGCGCGGACATCGGCGCACCGGCGCGCCGGCGCGCCGCCGAGGCGACGGACGCGATCGCGGTCGCACGGACCGAGGCATGGCACCGCGAGGAGCAGATGTGGGGGCACGCGGGCGGGACGACCGACGACCTCGCGGCGCTCACCCGATCGAAGCGGATCGTGCGGGACGCACTCGCCGAGCGCAAGGAGCTCGGCCTTCCGACCGCGCACGACTCGGCACGCTGGTGGTCCGGCTACGAAGCCCACGAGAAGGCCCGGCCTGCCGCCCTGCCCCCGGAGCTCTTGGACGGGCGGGCCTGACGCCCGAGCCCCCGGTCTCGCCGATCGTCTCTGAACGGCGAGCAGCACGTCGATGTTGAGGTCGAGGCCCTTTCCTCAGGGAGGGGCCATGCGCTGTGGGCCAGGCGCTGAGGGCCAGGCGCCGAGGGCGATGCGCTGAGGGACAGGCGCTGTGGGCCATTTCCTGAGGGACAGGCACCCCCTTCGGTGTGATGACCGTGACCCGGGCGTGCGCGTCCATCTCCAGGCGGTAGCCGCCTTCGTGGACGAGGCGATGGCGGGCTCGGCACAGCATCACGACGCGGGCACCGCGTCACGCTCCCGCGTGCCGCTCGTCAGCGCTTCGCCGCTTCAGCGGAGGTGGTCGGTCCAGCCCCTCCCGTCCCACCACCGTTCCCCGCCGCTTCCGGCAGGGTCCGGGTACCAGCCTGCGGGCGGCAGGTGCTCTGGTGGAGGCTCCTGGGTCGGGTAGCCGTAGGGGCCGGGTCCCCCGTAGGGACCGCCGTAGGGGCCGGGTCCCCCGTAGGGGCCGGGTCCCCCGTAGGGGCCGCCGTAGGGACCGGCTCCCCCGTAGGGTCCCCCGTAGGGACCGGGTCCCCCGTAGGAGCCGCCGTAGGGGCCGTAGTGCGGGAGCTGCGGACCCTGGGGAGGCACCGAGGACGACGGGGGGAACCTGCGCCGGAGCACCGTCAGGTACACGATCGAGGAGACCAGCGCGACGGGCCACAGGATCAGCCAACCGACCCCCAGCGTCACCGCCCAAAGCACCTTTCGGCCCGGCGAGAACTGCCAGGCCGGCCGGCGCGCGACGTCGACGATCGCGTACACGATCGGAACCAGGGACGCGATCGCAAATGCCGCGAAGAGCGTCAACCAGTCGTTGCCGGTCACCGGGGCCTCGGCGTCGCCACGTGCAGGTCGAAAGTCACCGCCACGATGTTACGCGGGACCCGGGGGGCCCGAACGGCACCCCGGGTCCCGTCGCGTGGCCGCCGCCCCCCCAAGACGGCGGCGGGATCGAGACCCCTCCCTCCCTCCGGCATCGCGCCGGTCGGCGAGACGCCCTACTCCGCCTGGCCGAAGGCCTTGATCTCCTCGACCTCCTTCTCGCTCAGCAGCTTCGGCACCTCGCCTCGGGCCTCTTTGACGCTGTGGACGTGGACCCTGATCTCCTCGACCACCTCGGGGTTGGCCAGGGTGGTGATGTCGCCCACGTCGGTGTAGTTCGAGATCCCGGCGATCACGCGGCGCATGATCTTGCCCGAGCGGGTCTTCGGCATGTCCGGCACGATCCAGACGTTCTTGGGGCGCGCCACCTTGCCGATCTCGGTCTCGATCGCCTTGGCGACCTTCTCCTCCACGTCCGAGCTGTCCGCCCCGGGCTTCACCGAGATGTACATCTCGACCGCCCTGCCCCGCAGCTCGTCGATGACCGGGACCGCGGCGGCCTCCGCGACCTCCTCCACGAGGACGCTCGCCGACTCGAGCTCCTTCGTGCCGAGACGGTGGCCCGCGACGTTGATCACGTCGTCGACGCGCCCGAGGATGCGGAAGTAGCCGTCGGCCGACTGGGTGGCGCCGTCGTTCGCGAAGTACGGCCAATCGCGCCAGTCGGTGCTCTTCGGGTCCTTGTTGTACTTCTCGTAGTACGTCTGCACGAACCGGTCCGGGTCGCCCCAGATCGTCTGGAAGATGCCGGGCCACGGGTTGCGGATGCAGATGTTGCCCGCACGGCCGGAGCCCTGCGACACCTCCTCGCCGTTCTCGTCGTAGATCACCGGGTAGATCCCGAGCACGCCCGGACCGGCGCTCCCCGGCTTCATGCCGTCGAGCCCAGGCAGCGTCGAGCACAGGAAGCCGCCGTTCTCGGTCTGCCACCACGTGTCGACGATCACGGCCTCGCCCTTGCCGACCACCTCGTAGTACCAGCGCCACACGTCGGGCTCGATGGGCTCCCCCACCGTCGTCATGTGCTTGAAGTGGTAGTCGTACTTCTTGGGCTCTGTGGGCCCGACCTTGCGCAGCATGCGGATGGTCGTCGGCGCCGTGTGGAAGATGTTCACGCCGAGGCGCTCGGCGATCCGCCACGGCCGCCCGGGGTCCGGGTACGTCGGGACCCCTTCGAACATGACGCTGGTCGTCCCGAGCGAGAGCGGCCCGTAGACGATGTAGGAGTGGCCGGTGATCCAGCCGATGTCCGCAGCGCACCAGTAGGTGTCCTCGGGGTGGATGTCCTGGTAGTACTTGGACGTCCCGGTCACGTAGGCGAGGTAGCCGCCGATCGAGTGCTGGCACCCCTTCGGGCGCCCGGTGGTGCCCGACGAGTACATGATGAAGAGCGGCGCCTCCGCGGGCAGCGAGACCGGGTCGACGAGCTTTCCCCTGTAGTCCGAGATCACCTCGTCCGCGAAGAAGTCTCTTCCCTCGACCATGGGCGTCTTCGACGCGTACTCGCCGGGGTGCCGCCGGTAGACGACGACCTTGTCGACCTCCTGGCCCTCCGCCTTCGCGCGCTCGATGGCCTCGTCGGCCTTCTCCTTGTGGTCGAGCAGGGTGCCGCTGCGGTAGTAGCCGTCCATCGTGATGAGCACCCGGCTCTGGGAGTCCGCGATGCGCCCGCCGCACGCCGCGCCGCTGAAGCCCGCGAAGACCTGGGAGTGGATGACGCCGAGCCGCGCGCAGGCGAGCATCACGATCGGCAGATCGGGGACCATCGGCATGTGAAGGGTCACCCGGTCGCCGGTCTTCAGCCCGCAGAAGTCGCGCAGCATCGCCGCGGTCTCGTTCACCCGCCGGTACAGCTCGCGGTAGGTGATCACGACCGTCTCTTCGTCTTCGAGCTCGGGCACCCAGATGAGGGCCGCCTGGTTGGGCCGGGTGCGCACGTGCCGGTCGACGCAGTTGAACGACGCGTTCAACCTCCCGCCGACGAACCAGCGCCAGAACGGGGGGTTCGAGGTGTCGAGCGTCGTGTGCCAGTACTCGTCCCATGTGAGCAGGTCCGCGTACTCCTTGAAGCACTGGGGGAACTTGTCCTCGGTGAACCGGTCCCGGATGGCGGGGTCCGACGCGTTGGCCTGCCCGATGAAGCTGGGCGGCGGGTATAAGAGGCTCTCCTCCTTCCAGTGGACCGCGATCTGGGCCTCGCTGACCTGCAGCTCCTCGGCCTCGGGGAGCCCTGGGCTCTCTGTCGGCATGGTTCACCTCCACCCTTGGTCACGACCCGAGGTCGACCCGGTTCGGCGGCCGCCGCCCCCGGCGGCCCCGGACGGGGAGCTGCGACCCCGCGGTCATGCACGACGCTGGTGCCTTCCGGTGCCGGGCACCGGACCCTCCTCATCCTGCTCCCGCAGGGAGAACTTGTGCAATCGGCTGCGCCCGCCGCCGGTCGCACCGGCCTCCGTCGTCGGGGACGTGGTGCGGCGGGACCGGCGGATCGGGCGCAGGGCCGCGAGCGGCCCGGTCCCCCCCGCTCAGCTCCTGGCCGGGGGGAAGCTCAACGGCTTGCCGACGAACAGGACGTGGCGCCCTGCCATGCCGTTCACCACGCCGGCCGCCGACGTGTACCACGCGCACGCCGCCGTGACGACGCCGACGATGCCGCCCGCTTTCACCACGTTTGCTGTGTGGGCGAAGTTGCCGATGAACAGCAGGAGCTCGGTGATCTCCAACGTGAAGAAGACGGACAGCACGGCCTTGTTCACGAACAGGCTCCACAAGAGCATGTAGGTGTTGAAGATGAAGAAGGCGAGCAGGATCCACCCGAGGTCGTTTGTGACCATGTTCCCCGTTGCGTGGGGCACGCCCAAGAGGACGTAGAGCCCGAGGCCGATCCAGAAGCCGCCGTACGTCGAGAACGCGGTCGCGCCGAAGACGTTCCGGTTCCTGAACTCCCACATGCCCGCGAGCAGCTGGCAGGTCCCGCCGTACGCGAGGGCGTAGCCCAGCCAGTCGAGGCCGGTCCCCTTTGTCCACCCTGCGTTGTGCGCCGACAAGAGGAAGGTGGTGAGCGCGAAGGCGGCCAGCCCGAGCGGAGCGGGGTCGGCGGGCGCCGGGGCCCCGACGATCTCCATCTGCTGGACGGGCCTGGTCGATTCGAAGGTGGTCGCCATAGATGCCCCTCCTCCCCACCCGGCCTCCCGGGCGGGCTCGATTCGTTCCAGCACCGCGCAGGGCGCGCCAGCCCGCTCCCGCCGGGAGCCGCCGGACGGCCACGCTCCTGCCAGAAGGCATCTTGAACAACTCAGTCCCCATGTCCCCTGGCGGGCACGTCGCGTGGGCGAGAAAATGGTGCGGGTCTACCTGCCGACGCCGATGTTTTCTTGGCCTTCGAGGCCGCAGCTCAGTCTGGCGCCGGGTCCCCATTGAA
>JAKATH010000006.1:0-12542 GCA_021828055.1 Actinomycetes bacterium
TTGTACGCAAGCGCGGACTCCAGATCGTTGGCCACTGCGGGGCTCACCGCCAGCGGCCCGCCGACGATGTAGACCTCGGTGATCCCCTCGAGCCGGATCGCGTTCATGGTCACAGCAGACAAGAAAGCGGTGGGAGTGAGGAGCTCGCCGGTCCCGAGCGAGCTGGCCAGATAGGCGGCCGTCAGCGCGTCGGCGAAGTGTGCGTCTGTCGCAAGCACCACTGGCCGCGCGCCGGGTCTTCCCGGACAGGCTGTGCCCTGCGCGTCGAACTGGTTCTCCAGCTCCGCCGCCGCCGTGGCATCGGATGTCGCCCCATAGATCCGACTCACGGGTGTGCTGATGACCGTGAACGCAGTCGCCGACCCGATGACGGCTGAGTCGACTGCGCAGGAGGCGCTGGATCCGTAGGTGGCGACGACAGCGACCGGACCAGCCCTTGTGCCGGCGTCGACTGCGAGTCCCGACACCGTGAGCTCACCTGCGCTCGTCGATGCCCTGGTGACCCGGAGCTCGGCAGTCGGCGCAGCTGTGGCCAATTCGCCTTGGTACTGGACTGACGCACTTACCGCCCCGTTACCTGACGAGACGGCCACCGATGCAGGTGCCGTCGTGTTGAACGTCGCGCTCGAGAGCGTCAGGCAGACGTACCCCACCGGAACGTGCGCCGTCAACGACTCGACGACATGAACCGAGCTGATCTGGGCGTCATAGGCATCCGGCGGAACCGAGACTGGGGGTGTGTCTGCCTTCAGGACCAGCGGCGTCGATGTACTCGTCTTTGTCTGTGTCGGCGTCGTTGTCGACGTATGTGTCGGCGTCGTTGTCGACGTATGTGTCGGCGTCGTTGTCGACGTATGTGTCGGCGTCGTTGTCTTTGTCGATGTCCTGGACGCAGTCGGTGTCGCCTCGATGATCGCGTTCGACGCGCTTCCCGTGAGCACGGTCGACGGGGTCGCGGAGAACGACGCGCCCACGATCACACCCCCGGTGCCAGTCGCTTTCGCTGTCGCTCCGACGGTGTAGTGGACGCCGGTGATCGCGACCTGCACCGTGGTCTTCGCCGTCGTGTCGAAGTAGACGGTGTTCTCGAACGTGACCTTCAGCTCATCGGGCTGTGACGCCGAGCAAGTGCCGGCGCTTCCAAGAGACAGCGCGAGTGACGGAGTCGCGCTCACCCCGCTTGGGGTCGGCACCGTCGCTGCTGGAGTGCCGACGAAGTAGAGATAGCCGTTTCCTGCACAATTCACGCCTGAAGGCGGAGACACTGCGATCGTCAGCACAGAGCCGGCGGCCCAACCGCTCCCTGCTGAGATGTCGCCTGACATGCTCAGCTCCCATGTCCCAGCAGCTCCGCCGCTCTCGCCGGTGCGCAACTGCGGTTGGCTGCTCGAGGTGAGCGTGATCGTGGGTGCCGACGGAGGTGTCTGCACGACCGGTCCGTCACTGACAGTCGGGGGCGTGAAGGTCACTCCTGTCAGCCGTGGCTTGACGACAACACTCCCTGCAGCATTTGACGGCGAGACTTTGATTTGCGTCACCTTGATCGTGACTGGCGTGTTCGCATCCTTCTTCCCGAGAACCATATCCAGAATGGACCCGGAGGCACCCACTGTCGACACGGTCACTGTCTGCGGAGAGACATCGTAGGTGTCCCAATCAATGTGCCCGGTACCTGCTGACGGCGTGATGTTGAGTGCCAGCGTGGCACCTGATGTGAGCGACCCTGCGGCACTCAGCGTGATCGTGAGTGAGCCCGCTGTCACACCCGTGCCCGTCGACGGAACCGGGAGCGGGTTTGTCGCCGAGATCGTCGCCGTCGGTGCTGCTGTCGCACCGGCTGGAGCCAGCCCGTCGACGAAGTTGCCGGGCAGGACGATGACTGCCGCCGCGGACAGCGCGACGAAAATTGCGGCGCGACGGAGCGCGAGAAGACGTACCATCAATCCCCCTTGTGTTGCGACGCTTCCCCTGCGAGGCGTTCCCCTTGTACGCCGGACCGAGGACTGCTCGGACCTGCGTGGCCGCGTTCCCCAGCGGTTGTTGCGACCATAGCGAACATTCCCGTCGCCTGCCAAGCCCACGCGGGCCCGCACGACTTCCGCTCCTTCTCCCGGACTACCGTCGTCTCGTGGCGCGGAGCGGCCGCCGGACCCCGGCCGGCGAGCGGAGGCGGGTGGCGGCCGTGCTCATCGCACCGGGTGCCGGAGGGAGCGCCGAGAGCCCGGCGCTTGCCGTGCTCGCCCGTGCCATCGCGGCGACCGGCGTCACGGTCGAGAGGATGGACTTCCCGTACCGCCTCGCCGGCCGCCAACGCCCCGACGCGCCTGCGGTCCTCGAAGCGAGCGTCCGCGACCGGGCGGCGGCCGTCGCGGAACGGCTGGGGGTGGGTACCGAGGCGCTCGTGCTCGGCGGGAGGTCCATGGGTGGAAGGATCTGCTCCCAAGTCGTGGCGAGCGGGCTCCCCTCAGCGGGTCTTGCGATGGTGAGCTACCCGCTGCACCCGCCCGGCCGGCCGGAGCGACTCCGCACCTCCCACTTCCCCGAGCTCGACGTCCCGTGTCTCTTCGTCTCGGGGACTCACGACTCGTTCGGCTCTCCCCCAGAGCTTCTGGAGGCGACGGCGGCAATCCCTGGGCCCGTGCACCACGTCTGGCTCGAGGGCGGAGATCACGGGCTCGCAAAGCACGCCACCGGCGCCGCCGAGGCCGTCGCTCGGTGGCTCATCGAGAACTACGCGGTCCCCCTTGCCGGCTGACGGCACGAGGGCCCCCGGTCCCCTCTCGGTCAGTGACGTCCGCGCGATGTTCCCATCGCGTAGCAACGCCGCGACGTTGCTACGCCGCCGGTCCGCTGGAGAGCCTCGCGGGGTCGAGAACGTGTCCCTTCCCGATCGATCTGCCATCCCTCTTCACGGCCATCCTCACCGCCTCGCCGACCGATCCTGCCTCGGGTGTCAGGAGGGCAGTCTCGGGCGCAGGTGCTCGTGCCCGTGCACCGGCCGAGACCGGCGCAGGTCTCCTGCCCTTCACGCCCATGACCGCCATCGCGAGCACGACGAGCGCTCCTCCAGCGACAACGGCCGAACCCAGGTGCTCCCCTGACGCCCACGCGAACAACGCGGCGAAGACGGGCTCCGTGGTGAACACCACCGACGCCGAGGTCGCAGAGAGATGGGACTGGGCCCAGGTCTGGACGACGAAGGCGAAGGCGGTCGCGGCGACGGCCGTCAGCAGCACGGCGCCCCAGAGGTCGGGCGTCGAGGGCAGCCGCACCCCGCTCGGCGCCGCGGCGACGAGGGCCACCGCGCCGACGGTCAGGAGCTGCACCGTGGCGAGCCCGTAAGCGTCTTTCACGGTCGCCCACCACTCCAAGCCCACGATCTGCAGCGCGAAAAGCGCCGCGGACACGACCGTCAGCTCCTCACCGATCCCGAACGGGACGCCCCGGAACGTCAGAACCGCCAGGCCCGCGATGGCCGCCAGCACCGCGACCCAGGTCCACCCGCCGGGCCTGCTGCGCAGCACCGCCCACCCCAAGACGGGCGTGAACACAACCTGCAGCCCGGTGAGGAACCCCGACACGGCAGCAGGCGTGTACCTGAGGCCGTACGTCTGGGTCAGGTAGCCGGCGGCGAGAGCAAGCCCGAGCAGCGCCCCGCTGCACCAGCCGCGACGGCCGAGCTTCACGAGCGCCCGGGGACGCGCCGCAGTGAGCAGAACGCCCGCGAAAATGAAACGCCAAGCCAAGAAGTCGAGCACCGACGTCTCGGTGATCGCCTGCTTCACGACCACGAAGGTCGAGCCCCAGATGGCGGAGGCGAGAAGAAGGAGCAGGGCGGCGGCGAGCCTCGGTCGCCGACGCAGTCCTTCCACCATCTTGCCTCCTCCCGGCATCGAGCACGCGGGCCGGTTTCCCGCCCGGGTGTAGTGCAGTATTCTGCAATGCAGTATATTGCACCACATGCGGTCCCGACGCGGGCAGCACCGGGGGGAGCAGAGCCGATCGCAAGACCGCGAGCAGTTGGCAGGGGGCACCCTGCTCCACGCGATCGGCTCCAGGGTGAGAGCGCACCGGCTCGACCAGCACCTCACTCTCGACGAGTTGAGCGCTCGATCCGGCGTCAGCCGGAGGATGATCACGATGCTCGAAGCAGGAGAGACGAACGCGAGCATCGGGACCCTCGACAAGCTCGCCCGCGCGCTCGGGCTCGACTTCGCGACCCTGGCGGCCGTCCGCCCGGTTCCACCGCTCGTCCCAGAGACGATCCATGCGGTCGCGCCCACCTGGGAGGACGGCGCGGGCAGCACCGCGCACCTCCTGGACTCGCGCTCCGGAGCGCGGGTGGTGGAGTTCTGGCGGTGGGAGCTCGTCGGAGGTGCGCGCTACGACGCCGAGGCAGACCCCCCCGGAAGCGAAGAGCTTCTGCTCGTCCACGCTGGGCGCCTCGTGGTGGAGGTCGGCGGCAGTCGCCACCTCCTCAGGGCAGGAGACCACCTGCGTCTGCCCACGGACGCTCCGTACGCGTACGTGAACCCAGGTCGAAGGGTGGTGCGGTTCGAACGCGTCCTGGCCCTCCCTGACACCTCACGATGACGGGGCAGCCGCGGCTCCCTGCTCCCAAGACGACTCCCCTCGGCAGGCTCATCCCGTCACGAGGCTGGGAGGCGCCACATCCCGCGGCATCGGGCGTCCTGCAGGGGGTCCGCGGCATCGGCGTCCCGGCAGGGGGCGCCGCGGCAGCCGGTAATGTGAGGACGTGAGTCACCGTTCACGAATCGCCAACGTCCCCATGCGAGCGGCCGCCGGAGCATTCATCCTCAACTCCGGGATCTCCAAGCTCATGGCCGAGAAGGAGACCTACGACCGGCTGCACGGCTTCGCTTCCGGCGCGTACCCGGTGCTCGAGAACGTGCCCCCAGGGAGATTCGGCAAGGCGCTCGCAGCTGCAGAGGTCGCCCTCGGGGGCGCGCTGCTGGCGCCGGTCGTCGTCGGTGACGGGCCTGCAGGACTGGCGCTCATCGCGTTCTCGGGTGGCCTGCTCGGCCTCTACATGAAGACGCCGGGCCTTCGCCAGGAGGGCAGCGTGCGTCCGACCCACGACGGTACCGCCATCGCGAAGGACGTCTGGCTGGCCGGCATCGGGCTCACCCTGATCGCGAGCTCGGTCGGCTCGCGATGGACGGCGCGCAAGGTGGGGAAGCGCCGCGGCCACCACAAGGACACGACGGGCAGCCGCTGACCACGACCGGAGAAGCGACCCCCCTGCTCCGACCACAGGAGCCGGCACCGCATTCCTGACGCTCCGCAGAGCGGCTCGTTCAGCGCGGCACGATCGCGTCCAGCTTCCGGTGGTCCCAGCTCACTGTGCGCTCGACGTCGAGCACGAAGGCGACGCGCTTCTGCAGCATCGACTCGACGACCCCGCGCACCTCCTCGGTGTACGCGGCGACGTACCGATCGAAGACGCTCGCCCCGACGGCGAAGAGCTGCTCTGCGTCCTCGACGCGAACGGCTCGACCCACGAGCTCGACTCCCCGCAGCTCCTCGTACCGCTCGCCGGCATGGACGAGGCAGGTCATGCGGGGGTCCCGTTCGAGGTTGCGCACCTTCTGCGACTTGGCTTTCGTCTGCACCGCGAGCCGGCCGTCGAGAAAGCCGTACCACATCGCGACCGCGTGGATCGACCCGTCCCAGTTGCGCGTGCACATCGTCGCGATGTGGCGCTCTGCGAGGAACGCCGCGACCTCTGGGGGCGACATTGCGATCTCGCGACGCTGTTTGACCATCGAGAGGCCAGCGTACAAACTCCGTCCGGCGGGCGTCGATGGGCGGCCAGCACGCTGGCAGGAAGCGGCGCAAGAGTTCATCGCGGGGTCATCTTCGTGTAGGCCTCGCTTCGCGGTCCGTTCACCTCCCTTCCCTACGGTTGGCTTCGATGGCTCGGCAGGCCTTGGGCGGCGTGGGCGGGCTCGGCAGGAGCACGACGGGCCGGCAGGCGGCCACCAAGCTCGCGCGGGTCTGGATCCGCCTGCGCCAGGAGGCGGTGTCAGGGGAGCTCTCCCCCCGCTCCCCGACCCCGCCTCCACCGTCCGATCCACGCCTCGCGCACCCCTCCTGCCCGTGGCGCCGGGTCGGGCCCCGACGTTGCCCCCTGCACGTGGTCCGACCGCCGGACGACGCGGCATGAGCGTTCCACCTCCGCCGACCGCGCTCGTGGCGCCCGACCCCGCGACAATCCACGTTCCGGCTGCCGATCCCCCAAGGCTTGCTCCGGGGCGCGACCGACGCCCGGTGGTCCTCGTCGTCGACGACGACGACTCCTACCGCCAGGCCCTCACATCGGGCCTTGCGCGGGAGGGATTCGCCGTCGAGTTCGCGGCCGACGGCCACGAAGCGCTCCGGCTCTTCCACCGCATCCGTCCGGACCTGGTCCTCCTGGACGTGATGCTCCCCGACCAGTCCGGCGTCGAGCTCTGCCAGCGGATGCGGGCAGCGGCACCGGTCCCGATCATCATGGTGACGGCGAGAGACTCCGAGGTCGACGTCGTCGTCGGCCTCGAGGTGGGCGCCGCGGACTACGTGGCGAAGCCGTTCCGCCTCAGAGAGCTGGTCGCCCGCATGCGGGCGGTGCTTCGTCGCGGTGCTCCCGCACCCGTCTCGCAGGACGAGGTGCTCGTCCAGGGTCCCGTCCGTCTGGACGCCGCACGGCGTGAGGTGACGGTCGGCGGGCGCACCGTCGAGCTCTCCCGGAAGGAGTTCGACCTCTTGGCGCTGCTCATGGGGCAGCCCGGCCAGGTCGTGACCCGCGAATGGTGCATCAACCGACTCTGGTGGGACCAGGAGCTCGCAGATTCCCGCACCCTCGACACCCACGTGAAGCGGCTGCGGCGGAAGATCGAGCCCGATCCCGCGCATCCTCGCCACCTCGTCACCGTGCGCGGAGTGGGGTTTCGCTTCCAGCCCTGAGCGTCGCCAGCTTCCAGCGCCGCGCCATGATCAGCGGGCGCGCGGCGGCGTCTACAGCCGCTGCAGGTTGTCGAAACGGGCGTACTGGCCGAGGAAGACCAGATGCGCGGAACCCGTCGGCCCGTTCCGATGCTTGGCCACGATGATCTCGGCGAGGCCCCGGCGGTCGATGGGCGTATCCGGGTCGTAGAGCTCCTCACGGAAGATGAAGAGCACGACATCCGCATCCTGTTCCAAAGAGTTGTGCGCAACAACGCCGTTGGCGATGAAGTTGTGCGTCCCCTCCACGGTCGCGTCGAAGGTCGGCTGCACGCCAGCCGGGGAGATCTCGACCACCTCGTCCCAGCGCACGTCCGATTCCGCTCGCGAGCGGGGCCCCGGCTCGGGACAGCCGCTTCCACCGCGCGCGCGCCGGTCCGCCGGACGCCCGCCAGACCGCGTGACCCTCGACCCGCCGGCGGCGCCGTGGTGCGCCGCGGCAAGCATGCTCCCTCTCGGCGCCGCCGGCACGGACGACCACTCACCGGTGGGACGCGGGACCGCGAGGTGCTCGCCGACGGCGATCTCGTCTAGCCGTCGCCACCCGTCGACGGAACGGAACTTGTGGTTGGCCGTGGCTTCCACCTCGTGCCCTGCTCGGAAGCAGAGCCGGTACACGGGCTTGCACCCCGACGGAAAGGCTCTCACGAGCCGGCGCGGGACGAGCTCCCACATCCGGTCGTCGAGCGACCAGACGAGCGGCTGCTCCTGCGTGACCACGAGCTCCCCAAGGGTCACCTCCCCACCGGCATCCGCCCGCAACAGCCGCGTAGAGGCAGGCATGCATCCCGACTCGCGCAGGTCCGACAGCATCGGCCGCTTGTCCTGCCGAGCCTCGAGGTTCCGTGAGAGCTGGGAGAGCGCGACGACCGGGCACTCCAGCTCGCGAGCGAGGATCTTGAGCCCTCGGCTGATCTCGGACACCTCGACCTGGCGGTTCTCCGCCTTGCTCCGCCCGGTCATCAGCTGCAGGTAGTCCACCACCACGAGCCCGAGATCCCCTTCGCTCTTCTTGAGCCTCCGGGCGCGCGCCCGGATGTCCATGACGGTCAGGCGGGGGTTCTCGTCGATGAAGATCGCCGATTCGCTGAGTCGGCTCACTGCGGCGCCGACCTTCGCCCAGTCGCCGTCGTGGAGGTGCCCCGTGCGCATCTTCTGCGAGTCGACCCGGGCTTCGGAGGCGAGCAGCCGCTGCGTGAGCTCGAGGTGGCCCATCTCCAACGAGAAGAGCAGCGCCGGACGGCGCAGCACCGTGCCGACGTGGGCGAGCATCCCGAGCGCGAAGCTCGTCTTGCCCATCGCCGGCCTTGCTCCGACGATCGTGAGGCTCGCGGGCTGCAGACCCGCTAGGACCTCGTCGAGCTCGCTGTAGCCCGTCGCGACACCCGTGATGCGCGTGCTCCGGTGGGAGAGCTCCTCGATCCGGTCGAGGCTCGGTCCGATCAAGTTTCGAAGAGCCTCCACCGAGTCGGCCGTCCGCCGTTCCGAGAGATCGAAGACGAGTCGTTCCGCCTCGTCGATCGTGGCTGTCACGTCCTCCGGCACCGCGTAGCCCAGCTCCGCAAGTTCGCCGGCGACGCCGATCAACCTCCGTAGGAGCGCGTGCTCCTCGACGATGCGTGCGTAGTGCCCCGCATTGGCGAGGGAGGGGGTGTTGACCTGCAGCGACACGAGGACGGTGGGATCGCCGACCTGCTCGAGGAGCCCTCGCCGCTTCAGCTCGTCGGCGACGGTGACCGCATCCACGGGCTCGCCCGCCTCGAACAGGGACAGGATCGCCGAGAAGACGTACCCGTGCGCGGGCTTGTAGAAGTCGCCCGCCGAGCAGGTCTCGACGGCCACGGCCACCGCGTCGTTCGAGAGGAGCATCGCCCCGAGCAGGGACTCCTCGGCGTCCAGGTCGTGGGGGGGGACCCGGGGCTGCCGACCACCCGTCGCCGCCAGACCAGCCACGCCCACCCCTGCGGGGTTCTCACCGACACCGCTCGTCGGGATCCCCGAGCGTCGGCGGCGGGGGCGCTCGTCGTCGAGGGCCTGGACCATGGCCTACCTACCTTGTGCGAAGCGGCCTGTTGATGTGAAGGGCCGAAACCTGGGGATTTCGGGGCGCATCTCCCTGGACAACCCTGTGAACACTGCTGTGGAAAAACAGGGCCGCCTGTGGACGGAGGGGCATGCTCGTGGGCACCGCGTCATGGTGCAGCCTGGTTGTCACACCGCACGTGGCACGGGATGGGCGGGCGGCGGGCGGCCTGGACCCGCGCCCGACGTCAGTCAGCCGCGACGACCTCGACCATGACCGGCGTCACGACGTCCCCGAAGAGCCGGACAACCACCTCGTAGGTACCCGTCGCCTTGATCGCCTCCCCGAGCGCGACGGCATGGCGATCGAGCTCGACACCCTTCTGCTCGCGAGCTGCGTCGACGATCTCGGCGGCGCCCACCGAGCCGAAGAGCCTGCCGGTCGAGCCAGCCCGAGCGCTCACCCGCAGCGTGGCGCCGGCCAGCACCCTCGCCTTCGTCTCCGCCGCCTGGCGGTCGCTCGCCTCGCGCAGGTCGCGGGCGCGGCGCATCGACGCCGCCTGCGCCTGGACCCCCGGGGTGGCCATCAGACCGAGGCCGTCTGGGATGAGGGAGTTGCGGGCGTAACCGTCCGCGACGTCGACAATGTCGCCGCGACGCCCGACGCCGTCCACGTCGCCACGAAGAAGGACCTTCATCGCTCCTCCCCGACGCCAAGAGCCGCGGCTTCCTCGTCGGGCCGCGGCTGCGTCGCCGCCGCAGTCACCTCGGGTCCCTCCGACTCGGGTCCCTCCGACTCGGGTCCCTCCGATCCGGGCTTTCCAGGCTCCTCGGGCTCCTCGACCTCGTCGGTCGCCCCGGCTCGTTGGGTTCCTCGGGCACCTGCTCCACCCCGCTCTTGCCGGCCGCGCTCGCCTTCGTGCGGCATGCCCGGAACGCGTTCGGGCCGTTCGCGGCCGCCCCGCGCCCCCGGACGCTCCGTCACCGTGCGCTGGGTGTAGGGGAGGAGCACGAGCTCGCGAGCCGTCTTGATCGCCTCGGCGACGTCCCGCTGGTGCTGCGCACAGTTCCCAGTGACGCGGCGCGACCGGATCTTGCCGCGGTCGCTCATGAACTTCCGGAGGAGCGGCACGTCCTTGTAGTCGACCCAGTCGACGCCGTCTCGACAGAGCGCGCACGGCTTCTTCTTGATCCTGCGGTTGAGGTCCTTGGGGGCGCGTCGGGCGGTCCCGCCGCGGTAGTTGCTGCGTGCCATCAGAAGGGCTCCTCTTCGTAGCCGAACCCGGCGGTGCCGTCCTGCCGGGGCGCGGGCGCCTGCCGCCCACCGCCGCGAGGCCCGTCGGAGGGCCCGCGCCGCTCGTTCTTCGTGACCTGTGCCGTGGCCCACCGCAACGACGGGCCGATCTCGTCGGCGACTACCTCGATCTTCGACCGACGGTCGCCATCGGACGTCTCCCAGGAACGCTGCTCGAGCCGCCCACACACCACCACCCGGGCTCCGCGCGTGAGGCTCTCGCTGACGTTCTCCGCCATCTCTCGCCAGCACACGACGTCGATGAAGCTCGTCTGCTCCTCCCACTCCTGGGTCTGCCGGTTCTGCCAGCGCCGGTTCACCGCCAGGCCGAACGTGGCCGTCGGCTGGCCGGTGTTCGTGAAGCGCAACTCGGGGTCTCTCGTCACGTTGCCCACGAGGGTCACGCTGTTGTCCGGCATGGTCTCTTCCTCCTCGTTCCTCTCCGTCGCATCTCGTCGCGCCCGGAGGGTCAGCCCGCCGCCGGCGCAGCCGCGTCCGCCGCCGTGCCCGCCGCCGTGCCCGCCGCCGTGCCCGACGACACCCCCTCTTCGGCCGTGTGCGGCGTCTCATCTTGGCCGGTGGTCGCGCGCGCCGCCTCGGCACTTCGGCTCCCGCCGTCCGTTCGCGGATCGCGACCGACGTGTCCGCGCGACGACGGGCCGCGCGCGCCCGGCCTCCCCCGCCCGGCCGCGCCAGAGGCCAGGCGAGCGGCGATCCGGTCGGGAAGCCGGATCACCTTGAACCGCAGCACCTCGTCGGCAAGCCTGAGCAGGCGGTCGATCTCGGCCACCGTCCGCGGCTCGCCCGAGAGCTCCACCAGGACGTAATAGCCCTCCCGGCGGTGCCTCACCTCGTACGCGAAGGGCCGGCGCCCCCACCGGTCGACATGCCCTGGAGCGCCGCCGCTCGCGCGGATCGTCTCGAGCAGGCGGTCGATGACCGCCTGGATCGCCGGCGGCTCTGCACCGACGTCGAAGATCACCATCACTTCGTAGGGCCGCATCGGCGGCTCACCTCCCTCTGGACCAGGTGCGGCTCGCACCTGGGCCCCGACGCACCGGGGCAGGGCACCTCTCTCGCGGTCGCAGCATGCGTTCCCACCTGCCTGAGACCGGGCGACAGCGTAGCCCACCGGCGGCCGCCCCGGTACCGCCCGACCGCCGCGGCGAGACCTCCCGTCAGGAGGGGCCAGACCCGCGACCGAGGTCGAGCTTGTCGGAGCCGTGGTAGCTCTCCTCGTCACTGGGGAACGCGCCCGACCGGACGTCCGAAGCGAACGCCGCGATGGCCGCCGTGGCGACGTCCGCCAGGTGCGCGTACTGCCGCGCGAACTTCGGCACGGGGCCTGCGCCCAGCCCGAGCAAATCGTGGAGGACGAGGACCTGCCCGTCGCAGCCCGGCCCCGCCCCGATGCCGATCGTGGGGATCACGAGCTCGTCGGTGACCTGTGCCGCCACCACGTCCGGCACACCCTCGAGCACCAGCGCGAAGCACCCCGCGCCTTCGAGCGCGTGCGCGGCCTCCAGCAACGCGCGCGCCC
The DNA here is from genome assembly GCA_021828055.1 of Actinomycetes bacterium. Lineage (GTDB taxonomy): Bacteria > Actinomycetota > Acidimicrobiia > Acidimicrobiales > RAAP-2 > JAJYVT01. The sequence goes on from JAKATH010000006.1 coordinate 11,862, forward strand.
CGTCGGAGTCGCGTGCCTGCACCCGGTAGCCGCCCATCGGTAGCACCGACTGCGGCGTGAGCCCCAGGTGGCCCATCACCGGGATCTCCGCGTGCACGACCGCCTCCACGACGGCCACCCGCGGCAGGCCACCCTCGAGCTTCACCGCCCCGGCTCCGGCGCGCACGAGGGCGGCGGCGTTCGCGACGGCGCTCTCGACCGAGAGGTGGTAGCTCATCCAGGGCATGTCGCCGACGACGAGCGCAGACGGGTGCGCCCGTGCCACCGCCGCCACGTGGCGCACCATGTCGTCGACGGTCACCTGCAGCGTGTCGGCATAGCCGAGGACGTTGTTCGCGACCGAGTCCCCGACGAGGATCACGTCGACGCCTCCCGCGTCAGCGACCCGCGCCCCTGGCTCGTCGTAGGCGGTCAGCATCACGACGGGCTCCGCACCCTCTCGGCGCTTTCGCGCCCGAAGCATCGGCACCGTGATCGGTCCGCGCGGTTGTCCCCGTCGGATGGCGGTAGGGCTGTCCATTGCATGCCCTCCTGAGAAGTATGGGGTTGTGTCGTGCTGCTCGGCGCTGCGCACCGGCGGGTGCCGCCGCGCTCTGCGTGCGGCCCTGCCGTGCTCAGCCGACGCTATACCCCCGGCTCACCCGGTCGCGCGGGCCCCACCCCCTCGGGGCCGCGTCGGCC
>JAKATH010000006.1:12642-26942 GCA_021828055.1 Actinomycetes bacterium
CGCGTCGGCCCTGTCGGCGCGTCGTTTACCCGCGCTCGCGCCGGCCGGATCCTCTTGCGCGAGCGCCCTGGCCGCCCGCGGGGTACTTGCGCAGCAGGTGGTGCCACGCGCAACTCCGGCAGACCTCGACGTCGTAGCAGAGCACCGGATCGCTGCGCCCACGCAGGCGCTGGAGCTCGGCAGCTGAGCCGGCACACCTCCCGCCCGGAGGGAGCCCGGCGCCGAAGACGTACGTCACCAGAACCGTGCGCTCCGCGCCGCAGATCGGGCAGTCGTCCCCGAGCGGGCGGCCGACGTTGCGCGCGGCACGCATGAGCTCCGGGTGGGCGTCGCGGACGTCCTCGGCGCTGATCCTGCCCCGACGGACCTCTCGAACCACGGCGTCGCGTACGAGCCGGTAGTCGACGCGGGCCTCGTGCACGGGCTCCTCGACACGCCGACGGGCGCCTGGGCCCGAGCGGAAGGTCACCCCGCGAGGCTACCGCCGCCCCGCGCGGTCCCGGCCGGACCCCTGACCTGCGCCAGCGCGCCCCACGCGGTCCCGGCCGGACCCCGGACCTGCGCCAGCGCGCCCCACGCGGTCCCGGCCGCCCCGAAGGGCGCTCCGGCGACCGGCGACCGGCGACCGGCGCTCGACTCGCTATATCGCCCCGATATAGCGATAGAGTCACTGGCGACTATGTTGGACCTGGCGATCCTCGGGCTGCTCGAAGAGCGCGGCAACCTGCACGGCTACGAGATCCGGCGGCAGCTGCGGGGCGGGCTCGGGCTTCTGGCGAACGTCTCGTTCGGCTCCCTCTACCCCGCGCTGGCGCGCCTCGAAGCCGCGGGCGCCGTCGAGGCCGTCGAGGCCGTCGAGGGCGCCGAGGGCGCAGGGGCGCCGCTCGAGCCGGTCCCGCCGACCGGCTCGCTCTCCGGAGAGCTGGCGGTGCTCCGCGCACGGCGGCAGACCACGAAACGTCCGCGGGGACGCCGCTCGCGCAAGGTCTACCGCATCACCGACCCGGGCCGGGAGCTCTTCGCCGACCTCCTCGCGGGGCCGGGCGCGATCGACGACCAACGGAGCTTCGGGCTCCGGCTCGCCTTCGCGCGACACCTGCCGTCACCCGCGCGCATCGCGCTCCTCGAGCGTCGCAGGAGCCACCTCGCGGAGCGCCTCACCGAGGTCCGCGCCGCAGGTGACGACCGCATGCTCGACGTCTACGCGCGCTCGGTCGTAGAGCACGCGGCAGACGCGCTCGCCAACGACATCCGCTGGCTCGACCGTCTGCTCGAGGCGGAGCGGGCGGCGGGCGGCGCCGCCCATGCGACCAGCCACGTCGCCGGATGACGGGGCTCGCCCCCGAGACCTCGAAGCACCTCGGTACTCCGCACTGAATTAGCACTGAATTAGCACTGAAAAGGAAAAACAGGAGGAGACGACCGATGAGCACCGTCCGAGTCGCCATCGCCGGCGTGGGGAACTGCGCCAGCTCGCTCGTGCAGGGCGTCGCGTACTACCGGGACGCCGCGGAGGAGGACCTGGTCCCCGGGCTCATGCACGTCGTGCTCGGCGGCTACCACGTCCGGGATCTCGCGCCGGTCGTCGCGTTCGACGTCGACGCGTCGAAGGTCGGGATGGACCTCGGCAAGGCAATCTTTGCGGGGCAGAACAACACGATGCGCTTCGCGGAAGTCGGCGATCTCGGCGTGACCGTCCAGCGCGGCCCGACCCTCGACGGCCTCGGTCGCTACTACCGCGAGGTGGTCGACGAGTCGCCCGCGCGGCCCGTCGACGTCGCGGCGGCTCTCCGCGAGGCCGAGGCCGACGTGCTGGTTGCGTACCTGCCGGTCGGATCCGAGCAGGCGCAGATGCACTATGCGCAGGCCTGTCTCGATGCGAAGGTCGCTTTCGTGAACGCGATCCCCGTCTTCATCGCGTCGGACCCCACCTGGGCGCGCCGCTTCTCTGCGGCAGGCGTGCCCGTCGTGGGAGACGACATCAAGAGCCAGGTGGGCTCCACCATCGTTCACCGGATGCTCACGCGGCTCTTCGAGGATCGGGGACTCGTGCTCGACCGCACGTACCAGCTGAACGTCGGGGGGAACATGGACTTCCGCAACATGCTCGAGCGGGACCGCCTCGAGTCGAAGAGGGTGTCGAAGACCCAGGCCGTCACGAGCCAGATCGAGCACTCCGTGCTCCCTGCCGACGACGTCCACATCGGGCCCTCAGACCACGTGCCGTGGCTCACGGACCGCAAGTGGGCGTACATCCGAATGGAGGGCCGGAACTTCGGCGACGTCCCGCTGAACCTGGAGCTGAAGCTCGAGGTCTGGGACTCGCCCAACTCCGCAGGCGTGATCATCGACGCCGTACGCTGCGCCAAGCTCGCCCTCGACCGGGGCATCGGCGGCCCGCTCGTCGGCCCCTCGTCCTATTTCATGAAGTCGCCGCCGGTCCAGTACCACGACGACGACGCCCGCAAGCTGGTCGAGGCGTTCGCCGCGGGCGATCCCGGCCCAAGATGGCCGGCGGACTGACCGGACGCCTCAGACCCTGCCGCCCCGGTCGGCCCACCACCGGTCGAGCCGGTGACCGGCCTCCTCCTCTCCGAGCGGACCCTCGTCGAGCCTGAGCTCCAAGAGGTACGCGAGCGCCTCGCCGACGACGGGCCCCGGCGGCACGCCGAGGTGGGCCATCACCTGTGTCCCATTGAGGTCCGGCCGGATCGCGTCGAGCTCTTCCTTTTTGCGCAGCTGCGCCATCCGGCGCTCGAGCTCGTCCATGCGGCGAGACAGCGCACGCGCCTTGGCCTCGTTGCGCGTCGTGCAGTCGGCGCGCGTGAGCTCGTTGAGCCGGCCCAGCAGAGCACCCGCGTCACGCACGTAGCGACGGACGGCGTGGTCGCTCCACCCGAGCCGGTAGGTGTGGAAACGGAGGTGCAGCTCGACGAGCTGAGCGACCAGGTCGACGACCTCCTTCGGATAGCGCAGCGCTTCCATGCGCTGGCGGGTCATCCGCGCCCCCACGACGTCGTGATGATGAAACGTGACGCCCTCGGGACCGATCGCTCTGGTGCGAGGCTTGCCCACGTCGTGGAAGAGCGCCGCGAGCCTCAGCACAAGATCCGGGGACGTCTTGTCGACGACGGCGAGGGTGTGGGCGAGCACGTCCTTGTGACGGTGGACCGGGTCCTGCTCGAGGCGGAGGGCTGGCAGCTCTGGCAGGAACTCGTCCGCGAGGCCCGTCTCGACCGTGAACCGCAGCGCCCGGGAAGGCGCGGGAGCGGGGAGGACCAGGATCTTGTCGAGCTCGTCGCGAATGCGCTCGGCCGACACGATCGAGAGCCGGCGACGGCCCTTCTCCACCGCGGCCACGAGGTCGGCGTCCGGCACCAGCTCGTACGCGGCCGCGAAGCGGGCGGCGCGCAACATCCGCAACGGGTCGTCGCCGAAGGAGACCTCGGGATCGAGAGGGGTCCGGAGGCGGCGCGCCGCGAGGTCCGCGAGCCCGTCGAACGGGTCGACGAGCCGGAGATCCGGCAGCTCGAGCGCCATCGCGTTCACGGTGAAGTCGCGCCGCGAGAGGTCGGTCTCGATGTCGTCGCCGAAGAAGACTTCGGGCCTGCGCGAGTCCGGGCGGTACACCTCAGCCCGGTGGGTGGTGATCTCGTAGGTCCTCCCCCCCACCGAGCAGCCGATGGTCCCGAACCGCTTGCCCTGGGTCCACACGGCGTCGGCCCAGCCCCGCACGACGCGTTCGATCTCGTCGGGACGGGCGTCGGTCGTGAGGTCGTAGTCGCTCTGGGCGACGGCCCCCTCCGAGACCTGGGCGTCACCGACCTCGACGCCGTCGGCGACCGACGCCCGCGCCGGATGCCGTTCAACGAGCGCGTCACGCACCGAACCACCCACGAGGTAGACGCGATGGCCCTTGCCGCGAAACCGTTCGGCCAGCGACGAGGTGGCGTCGACGAGCGAGCGGAACCGCTCGGGAACCGTGGGCGACTGCATCGCCCCACCGTACCGCCGGGCCGCGGCGTCCCATCGTTGCGCGAACCGCACGGGCGCCGCGGCTGCGACACTGCTTCGCAGCGTGCGAAGTAGCGTCTTGTGGTGTCGATGAGGGACCGCCGGGGCGAGCGCGCGCCCTGCCGGGCCTGGGTCGCGGGCTGGCTCATCCTTCTCGCCACCCTGGCCGTGGGCGCGATCGGCGGTGCAGAGGCAGGCGGCGAGGCCGGTGCCAGCCAAGCGCGACACGCCTCTGGAGCTTTCGTGCTCGACGCCCAGTCCGAATGGGTCGTGGCCCCGAAAGCGCCGAGGTCGGGGGGCTCCGCCCCCCCGGCTCACTTCGACCTCGCGCTCACCGCCCGCGGCGCACCCGCCGGCGCGACGGTGGAGGTGGTCCTGTACCCCCGCCTCCGCAGCCGGTACGCCTTCAAGAACGTCGTGCGCAACGGCCCGCGTGGCAACCCGTTGACGTCGATCGCGCCGATCGCGTACGGCAGCCTCGAACCGCGCCCGCGCAGCGCCCCGGCGGTCTCCCTCGACCTGCCCGTCGTCCAGACAGCCTCGACCGGCGCGGGCGCCCGCCTCGGCCTCGCCTGCGCCCCCCCCACAGGCGCCGGGACATGCACAGGCGTGTACCCGGTGGTCGTCGAGCTCCAGGGCTCGGGCGGCAAGGTGCTCCACCGCTTCACCACCTTCCTCACCTATGTGGCGGGAAGGAGCGCACACCCGCTCGAGCTCAGCTGGATCGTGCCGATCGACACTCCCGTCTCGCTCTCTCCACATCCCTCGGGGCCGACCAGCGGCATCGGGCCGCCGAGCGCCGCCGTCACGTCGGCGCTGGAGGCGACGGTCGCCCAGCTCCGTTCGTCCGCAGTCCCGGTCACGCTCGACGTGTCGCCCGAGACCCTTCAAGCGCTGGCACGCGCCGGACGGGGGGGGCGGGCGGTGGACACGATGCTCGCCGACCTCTCCACGAACCACAAGTCGGACCAGGTACTGGCAAGCCCGTACGTCCCCGTCGATCTCGGCGCGCTCGCCGGCGCTGGGGAACCCACCGAGATCGTCGCCCAGATGGCTGCCGGAGCGACAGTCCTCCGCCATTTCCACGTGGCGACGGCCTCCGGGCCATCGCCATGGGTCCAGCGCGGAATCGTGGGCAACGACATCGCCACCGGGCTCGCAGAGGTCGGCACGAACCAGCTCGTGCTCCCCGACGTCAACCTTGCCTCCACAACGAACGCCACAAACGTCGGAACCTGGACCTCGACCTTCACGCTCGCCCTCTCCCGCGGGGGATCGTCGGCTTCGGTCCAGGCGGCGGAGACGGACACCTGGCTCGACGGACAGTTCACCTCCCTCCACAAGGACCCTGCGCTCGCCGCCATCCAGCTCTTGGCCGACCTCGCGATGGTGCATTTCGAGCGGCCCAACACAGCCGCGGTGCGCGGCATGGTCGCGTTGCCGCCCGCCCGCTGGATCGCGAACCCCGTGTTCACCCGCGTGCTCCTCGACGGTCTCTCGCAGAACCCCGTCGTCCAACCGGTGACGCTCTCCCGCTTCTTCTCCTCGGTCACCGCCGACGGCGCACGCCAGCTGGCCAACTCGGGCCCGGGACCCGTCCTCGAGCGCACCCTCGCTCGGGCCGTCTCTCGGGCGCGAGTGCGCCTCAGCAACTTCGACGAAGCGGTGTCGGGGCGCCCCTCGGTCCTCTTCGAGCTCGACGACCTGCTTCTCGCCACTGAGGCCGAGCGCCTCACGCCCCGCCGCCAGGCCGCTGGCGTGGCCGCGTTCGAGCACGTGCTCGGCGCGCAGCTCGGGCTCATCACCTTCCAGAAGTCCACGGTCACGCTCACGGCGCGCACAGGGTGGATTCCCGTCACGATCGAGTCGGGAGCGCCGTACACGGTGATCGGGTCGCTCTCGGTCAGCGGGAACAAGTTCGTCCTCTCCCCCAAGAGCAGCCGCCGCACGGTGCGGCTGGACCATGCGACCAACGTCTCGCGCGTGGACGTCCTCGCCCGCACCTCCGGCGACTCCCCGCTCGACGTCACTCTCACGTCGCCCAACGGGCGCCTCGTCATCGCGCGCGGCCTCATCACGGTGCGCTCGACGGCCACGTCGGTGGTCGGCGTCGCGCTCACCGTCGTCGCGCTCGCCGTCCTCCTCGTCTGGTGGGCCCGCACCTGGAGGCTGGGCCGGCGCAATCGCCGGCTCCGGCGCTCCTGTGAGCCCGCGCGCGGAGCGGCCGCGCCATGACACGGGATGGCCGGCGCCTCCACCGCGCCGCTGTCTGGATGGCCGCGGGCACGGCAGTCTCGCGTCTCACGGGGCTCCTGCGCATCATCGTCCTTGCCTACGCGCTCGGGTTCACGCCGCTCGCTGACGCGTACAACATCGCCAACACGACGCCGAACATGGTCTACGACATCGTGCTCGGCGGCGTCCTCGCCGCGACGTTCATCCCGGTCTTCGTGGACCGGCTCGCCACGCGCGACGAGCGGGAGGCATGGCGGGCGATCTCGGCCATCACCACCGTCGCCGTCGTGGTGCTGGTCGTCATGACGCTCGTCTTCTGGCTGATCGCGCCTGAGGTGATCGGCGCGTACACCGCGTTCGACCACGTCGCCGGAGCGTCGGCCGCGCACCTCGCGAGGGAGAAGGCCGCCGCATCGACGCTGCTCCGATGGTTCGTGCCGCAGGTCGCCCTCTACGGCTTCATCTCCCTCATGGCGGCACTGTTGAACACGCGTCGCCGATTCGCCGCGCCGATGTGGGTCCCGATCGTGAACAACGTCGTCGTCATTGCCGTGCTCCTCTGGTTCCATGCCCTGGTCCCGAAGGTCGCATCGGGTCAGGGGAGCGCCGGCGACCTCGTCTTGCTCGGGATCGGTACCACCGCCGGCGTGCTGCTCCAGACGCTCGCGCTCCTGCCCGCCCTGCGCGGCATCGGGCTCGAGCGGCTCAGGTGGCACTGGGAGCCCCGGCACGAGGCGGTGCGCACGGTCATGCGCCTGGGAGGCTGGACGTTCGGTTTCGTCGTCGCGAACCAGATAGCCCTCTACGTCGTGCTCGCGCTGGCCGTCCGCGCCGGCGGCACAGGCCCGGTCTCCTCCTACACGTACGCGTACACCTTCTTGCAGATGCCTTACGCGGTGGTGGCGGTCTCCATCATGAGCGCGGTCACGCCGGGGCTGGCCGAGCACTGGTCGACGGGTGACGAAGCCGGGTTCAAGCGACAGCTCGCAGGTGGGCTCCGCGCCACGCTCGCGGTGATCCTGCCTGCTGCGATGGGCATGTTGATCCTGGCCCATCCGGCGGCGACGCTCCTGCTCGGTCACGGGAGCGCGCGGGCCGCCGGCATCGCCACGACCGGTGCCGCGCTCGCGATGTTCTCGCTCGGCCTGCCAGGCTTCTGCGCGTTCCTCTACGTAGTGCGCGTCCTGCAGGCGATGCAGCGCACCAAGACCGCGTTCTACCTCTACCTGGTCGAGAACGGGCTGAACGTCGTCTTCGCAGCCGTGCTCGTCGGGCCGCTCGGCGTACGCGGGCTCGCGCTCTCCCTGTCGATCGCCTACACGGTCGCAGCGGCCTGCGGTGTTGCCGTCCTGCGCCGGTGGCTCGGCGCCATCGGCGGTCCGCGAGCGTGGGCGCCGCTGCGGCGCGCCGCCGGAGCGACGATCGTGATGGGCGCAGTCGTGCTCGTCGTGTCCGACCTGTCCGGCTCCCAGCGCGGCGCTGGCCTGTTCCTCCGCGTGGCCGCCGCAGTCGCCGCCGGCTTCGCGGCCTACGCGGGCATCGGCGCGCTGCTCGGGGGGCGCCGCCGGCTGTTCGCGCTCCTCACCGGGGAGCCGAACGGCTCCGCTGGGCCGACGGCCCCGTTCTTCGACAGGGAGGACGTCGGTTCGGGCGCTGGGCTCGGCGCCGCGTGGGGCGACACGAGGACGCCCGTGAACACCGGGCCGCGCATCCGGATCGTTGCGCCGCCCGGCTCCCCGGACATCCCTTTCTCCTCGGCGCGCCAGCGGGAGGGTGCCCCGCGCGCGGCGCGCGTCCCTCCGGCCTCGACGGCGCGCGTCCCTCCGGCCTCGACGGCGCGCGTCCCTCCGGCCTCGACGGCGCGCGTCCCTCCGGCCTCGACGGCGCGCGTCCCTCCGGCGGACGACGCTTCGGTTCGGGTCGCCCCGGGGCAGGCGGCAGGCGATGCCGACGAGAACGCCGACGACCCGGGAGAGCGCCGCTGGGTCGGCGGCACGAGCAGGTCCTAACCCGTAGCGGAGGCGACTGCCGCGCTAGGTTGCTCGCGCCGGCGCACCCGTGCGGGACCAGCGCTGGCCTGGCACGGCCAGCACGCCACGTCGAAGGGGAGCGCGTATTGCCTGGGGTACGGGTCGTCACCGACAGTGCGTGCGACCTTTCCGACGAGCTCGCCGACCGCTACGACATCGACGTCGTGCCGCTCACGGTCCGCTTCGGCGACGAGGAGCTGCTCGATCGTCGCGACGTCTCTCCCGCGGAGTTCTGGCGCCGGTGCAAAGCCTCACCCGTCCTCCCCGAGACCGCGGCCCCCCCGCCCGGGGCGTTCGCGAGCGCCTACGAGCGCGCGGCGGCGAACGGTGCCGCCGGCGTCCTCTGCCTCACGCTCTCAGCAGGGGTCTCGGCGACCTACCAGGCCGCTCTCGCCGGGACCGCGCTGCTCGAGGGCCGGCTGCCGGTCGCGGTGATCGACACCCGCTCGGTCACCATGGGCCAGGGCCTCATGTGCATCGCCACTGCCGAGCTCGCTGCGACCGGAGCTTCCCTCGACGAGGCTGCCGCGCTCGCGCGCGACCTCGTGACCCGCACGCGCGTGCTCGGAGTCCTCGACACGCTCGACCACCTCCAGCGCGGCGGCCGCATCGGCGGCGCCGCGGCGCTTCTCGGCTCGCTCCTCTCCGTCAAGCCGGTCATCGAGGTACGGGACGGCGTGGTCGAACAGGAGTCGAGGCAGCGCACCCGCGGGCGCGCGCTCGACTACCTGGCGGCGAAGGTCATCGCCGCCGCACCCCTCGAGCGCCTCGCGGTGTGCGACGGCTCGGCCCCCGACATCGACGCGGTCGTCGATCGCCTGCGCAAGGCTCAGGTCGCCCACGAGCTCGTCCTCACCGACCTCGGTCCCGTCGTCGGCACCCACTCTGGCCCGGCCGCAGTCGGCGTGGCGTACCAGCTTCCCCGCCGCTGACACGCCGCCGATAGGCTGACCGGGATGACCGACGAGCACGCGACGCCGACCGGCCCCACCGCGCCCCCGCTTGGAGCCGCGACAGCCGGGGCTCGCGCTCCCGCAGCCGGCGCTTCTGAGGGCGTACCTCCCTTCATGGGCGGCGCGGCGGCGCAAGCGGCGGCGCAAGCGGCGGCGCAAGCGGCCGCGGACCTGCCTCGCAGGGCAGCTGACGCGATCCAGCTCGTCGTCGACACGATCCACGACAAGGCCGTGCGCCCCGCGATCCTCGCCACGAGGGCGGTCGTGTTCGGCCTCGTCGTCGCGGCCCTGGCTGTCGTGCTCGTGGTGGTGGGCTCCATCGCGCTGCTCCGGCTCTTCGACGTGTACGTCTTCGGCCACCGGGTCTGGCTCAGCTACATCGTGCTCGGCGGTGCCCTCACCCTGGTGGGGCTCGCCGCCTGGACGCGCCGCACGGCGCGCCCTTCACCCGCCCGCCCAGGTTGAGGAGCCTGTGACCACGCACGTGAAGGTGCTCATCGCGGGCTCCGGCCCTGCAGGCCTGACGGCGGCCGTGTACACGGCCCGCGCCCAGCTGCACCCGGTCGTCGTGGAGGGTGAGCCCTCGTCCACGAGCGACCAGCCCGGCGGCCAGCTCATGCTGACCACCGAGGTCGAGAACTATCCCGGCTTTCCGGATGGCGTCCTCGGCCCCGACCTGATGACGGCGATGCGCTCCCAGGCCGAGCGCTTCGGCGCGTCGATCGTCACCGCCAAGGTGACCAAGGTCCGCCTCGAGTCGAGCCCGTTCGGCGTGTGGAGTGCCGACCCGTCTGCGCCGGATCCAGACTACGAAGCAGACACCCTCATCATCGCCACCGGCGCGCAGGCGCTCATGCTGGGCGTGCCGGGAGAAGACCGGCTCCTCGGCTACGGCGTGTCCACGTGCGCGACGTGCGACGGCTTCTTCTTCCGTGACCAGCACATCGCCGTGGTGGGCGGCGGCGACTCCGCGCTCGAAGAGGCGCTGTTCCTCACGCGCTTCGCGTCGAAGGTGACGATCGTCCACCGGCGCGACCGGCTGCGCGCGTCGCGGATCATGCAAGAGCGTGCCTTCAGCCACCCCGGCATCGAGCTCGCCTGGACACAGCAGGTCGCAGAGGTGCTCGGGGACGGCAAGGTCGCCGGAGTCCGACTGCACCACTCGACGACCGGGCAAGAGCGGATCCTCCCGGTCACCGGCGTGTTCGTCGCGATCGGCCACCGGCCGAACACGTCGGTGTTCGCCGGAGAGGTGGAGCTCGACGGCCAGGGCTACGTCGTCACCCGCAACGGCACCGCGACCAACGTCGACGGCGTCTTCGCCTGCGGCGACGTGCAGGACGCCACGTACCGCCAGGCCGTCACCGCCGCTGGTTCGGGATGCATGGCAGCGATCGACGCCGAGCGATGGCTCGAGGCCCGCGGCTCCTGAGGGCCAGGACCGATGAGCGCGCGCCCGCTCCAGACGGCGGGTCCTCTTGCGGAGGCAGGGAACAGCCGGCCGTCCGACGGCGTTGGCCTTGCCTGGGCAGGAAGGCTCCGGGTGCCCGAGACGATGGACGAGGAGAGAAAATGAGCGCTACGACGGTGACGCTGGACGACAGTACGTTTGACGAGCATGTCAAGGCTGCAGAAGTGCCGGTGCTCGTCGACTTCTGGGCCGAATGGTGCGGACCGTGCAAGATGATCGCCCCGGTGCTCGAGGAGATCGCCGCGGAGCAGGCGGGGAAGCTGCAGATCGCGAAGCTGAACATCGACGAGAACCTGGACATCACGCGTCGCTTCGGGGTGATGAGCATTCCGACCTTGATCCTCTTCAAGGACGGCGAGCCGAAGGTCCGTGTGGTCGGGTCCAAGCCGAAGGGGCAGCTGCTCCAGGAGCTGGCCGGCTACCTGTAACTTCTGTTGTGGCCAACCCAGGCGAACCCCTCCCCATTCGCGAGGGCGCCAGCGGCGAGGGGGTGGCCGACGTGCAGGGCAGGCTCGTCGCGCTGGGCTTCGGGCCGATGAGCGATCCTCGGGGCGCGTTCGGCATCGCGACGCGTGCCGCGCTGGAGGCCTTCCAACGCCTCCGGGGCCTACGCGTCGACGGCGTGTGCGACACGCAAACGTGGCAAACCCTGGTCGAAGCCGGCTACCACCTGGGCGACCGGTTCCTCTACCGGCGCACGCCGATGCTGCGCGGCGACGACGTCGCCGAGCTCCAGCAGAGGCTGTGCGCGCTCGGGTTCGACACCGGGCGGGTCGACGGCATCTTCGGTGACGCGACGGCGACGGCCCTGCGCGACTTCCAGGAGAACTCGGCGCTGCCGGTCGACGGCATTCTCGGGGGCGAGACGCTGCGGGAGCTGCTGCGGGTCGCGGCGCGTGGTGCGGCACCCCTTCATCTCGTGTCGACGGTGCGCGCGCGCGAGCTCCTGCGGCAGGCGCCACCGACCCTCTCGGGACGTCGCGTCGCAATCGGCGAGCCCGGGGGCCTCGCCGCGCCGACGGCCGCGCTCCGGCGCCGTCTCGCAGCCCACGGTGCGTCGGTGACGACTCTCCACCACCCAGACGGCTCGGCGCAGGCGCAGCAGGCAAACGCAGCCGGCGCCGACGTGTACCTCAACCTCAGGCTCGAGCCAGAACGCGCGGGGTTGCTGGCTGCGTACTACTCGGGCTACCGCGACGAATCGGTCGGAGGCCGGCTGCTGGCCGAGGCCATTCAACGGCAGGTTCCCGCGGCGCTCGGCATCCCGGACCTCGGCGTGCACGGGATGTCCCTCGTCGTGCTCCGGGAGACCAGGATGCCAGCCGTGACCCTCGAGATCGGCCCGGCAGCCGTCCTGGTCGAGCATGGACCCGCTCTCGCGGACGGGCTCACCGCGGCTCTCATCGCCTGGGTCTCCCGCCCCTTGGGGTGAGGCGCCGCCTCGCCCTCTCCCGGTGCCCTCGTTCCCCCGGCGGGTCCGCCGGCGGCCCCGACGGCCCCCGGTGACCACCGGGTGACGAGCACGCGACCGTGCGCTGTACTTCAGGGCGAACCTGACAATCCACAACATCATGCACAGGTTGTGGATATTGCTTAACCGCGGGTTGAGGGTTGGCGATCCTCGCGGACCGAACAGGCGCCCTCAGTGTGCCGGCGGCGTCCCAGGCTGCGGCCGCTCCACCATCGCCCTGTAGATTCGCTCGAGATCCTCGAGCGTCGCGAACTCCACCACCACCCGACCCCGCCGATTGTGCAGCTCGACCTTCACTCGCGTGTTCAGGTGAGTGGACAGGAGCTCCTCGAGCTCGAGGAGACCTGGCTCAGGCAGCCGACGGGGCGTAGAGCTAGTAGTACCTTTGGTAGTACCTGCGAGCGATCGCGGGGCCGTTCCGGCGTCGTCGCCGTCCCCCCGCTCGGCCTCCTTCACGGCATCCTCCACCTGCCGCACCGTCAGTCCCTCGGCAACGATGCGCCCGACGAGCGACTCCTGGAGCGTGCGGTCTCGGCTGCCGAGCAGCGCGCGGCCGTGACCCGCCGAGATCGACCCTTCCGCGAGGGCACGCTGCACACCTGCGGGCAGCTGGAGCAGCCGCAACGTGTTGGTGACCGTCACCCGGCTCTTGCCGATCCGGGTCGCCACCTCTTCGTGGGTGTGACCGAAGTCGTCGATGAGCTGCTGGTAGGCGGCCGCCTCTTCGAGCGGTCCGAGGTCTTCGCGGTGGAGGTTCTCGACGAGGGCCTGCTCGAGGCTGCTGGCGTCCGCGGAGACCTCTCGCACGAGCACGGGAATGGTCTGTAGGCCGGCCCGGCGTGCAGCGCGCCACCGCCGCTCGCCGGCTATCAGCTCGAACTCGTCAGTCCCGCCTTCGAGCGGCCTCACGAGGACGGGTTGGAGGACGCCGACCTCCCTGATGGAGGCGGCGAGCGCCGACATCGCCTCCTCGTCGAAGCGGGTCCGTGGCTGGAACGTGTTCGGCCTGATGCTGGAGATCGGGACTTCCCGCAGCGCACTCCCCTGCGACCCCGACACCTCCGTCGGGATGAGCGCGCCGAGGCCCTTACCCAGCCCGCTGCGACGCGCCATTGCTGACCTCCTTCGCAAGTTCCCGGTACGCCACTGCGCCGCGGGACGACGGATCGAAGACCGTGATCGGTTGACCGAACGACGGCGCCTCGGAAAGCCGGACCGTCCGTGGGATCACGATCCGGCACACTTTGTCGCCGAAGTGCTCGCGCACTTCGGTCGCGACGTCGACTGCAAGCCGCGTCCGCGCGTCGTACATCGTCAGGACGATGGCGCTCACTTCGAGCCCGTCGTTCAGGTTCGACGCCACCAAGTGGACGTTCCGCAGCAGTTGGCCAAGACCCTCGAGCGCGTAGTACTCGCACTGTATGGGCACCATCACCTCGCCTGCCGCCGCGAGGCCGTTGATCGTGATCAGCCCCAACGACGGCGGGCAGTCGATCAGCACGAAGTCGAAGTCCTCGACCACGCTCTCCACGGCCCGCCGCAACCGGAGCTCTCGGCTGAAAGCGGGCACGAGCTCGATCTCGACCCCTGCGAGATCGATGGTTGCAGGCGCGACGAACAAATTACGCACGCTGGTCGGCTCGACGCAGTCCTCCATCGGCGTATCGTGCATGATCACGTCGTACATCGAGCGCTCCAAGTTTCGGGCGTCGATGCCGAGCCCCGTGGTCGCGTTGCCCTGCGGATCCAGGTCGACCACGAGAATCCTGTAGCCGAGCTCGGCCAGCGCTGCCCCGAGGTTGACGGTCGTGGTCGTCTTCCCGACTCCGCCCTTCTGGTTGGCAATCGCGATCACCCGCGGCAGGGGCCTGAAGGTGGACACCCCGCGTCCGTCAGAACCGCGGACCTGCCCTCCAGCCGTCCGGTCGGCGACCGACGAGCTCCGAAGCGCAGCGCCAGACAGGCCGGCCGGCGCCACGGCAACGGAGTGGGTCCCCTTCGTCTCGCCGCCCGAACGTCCGGCGCCTCCCTTAGCGCCCCGGGCGGTCGCGGCATCGGCCGTCTCGCCGCCCGATTCCCCGCCTCCTTCGATGACAGCGTCTTCCAGCGTCGCCACGTCGGGCTCG
>JAKATH010000006.1:27042-64725 GCA_021828055.1 Actinomycetes bacterium
CGTCTCGCCGCCCGAACGTCCGGCGCCTCCCTTAGCGCCCCGGGCGGTCGCGGCATCGGCCGTCTCGCCGCCCGATTCCCCGCCTCCTTCGATGACAGCGTCTTCCAGCGTCGCCACGTCGGGCTCGGGCGCCAGGGGGGCAGGCGGCATAGCGGCCGGGACGCGCCCGGCATCCTCACCCACCAACTGTGGGTCGACACTCGAACTTTTCTCCACGTCCGGCTCCTCCGGGACCGGAGGGGCTTGGGATGGTCTCTCGCCCCAGCGGCGTCGCCGACCGATCCTCCTCACCACCGGGCAGATCCCACGAAAAGCTGAGCAGGGACCAGAAGGGGCGCTGCCCGCACCGCCGAATCGCTACGAAGACGACGACCGCGTTCCGCCATACGCCCCCTCACGGTCACGCTGACCATCCTCGCTCGCCCGACGGAAGAGGTCAAGGCTTTGCGCGCGTTTTCCCTCCGAGCAGTCGGGCGGGCGGGGAGTTGGGCAGCGCGTTTCACGTGTAACCTGACGGTGAAACAACCGAGAGCTGGAGCGGCACCGGCGCTCACGCCGGGGCCACCCTGCTTTGACTGGTCCCCGCCTCCCAGCCGTTTCACGTGTAACCTGACGGTGAAACATGAGGCACAGTCGTCGATTGCGAGGTCCGGCGGCGCGCCGCCCGCAGAACAGCAGAACAAAGGGCATGGGGACGGACGAGATGGCGAGCGCCTTCGACGAGGGAGTGCTGGTGGGCCTGCTGGTCGGGGAAGGCCACTTCGGCGGGGACGGACGCCAGCCGCACGTGACCCTGCGCATGCACGACCGCCACGAAGCGCTGTTCCGCTGGCTCGAGCGCACCTTCCCCGGCGGTCGGCTCTACGGACCTTACGAGCACGGCGGTCGGCGCTACTACCAGTGGATGGCGCGCGGAAACTACCTGCGCACGGAGCTCGCACCGATGCTCCGTCGTACCCTGTCGCCGTCGCTCGACGGCTACGCGCACGACCGGTTCCTCGCCATGTGCGAGCGCTACGCGCGGCAGCTCGACCTTCCTGGCCGTGCCACACCGGCGGCTCCTGAGTTCACGCGGGCAACCACACCTGCTGCGGCACCCGGCACGCCTAGCTCGGCAACAGCGATCTTCGCCACGCTCCGCGAGACGGCCGCCACCACGGACACAGAGTCGTCCGCCTGACGCACGTCCCACAGGTGTACGAGGCCATCGCACTCGACGAACCGTCAGAACATCGGGCGCTTGGCGGGCACCCCGACCCGCCGGGGAAACCGATCTGGGCACGGGCGTATCTGGGAGATCATGGCGAAACCGTACGCGGACCCGACCGGGTACGCCTTTCCCATGCCGAGCACAGCCAACCGATCCTCCGGCCAGCGCTCGAGAACGTCGCGCGCGCCCGACGGAGGCTCCGAGGCGGCCAGGAACCCGCCTACTGCCAGCAGCGGGGCCGCGCACTCAGCCACGACGGCGGGCCTGCCGAAGCCTCTCGAGGTGACGCCGTCAAAGGCGCCCCGCCGTTCCGGTGTGCGGCCGACGACCTCCGCCCGCGCGGCCTCAACCGTCACACGTCCCCGCAACCCCAGCGCACCGACGGCGTGGAGGAGGAACGCCGCACGACGTCTATGGGCTTCGACGAGGAGGAAGGATGGGGCCTCCCAGCGCACGGCAAGCACGAGGCCGGGAACCCCGCCCCCGGAGCCTAAGTCAACCAGGGCGGAAGCGGAGGAGGGTGTCCATGCGGTCTCGACCGCCTCGGCGAAGGCATCAGCGTGCTCCAACTGCACATCGATCGGGCCGGGGCCGAGGAACCCGAGGCCTCGTGCCTCTGTCAGCAGCCGGCGAAGGGTGGCTCGTCGGTGGTTGCCCGGTGGTGCGGGCACTCCATCTTCCTCGGCAACGTGCGGGCGTGCTTCCTCGGCAACCTGCGGGCGTGCTCAGGGTGCCGGGGAGATGACGACGAAGCGGTGCGGCTCTTCTCCCTGTGAACTCGACACCGCACCTTCGATCGTCACCACCGTGTCGTGCACCACCTTGCGATCGGCAGCCGACATGGGCTCGAGCGCCCGTTCTGATCCGGATTCGAGCACCTCCGCCGCGACCTCGGTGGTGAACCTGCGCAACGCCGCGACACGGCGTTCGCGGTACCCGGCGACGTCGACGAGGACCCTGTCGGTGCGGTTCGGGAAGTGCTTCTGAACCACCGTCCGCGTCAGGTCCTGGAGCGCCATCACGGTCGCTCCCTTCGGCCCGACGAGCACACCAAGCCCTTCGCCGTGCGCCGCGAGCTCCACGGTCTCCTCGTCGAGCTCCCGGACGTCCACCGTCGCCTGGAGGCCGAAGCGGTCCAGCAGGCCCTCGAGGAACTCCTTCGCCACTGTCGCCTGCTCCTGCAGCGTGATCCCATCAGCCACCGCCTGCTCCTCCTTCACTGCTCCGTCCGGACCGACCACTTCGGCGCGACCCACTTCGGCGCGACCCACTTCGGCGCGACAAGCGTCGCCGCGCTCAGGCATCGCGCCGTTCCCTTCTTGGGCATGCCACGGCTCCTTCTCCGCCGTGGCTCGCTGCTGAGCCGAGCTCTGCCGGCGCCGTCGCCTGCGGCGGCTCGCTGCCGTCCTTCCCGCCGATCCAGCTTCGCCGCCACCCTTTCGGACTGACGCTCCTGGGGCTTCTTCCTCACGGCCGGGGCGTGTGGACGCCCCGGCCGCGCGGCTCGTGCTCGAGCTCCGCTGCCGCGGAGGCCGTGTACCGCCGGTACCGCCGGCACCGTCGTCCCCGTCGCGACGCGCGCTGCCACGAGGTCGGTCTCGCTGGCGACGTGAGCGCTTCGGGCGCGGCTCCGCGGGTCGGACCCGCGCCCGCACTCGGGCCTCCCCTCGGACCCGCCCGAACAGGCCCGTCTTCGGCTCCGCGAGGACCACGAGCTCCGCGTCCTTCTCGGACACCCCCAGTTGGTCGAGAGCACGCTCCTTCGCCTCGTCGACGGACTTGCCCGTCTTTTCGACCCACTCCACCGCTCAACGGGCCTTTCGTGCGCGTTTGGCTTTCGACCGCGGGTGCGACTTCGCTGCCGGAGCGGTAGTACCAACGGTACTACCTCCTCTGGCGTCCCGACCCCGCCCGTTCGTCGTCCCTTCCCCCCGCTGCGCCGGCTGTTGCCCGCCGGTGGCACCACCGGCGCCGCGGCGGCCGCCCTGAGAGGACGGCTGCCGCTCCCCGACCGGCGGAACGGACCCCTCCTGCTTCGGCCCGCTCGTCGACCTCGCTTCCACCACGCCAGGCGCCGATGGAGGCTTGGGCCTGCCGCTGACCTGACGCTCCGCAGGGCGCTGCACCAGGCCGTATCGGAAGATCAGGTCCTGGGTGAGGACCCGGATCGCGGACGAGACGATCATGTAGATCACCACGCCGGCGGGGACCAGGAAGTAGATGTAGGCGAAGATCAGGGGCATCACCCGCTGCATCGTCTGCATCTGCTGCGGCATCTGCTGCTGCGTGTTGTTGCGCTTGTTCCGGCGCGTCATCTGGGCCATCTGGAAGTACTGCAGCGCGACCGCGACGGCGAGGAGGCCGAAGTACGGGACGTACTCGTACCAGTCCGCGTGGTGTGTGAGGGGCCGCAACGCGAGGTTCAGCCCGATCGAGTGCATGACTCCGGGCGTCTTGACGAGCGCCTTGTGGATCGCCGACGTCTGAGGCACGTAGTGCGGTGTGGCACAGACTGCAGCGTGGCAGCGGGCCTTGCCTGTGGCCATGAAGGCGCCCTTCTTCACCGTGTTCGCAAGCCCGCGGATGACGTCGTAGAGGACGATCAGGGCGGGCATCTGGAGGAACATCGGCAAGCAGCCGCCGGTGGGGCTGACCCCGTGCTCGCGGTAGAGCTTCATGAGCTCTTCGTTCAGCTGCTGGCGGTTCTCGGCGCCCTTGTACTTCGCCCGCAGCTTCTGCATCTCGGGCTGGAGCGCCTGCATCGCCAGCATCGAACGCGTGCTCTTGATGGTGAGCGGCGTGAGGAGCGCCATGATCAGCAGCGTGAGGAGCACGATCGCGGCTGCGTATGTGGGCACGACGCCGTAGATCCACGACAGCACGTCGGCGACCGCGATGAAGAGCGGGTGGAAGATGTCTCCGACGGCCTTGAACAGCGAGTTCTCAGCGACGAAGGGAGCGAGGTGCACGGTCACGGACTCCCCCGCCGGCGCCCACCCGCCTCGAGCGGGACGAGGTCCACCCCGTGCCCGCCCAGCGGGTGGCAGCGCGCCAGCCGTCGCACGGCCAGCCACAGCCCCAGCCACGTGCCGTGCCGCTCGACCGCCTCGACCGCATAGGCCGAGCAGCTCGGGTAGAAGCGGCACGGGGACACACTGCCCGCCCTCGCGCCCTGGTAGGCGCGCAGAGCTCCGAGCGCGGCCCGCTGCGCGGCCGTTCGCCGCGCCGGGCGCGCCTCGACGGGTGCTACCGCGTGCCCCATGGTCACAGCGTTCGTCTTCCTCCGCCGTCCGCCCCGGCCGCGGCGGCCTGCGCGGCCGCCCGGAACGCGCGGCGCAAGTCCTCGAATCCGAGCTCGGCGGCCTGCGGCGCCGCGCGTACCAGGTATCCGCCGGCCGGCAGCTCCGGGCCCGACGCTCGCACCGCGGCGCGGAGGCGGCGCCGCAGCCGGTTCCGCTCGACCGCGCCCCCGTGCCGCCTCCCGATGGAGTACCCGACCAGCGGGAAGCTCGTCACCTCCGCCGCGTGACTGCTGAACGCCACCATCACCGTTCCCATCTGGCCACGGCCGTCGGGGCGCGACAAGGCGCGGAACGTAGTCCGCCTGCGGATCCTTCCCACCACCGGGGGCATCGTCCTTCTGGGCGCGCCGTTGGCTCACACCGTCAGCCGATGACGCCCCTTGAGCCGTCTCGCCTTCAGGATCGCCCGGCCGGCACGCGTCGACATGCGCTGGCGGAATCCGTGCCGCTTCGCTCGCTTGCGCGTGTTGGGTTGATAGGTTCGCTTCACGTCCGTAAGCCTTTCCGCGTTGCCCGCCAGCGCGACCTGGTCGGGTCGGTGACGGCGGACGGACCACCACGTCGCCCGCAGTGGGCTGCGATGTCGCACGCGATCGTACGCGACCGCGGCCGCAGACACTAGTCGCGCCCGGGACCCTCGGTTCAGGCCGCGGCGCCTGCGGCGGCCGAGAGCACCGGACCCCGGCGGACCGGGTTGCCACTAGTCGGGAGAGCCCGAACGGTGTAGGTTCGATCGACCACGTCACCGTCGTGTTCCACACCTGTGGACCACGCTGTGGACGACGATTGGCTCGCGTGCGCGGAGGACCAGGTGGACGAGACGGGTGGTCTGTGGACCAGGTGCGCCGCACCACTGCGTGACCAGGTGTCGGACACGACGTGGAAGATGTGGTTCTCGAGCATCGAGCCGGTCTCCTACGACGGGCGCACGATGGTGCTCGGCGTGCCCAACACGGTGGTGCGCCAGCGCGTGGAGGGGCGGTTCCTCCCGCTGATCGCCCAGACCGTGTCGTCCGCCGCAGGTCACGACGTCGACGTCCGCCTGGAGGTGGCCGACCCGGTGCTGTCGGAGATCGAGGCCCCGGTGCCGGCCGTCCTCGGCGCCTCCGGTCCTTCCCTCCAGCCGCCGGTCGAAGCCCCCTCGGCCTCTCAGCACCCTTCGCACCGCCCGGCCCAGGCCAACAGGCGGCCGCGGGACGGCGCGGTGGTCTGCCTCGACCCCAGGTTCACCTTCGAGAGCTTCGTCGCCGCCTCGTCGAACCGGCTCGCGCACGCTGCCGCCCAGGCCGTGGCGGAGACGCCCGGCCGCTCGTACAACCCACTGTTCATCTACGGGGACTCCGGGCTCGGCAAGACCCACCTCCTGCACGCGATCGGCAACTACGTCCAGGAGAACTTCTCCTCGCTCACGGTGCTCTACCTCACGACCGAGACGTTCATGAACGACTTCGTCGACTCGTTGCGCATGTCGACGACCATCGCGTTCAAGCGCCGCTACCGCGAGTGCGACGTCCTGCTGATCGACGACGTCCAGTTCATGGGGAACAAAGATGGTCTCCAAGAAGAATTCTTCCACACCTACAACTACCTGCACGCCGCGGGGAAGCAGATCGTCCTCACGTCCGACAGGTCGCCCAAGTCCATCGAAACGCTCCAAGACCGCTTGCGCAGCCGCTTCATGTCCGGCCTGATCACCGAGGTCGACCCCCCAGACTTCGAGACCCGCCTCGCCATCTTGAGGAAGAAGTCCGAAGCCGACCACGACGACATTCCTGACGACGTCCTCGGCTTCATCGCCACCCACGTCAAGAGCAACATCCGCGAGCTCGAAGGTGCGTTGATCCGGGTGACGGCGTTCGCGAGCTTGAGCAGGGAACCCATCTCGCTCGAGCTCGCAGAGCACGTGCTCGCAGACATCGTCTCGAGCGTGGAGCCCCGGCGCATCACCCCGCAGATGATCCTCGAGGCCACGGCTGCGAGCTACGGCTTCACCGTGGAGGCCATCTGCGGCCCGAGCCGGACCCGCCCGCTGGTCACCGCGCGACAGGTCGCGATGTACCTGGTCCGCAACCTCACGGACTACAGCTACCCCGCCATCGCCCGCGTCTTCGGGGGCCGCGACCACACGACGGTCATCCACGCCGTGGACAAGATCACCACCCAGATGAAGGAGCGGCGGCAGCTCTACGAGCAGGTCACGGAGCTCACCGTGCAGATCCGGAACGGGACGTGACACCGACCCGATCTCCTCTGTGCACACATCCCCGAGCAACCTGTGGAGCGAAGGACGGCGCGTCCACAGGATCACGCCGTTTCTTCGCCGAGAAGCTCGCCCCCGCCTGGCAGACCCGAGACCCGGTGGATGGCCGCAAAGCGTTGACCAGGACCGTCGCGTCCGCGTCCACAATCCCCAGCACTACTACCACTGACATGTCTTTCCAAGCATCACGACGTTCGAAAGGATGATGGTGTGAAACTCCGGTCCGAACGCGACTCCCTCGTCGACGCGCTCATCACGGCGATGCGTGCCGCGGGGGGGCGGGGCGGGGCGTCCGCGGTGCTCTCCGGGCTCATGCTGCGGGTGGTGGGGAACCGCCTGGAAGTGACCGGGACGGACCTGGACCTGACCGTCCGGGTCGAGCTCGAGGTCATCGGCATCGAGGACGGGACGTGCGTCGTGCCCGGAAGGCTGACTGGCGACGTGGTCCGCGCGTTGGAAGCCGGGGCGGTGACCCTCGAGTGCGACGAGGAGCGGGTGGAGATCTCGTCCGCGAGAGCCCACTTCGGTCTGCGGGTCTTTCCTGCGGTGGAGTTCCCGACCCTGCCGTCACCGCCGGCTCCTACGGTGGTCCTGCCGCGCGGCGCGCTCGTAGAGGCGCTCCGCCAGGTGGTCCGCGCGGCGTCGAGCGACGACGCCCGTCCGTTGCTCACCGGAGTGCTCTTGACGGGCGAGGGTGAGTGGGTGCGGCTGGTCGCGACGGACTCCTACCGGCTCGCGTTGCGAGACCTGCGCGGGACGGCGAAGCTCGGAGAGGGTGGTGACGTGCTGGTCCCCGCGCGCGCGCTCGCGGAGCTCCAGCGGGTGTCGCCGACCCCGGGCGGCGCCGGTGGAGGCGAAGAGGGGGCAGGGGTGGGGGTGGGGGTGGAACCGGCTGCGATCACGTTCACGACGGGCAGCGTGCGCATATCCTCGCGCCTTCTCGAGGGTACGTACCCGGACTACCGCCAGCTCGTCCCCGAGCAGTACCCGAACCGCTTGCACGTCGGCCGGGAGTCGCTGCTGGCGGCGCTGCGGCGCGTGCGGCTCCTGATGCGGGACAACGCCACCGCGGTGCGGTTGTCGATGCGTCCCAACGGGGTGGACCTCACCGTGGTGTCCCAGGAAATCGGTGAGGCCAGTGAGACGGTCGACGGGGACTTCACGGGGGAGGACCTCGTGATCGCGTTCAATCCCAACTATCTGATCGACGGAGTGGACGCCGTTCTCGACGACGAGGTCTTCATCGAGACGGACAGCCCCGGACGGCCGGCGACGGTCCGCGCCGCTGGCCGGGACGACTTCCGCTACCTCTTGATGCCCGTGCGGGTGTCTTGACGGGCGCACCGATGGTGACCGTGACGTCCGTGCCGGACGCCGGAATGCGGCTGCACCATCTCGAGCTCCGGGACGTCCGGCTCTTCGTCGAGGCCGTGCTCGACGTCCCGGCGGGCGGCACGACCGTGCTGAGCGGTCCCAACGGATCCGGGAAGACCACCTTGCTCGAGGCGGTCGCATTCCTCGGTTCGCAGCGCTCGTTCCGCACGACCGTGCGAGAGGCGATGGTCCGCAACGGCACCGAGCGTGCGATCCTCCGCGCCGAGCTGGAGCACGAGCAGCGCCCGTTGCGTGTGGAGTGTGAGCTCCTCGCGGGCGGCGCCGCTCGTACCCTGGTGAACCACCGGGCAGCTCGGCGGAGGGGAGAGCTCGCCGAGGCTGTCCCGGTCACTGCGTTCTCACCCGACGACCTGGGGCTCGTGCAGGGTCCCCCGCTGCGCAGGAGGGAATTGCTAGATGCCGCGCTCCGCCTCCTGGACCACCGCGCGGCGGCCCACCTCGACGCGATGGACCGGGTTCTTCGCCAGCGCGGCGCGCTCCTGCGCCAGGCGGGCGCAAGACTGAGCGGCGAGGTCGCGTCGACCCTCGACGTGTGGGACGGACGGCTCGTCGCGAGCGGGCAGGCGGTCTCCGGAGCCCGGCGGGAGCTCCTCGCCGACGTGCAGCCCGCAGTCGAGGCGGCGTACGAGCAGCTCGTCGGGCCGGGGGCGGCGGGTGCCGGGGTGACGATGACCTACGTGCCGGGTTGGGAAGGCGAGCTCGCGGACGCGCTCGCCGCGAGCCGACCGGACGACGTCCGGCGTGCCGTGTCGACCGTGGGGCCTCATCGGGACGAGCTCGCTCTGGGGATCGGGGGGCGCGACGCACGGGTGCGCGCCTCGCAGGGCGAGCAGCGATGCCTCGCGCTGGCGCTCCGGCTGGGGCTGCACCACCTCGTGACCGAGCGACGGGGTGATGCTCCGCTGCTGCTGCTCGACGACGTCTTCTCCGAGCTCGACCCGGACCGGAGCCGGGCGCTCGCGCGCCTCCTCCCCCCGGGGCAGGCGCTCCTCACCACCGCGGCGCCGCTCCCCGAGGGGATCGAGGTGGACACCGTCGTGGACGTCCGGACCGTGGGCAGGCGCGCGTGACGCGATCGGGACGCCGGCGGCGCGAGGGCGCCGATCGGGGTCCGCTGCCGGTGCGCGAGTCCTTGGACGACGTGGTCGCCGGGCTCGTGTCGCCACGCTCTGGCGAAGGTTCGCTGGTGGCTGCGCGCCCGCCGCTTGCGCCGGGAACGCCAGCAGGGCCCGAGCCGCGCCGCGCGTCGGCGGCCACGCTCGGCACGGTCTTCTCGTGCTGGGCGGACCTTGTCGGGCCGTCCGTGGCACGCCACGTGAGGCCGCTGCGCCTCGAAGGCGCGACGCTGCTCGTGGCCGTCGACCAGTCGCCCTGGGCGACGCAGGTGCGGGCCCTCGCGCCGGGCATCCTCGAACGGATCGCCCAGGAGACGGGGGAACGGCTCGACCGGCTCGACGTGGTGGTCCGCCCGCCGCGCTGAACACGGCACCAGGCCCGGACATCGGCGCAGGGAGCCCGCGGGCTGCGACGGTTCCGGCACATGGGAGCCGCGCGCGGCCGTGGCGAAGGTGCTGCCTGGCGCCGGGCGTCGGGTAGACTGGATCGTCCGCGAACGGCACTGGGCGACCTCGCATCCTGGGGTCCGGTGGCGCGGACGCCGGGACGATCGGCTCGGAGGTGCGCGCCCGTGGGGCATGGCGAGGAGGCAGGACGTGGCCACTGACGGTGGGTCGTACACCGCAAGCGACATCACCGTCCTCGAGGGGCTCGAGCCGGTCCGCCTACGCCCGGGGATGTACATCGGCTCGACCGGGCCGACCGGGCTCCACCACCTGGTATGGGAGATCGTCGACAACTCCGTCGACGAGGCGATGGCCGGGTACTGCACGAGGATCGACGTCACGCTGGTCGAGGACGGGGGCTGCCGGGTGCAGGACAACGGCCGGGGCATTCCCGTGGACCCGCACCCGCAGTACCCGGACCGTTCCGCCGCGGAGATCGTCTACACGACGCTGCACGCCGGCGGGAAGTTCGGCGGCGCGGGCTACAAGGTGTCGGGCGGGCTCCACGGCGTCGGCGCGTCGGTGGTGAACGCGCTGTCGACCCGGCTCCTCCTCGAGGTGGACCGGGACGGCAGGCACCACGTGATGGAGTTCGTGAATGGCGGCGAGATCAAGGTGGGGCTCGAGGTGACGGGGGACTCGCCGAAGGGCCGAACCGGCACCACCGTCACGTTCTGGCCGGATCCCTCGGTCTTCGAAGAAGTGGACTTCCGTGCGCAGACGGTGACCGAGCGCCTGCAGGTGATGGCGTTCCTGAACCGAGGCCTGGAGATCCGCTTCAGCGACCGGCGACCCGACGCCGAGAAGAGGGAGGTCTTCAAGTACAACGGCGGCATCACCGACTACGTCAGGCATCTCAATGCGTCCAAGGAGTCGCTCTTCCGCAAGGTGGCCTCGTACCAGGTGGTCGAGGAGAACCAGGAGGTCGAGGTCGCCCTCCAGTGGAACACCGGGTTCAACGAGAGCATCTTCTCGTTCGCCAACGGGATCTCGACCATCGAGGGTGGCATGCACGAGGAGGGGTTCAAGAAGGCCCTCACCAACGTGGTGAACCGGTACGCGAGATCGAGGAACCTCGTGAAGGAGAAGGACGAGAACCTCGACGGAAAGGACATTCGCGAAGGCCTGACCGCGATCGTCTCGGTGCGTCTGAAGGACCCGCAGTTCGAGGGCCAGACGAAGGCGAAGCTCGGCAACGTGCCCGTCCGCTCCCTCGTCGAGCGCGCCACCAACGAGAAGCTGGCCGAGTGGCTGGAGGAGAACCCGACCGAGGCGAACCAGGTCGTGAAGAAGTCCCTGCTCGCCCAGCGTGCACGCGTGGCGGCGCAACAGGCGCGAGACCTGACGAGGCGCAAATCCGGCCTGGACGGAGCCGGTCTCCCAGGAAAGCTGATCGACTGCTCGTCACGCGACCGGCGTGAATGCGAGCTGTTCATCGTGGAGGGGAACTCCGCGGGAAGCTCCGCGAAGGACGCGCGAGATCCGCGGACTCAGGCGATCCTCCCGATCAGAGGGAAGATCCTCAACGTCGAACGGGCGCGCATCGACAAGATGCTGAAGAACGCCGAGATCCAGGCGCTCATCGCGGCGATCGGCGCGGGGCTCGGCGAGGACTTCGACGTGTCGAAGATCCGGTACCACAAGGTGATCGTGCTCGCGGACGCAGATGTCGACGGAAGCCACATCCGCACGCTGCTCCTCACGTTCTTCTTCCGGCAGATGAAGCCGCTCGTGGAGGGCGGCTTCGTGTACGTGGCGCAACCTCCGCTGTACTCGACGCTCGTCGGCAAGGAGAAGGTGTACCTGAAGGACGACGCGGCGAAAGAGGCGTTTCTCACCGGGCACCCGGACCATCGCCACGACTTCCAGCGGTTGAAGGGCCTCGGGGAGATGAACTTCGACGAGCTGCGCGACACGACGATCGACCGCACGAAGCGCTCGCTCCTGCAGATCGGCGTGGAGCAGGCGGCGCTGGCCGACGACGTCTGCTCGGTCCTCATGGGCGACGACGTCGAGCTCCGGCGCCACTTCATCCAGACGAATGCCAAGGACGTCCGCTTCCTCGACATCTGAGGGGGCACGGCACCATGGCAAGACGACCGGTCACGCGGGGATCCTCCAGGAACGGCAGCGGCGCGCCCTCGGACGGGGACGGGTCCGGGGAGGGCGAGGTCCTCGGCTTCATCGAGCCGATCGAGATCCAAGAAGAGATGGAGCGCTCGTTCCTCGAGTACTCCATGTCGGTCATCGTCTCGCGGGCGCTCCCGGACGTGCGGGACGGGCTGAAGCCGGTCCACCGGCGGATCCTCTACTCGATGTTCGACCAGAATCTCCGGCCCGACCGCCCGTACGTGAAGTGCGCGGCGGTGGTCGGCGAGGTGATGGGAACGTTCCATCCCCACGGCGACGCCGCGATCTACGACGCGCTGGTCCGCATGGTCCAGGACTTCTCGATGCGCCATCCGCTCATCGACGGGCACGGGAGCTTCGGCGGTCCGGGACCCGAGGAGGGGCCTGCTGCGATGCGGTACACGGAGTGCCGCCTGCAGGCATTGGCCCTGGATCTCCTGGCGGGGATCGACGAAGAGACCGTCGACTTCGAGCCGAACTACGACAACACGTCCGAGCAGCCCGTCGTCCTTCCTGCACGGTTCCCGAACCTGCTCGTGAACGGGTCGCAGGGGATCGCGGTGGGGATGGCTACCAACATTCCGACGCACAACATGGCGGAGGTCATCGACGCGGCCGTGCACCTGCTCGAGCACCCGGACTCGACGCCCGACGACCTGATGCGGTTCGTGAAGGGCCCGGACTTCCCGACCGGAGGACAGATCCTCGGCCGCCAGGGGATCCTCGACGCGTACCGCACCGGGCGGGGATCGATCAAGATGCGTGCAGTCGCGGACATCGATGAGGGGCGTGACGCGACGCGCATCGTGGTCACCGAGATCCCGTACCAGACGTCTGTGCCCGTGATCCTCCAGAAGATCGACGATCTCGTGCGCGCTGGAGAGCTCGAGGGTGTCGCAGAGGCGATCGACTCCTCCGCGGGCCGCCAGACTCGGCTCGTGATCCGGTTGAAGCGGGACGCGAACGCGAACGTGGTGCTGAACCAGCTCTACAAGCACACGCCGATGCAGACGAACTTCGGCGTGAACATGCTGGCGCTCGTCGACGGGGTCCCCCGGACGCTGAACATCGCCCAGGTGCTGACCCACTACGTGGCTCACCAGGTCGAGGTGGTGCGCCGTCGTTCGGAATACCGGCTTCGCAAGGCCGAAGCCCGTGCGCACATCGTCGAGGGCCTGCTTCGCGCCATCGACGTGCTGGACGCGGTCATCGCTGCGATACGCGGGTCGGAGGACCGATCGGCTGCGCGCGGCGCGCTCATGACTGAGCCGTTCTCCTTCAGCGAGGAGCAGGCGAACCACATCCTCGACATGACCCTCGGCCGGCTCACCCGGTTGGGCCGCTCTGAGCTGGAGGAGGAGATGGCGCAGCTGCGCGAGACGATCGGGGAGCTCCAGGCCGTCCTGGGGGATCCGGCGAGGCTGCGAGGGGTCGTCTCGACCGAGATGACCGCGATCCGGGACAAGTTCGCCGATCCCCGGCGCTCGGTGATCACCCACGACCCCGGGGAACTGGGCGTGGAGGACCTGGTCGCGGACGAGGAGATCGTGGTCACCATGACCGCGGCCGGCTACATCAAGGCGGTGTCGGCGGACGCCTTCCGGACTCAGGGACGGGGCGGGCGAGGGGTGCAGGGGGCGAGGCTGAAGGAGGAGGACCTCGTCACGAACGTGGTGCACACCACGACGCTGTCGTACCTGCTCTTGTTCTCCAACCGGGGACGTGTGTACCGGTTGAGGGGTCACGAGATCCCGGTGAAGGACCGGACCGCGCGAGGGACCGCCCTCGTGAACCTGCTCCCGCTCGAGAGCGGCGAGACCGTCCAGGCAATGGTGGAGACGCGCGACTTTCCGGCGGATCACTGCCTCGTCTTCGCGACGGCCCGCGGGCAGGTGAAGAAGACGCCGTTCAGCGAGTACGACAAGTCGCGCCGCGAGGGGTTCATCGCGATCAACCTGCGGGAGGGCGACGAGCTCGTGCGGGTCGTTCCGACCACGGGATCGGACGAGCTGATCGCGGTGACGGGGACGGGAACGACGATACGGTTCGCCGAGGACGACGTCCGTCCGATGGGCCGGGACGCGGCCGGCGTGCGCGGGATCCGGCTGCGCGAGGGGGACGAGCTGGTCTCGCTCGACGTCGCGAGGGACGACGCCGACATCCTGATGGTCACCGATGCCGGCTACGGGAAGCGGACGAAGGTCGAGCGTTTCAGCCGCCAGGCGCGGGGCGGCCAAGGCGTGCGCGGGATCCGGCTCACTGCGAAGCGTGGCCGAGTCGTCGCCGCCTTCATGGTGGGCCTCGACGAGGAGATCCTGCTGGTGTCGACCGGCGGGGTCGTGATCCGCACCCCGGTGCGCGAGATCGCGTCACAGGGCCGCGACGCGACCGGGGTCCGGGTGATGAACCTGGACGACGGGCAGGCGGTGGCGGCGGTCGCGAGGGTCTCGGGCAGCGAGTAGCACGCCGCTCTGCGCAGCCGGGACACGTGGGGGACGAAGCTTCTGCTGCCCCCGGCGCACGCGTATGGTGGGTCGCTGGAGGGCGTGTCCGGCGTCGGCAGGTGACGAACTCTCCGGGAGTGCGGCCATGACCATCGAGATCCCGCTTGCGCTGGCTGCGAGCCTGTTCACTGCGAGCGCCTCGATCCTGATGCGGGCGGCGGCGGCCCCGGCGCCGGGGGAGCTGCGGTTCAGCTGGCGGCTGATCGTGTTCCTGGTCCGCAGGCGGCTGTGGCTGTATGGAGTGCTGAGCATGATCGCCGGGTTCCTCTTCCAGGTGTCCGCGTTGCACTTCGGAGAGCTCGCCGTGGTCCAGCCGGTGATCGCGTCGGAGCTCCTGCTCGTCTTCGCATACCTCGCGCTGCGAGACCGCGCCCGCGTGCGCGGGCGCGACTGGACGGCGGCTGCCGGCGTCGCCGCGTCCCTCGGGGGTCTCCTCTACGTCGCGGACCCCTCCGGGGGGTCGTCGGCCGACGCGGCCGCAGCCCGGTGGCTGGAGGCGGCCGGGGCGGTCGCGTTGGCCGCTGTGGTCGCGGTCGCGCTCTCGTCGGTGCGCGGGCGACGGGGACGGGAGCCCACGCCCGCGCGCAAGGCGGCGTTCCTCGGGATCTCGGCGGCGCTCACCTGGGGCTTCGTGGCAGCCGTCGTGAAGGAGCTGAGCGCGGACCTCCCGGAGGGTCCCGCAGCGGTCTTCGGGAGCTGGCCCGTGTACGTCCTGGTGGTCTCCGGCACGGTCGCCATGTTCCTCGTGTCCAACGCCTTCCAGGCGGGTCCGTTGGCGGCGGCGCAGCCGGGCCTCACGATCGTCGACCCGCTGGTCGCGAGCTTGCTCGGGGTCACGATCTTCGGCGAGCACGTCCGCAGCGGCGTCGGAGCCCTGTGCGTGGAGGCCCTGCTCCTCGCGGCGCTCGTCGGGAGCGTGGTGCTGCTCAGCCGGAGCCCCGTCGTCGACGTCGACGACTCGGGCGCCCGGCCGCACGGTCCGTAGTCGGGTGGAAATCTCGGGGAGTCCTTACTGCGTCCTTCTGGTTCTCTTAGGTACGTCCGGTGTACTGGCACTGTGCCGGGAGCCCTAGCCTTCGGAGTAGCTCCCGACACGGCGCGGCGACCGAAGAGACGGCCCGAGGAGACAAGATGAGCGACCGCCCGAACGACCACACGGAACCCGAGAAGACCGAGCCGACAGAGCCCGCAGGTCACGGGCCCTCTCGTCCCCCCGACGCTCCCTGGTGGCGCCAGCCCCACGGAGGAGCCCCGGTGTGGGGCCCCCAGGGGGGATCCTCCCAGGGAGGCTGGCCCCAGCGTCCTGGGGACCGAGGCGAGGGTCCTCGGGACCCGTACTTCCAAGTCCCGCCAGTCCCGCCAGGTCCCGGCGACCCCACCGGGTGGCAGGGCGAGCAGTGGCCCGGTGGGCAGTGGGCCTTTGGACCGCCTGCCGGCGGCTGGGGGTTCCCGGCGTACCCGTCGGCGCCTCCTGGCCGCTCGCGCCGCAGAGGCGTGGCGGCGCTGGCGGCCACCGTGCTCACGGTGCTCGCGCTGCTGCTCGGCGTCGGGATCGGCTACGGCGTGTGGAGCGCCGGGAGCAGCAACCCGCTGGCGGGTCGCTCCCTCGGCTCGGCTGGCGGCACATCGGGGCCGACATCCACACGGGCTGCGGCGACATCGTCGAGCGCAGGCGGCACAAAGGTGTTGTCGGCCACCGGCGCGCCCTCGAACATCGCGACAATCAGGGCGAAGGTGATGCCGGAGCTGGTGGACATCAACACCGTGCTCGGCTACGAGACAGCGGAGGCGGCGGGCACCGGCATGGTCCTCACGCCCACAGGCAAGGTCCTCACGAACAACCACGTGATCGAAGGGGCCACGAAGATCAGCGTCACCGACCTCGGAAACGGGAGGACCTACTCGGCAACGGTGCTCGGGTACACGCGCTCCAACGACATCGCCGTCCTCCAGCTCGAGGGCGCCTCCGGCCTCAAGACCGTGCACATCGGCAACTCCTCTACGGTCAAGGTGGGCGAGGCCATCGTCGGGATCGGCAACGCGGGGGGAACCGGTGGGGTGCCGAGCGCGGCCGGCGGTTCGGTCACCGCGCTGCACCAGTCGATCACAGCGAGCGACCAAGGCTCGCTGAGCACGACGTTCGAGCACCTCACCGGTCTCATCGAGAGCAACGCGGACATCCAGCCCGGCGACTCCGGCGGCCCACTCGTGACGACGTCCGGCGCAGTCGTCGGGATGGACACCGCGGCGTCTGCCGCGCAGGGCTACAGCTTCCAGGGAGCGGTGACAGGCCGGGGGTACTCCATACCGATCAACGAGGCCATCTCGACTGCGCGCCAGATCATGGCGAGGAGGACGTCGACGTCGGTGCACATCGGCGGGACGGCGTTCCTGGGCGTCTATGTGGGGTCGGTCGCGTCACGGACACGGTTCAGCCGTTTCAAGTTCGGCAGCACAGGGACGTTCACACCCAGGACACCGCCGGTCACAGCGAAGCCGGTGTCCCCGACGAAGGGGGCCGCGGTGGAGCAGGTGATCCCGAACACCCCGGCGCAGGCAGCGGGACTCGCAGCGACAGACGTCATCACGAGGGTGGACGGGACGCCGATCACCAGCCCCGGCGACTTGACGAACGTCTTGCTTCGGTACCACCCGGGAGACTTGGTGAAGGTGAGCTGGACGACGAGCTCGGGCAGGGCGGTGACGGGGACGGTGAGGCTCGGGAGCGGGCCGCCGGAGTGACCGTGTGCGCCGCCGCGTGTCAGCCGGGAGGCCGGCCGGCGAAGGGCAGGCCCCGCCGTTTCCGGTACTCGGTGGCGACCGCGCGGAGCTTGGCGTGCGTGCCGCCGAAGACCTCCCGGCCTGGGAGCCACCGCTTCGCCATCTTTGCGACCGACGTGTAGTTCACGTCCACCACGTTGGCGAGCGGTGCCTCCACCGTCTGGCTGACGAGCTGGTAGGCGTCGAGCTGGTCGAGCCCGAAGTCGGCGTGAAGCCAGGAGACCATGTCGGCTTGCGCGATCCGGAATGCGTCCTCGAGCGGGCGGGCGGACCCCGTCGAGATGAGATGCGTGTCGCTCTCGATCCGAGGCCAGTGGCACGCGGCGCCCTTCACGAGGTCGAGGACGACCACGGTGTCCATCGCGCACTCGACCGCCACCCCGCACGTCTCGCCCTCACCCTGCCGTGCGTGACCGTCGCCGAGGGAGACCAGCGCACCGGGGACGTTCACCCCGAGGTAGCAGGTGACCCCGGCGCGCAGCTCTGGCGTGTCCATGTTGCCACCGAAGGCATCGGGCACGAGGGCGCTCCGGACCTCGAGGTTGGCAGGGGCGACGCCGAGGGTTCCGTGCATCGGGTCCATGGGCAGGTCGACGGCCCACGCACGGTCCCGTGCGCAGAACCGACAGGTGCGGGCGAGACTGTCGAGCTGCCAGACCCAGACCAGCTCGGGAAGCGGCTCGTGGAGCATCGCGGTCGTGTGCGTCGCAGTGAGCGCGCCGAACAGCGGAACGGTGGTCGACACGGCCCAGTCCCGCGAGGGTTCGATCGAGACGAAGTGCACGGCGAGCGTGTCGCCGGGCTCCGCACCGTCCACGTGGAAGGGACCCGTCTGGGGGTTCACGAACGGGAACTCGCAGACCCGGCTCACGAGGTCCGTCTCGCTCCGCACTTTGCCGCAGAAGGCGTCCTCGGTCCACAGCTCGAGCACCGTGCCGGGCGTGACCCGCCGCACCGGAGGCACGCCGCCGAACGTCCACGCGAGCTCGCGCGCGTCAGGCTTGTACTCGACCACCTCGAAGTCGACCATGCCGCACTATGGCACGGGGCGGACCCGCGCCGGCGCGGAGAGCGACCCGGTGTCCGCGCCGGTAGCGTGGCGGGTCGGCTGGAGCGGACTCCCTTGGCGAAGAGCGCGACGACCGTGGTGAAGGGGTGGGTGGACCGAGCCGCCGGCGAGGACGGAAGGGTGGAGGTCGCGTGAACGATCCGGTCATCATCGGGAGCGAGCGCAGCGAGATCGGGTTGCCGTCGGGCATGTCCGTGTTGCGGCGAGGCGGGAGCGCGCTCGATGCAGCCGAGGTGGCCATGCGCGCGTGCGAGGACAACGTGTCGGACCATTACGTGGGGACGGGGGGGCTGCCGAACGCGCGCGGCGAGGTGGAGCTCGATGCATCGGTGATGATCGGCTCCACCCGGGCCTTCGGAGCCGTCGGCGGCGTGAAGGGCTACCCGAACCCGATCTCGATCGCGCGAGCGGTGCTCGAACAGCTCCCTCAGCACTGCCTGCTCGTCGGCGAGGGCGCGGAGCTCTTTGCCGAGGAGTGCGGGTTCACCCGCGCCGAGCTGCTCACCGCAGACGCACGGCGTCTCTACGTGGAGGCGGTCGGCAGACAGAGCGGGTCGGTCGAGGGTGAAGACGTGGGAGCGACCGAGGGCGACCGGCGCTATCGCCAGTCCGCGGGTGCCCTGATGCGGCGGCTCTCACCGCACGACGGGCCATGGGGCACCATCAACGTGCTGGCCCTGGACGCGTTCGGAGAGCTGTGCGTCGCGGTGTCGACGAGCGGCTACCCGTGGAAGTACCCCGGAAGGGTGGGGGACTCGGCCGTGCCGGGTGCGGGGAACTACTGCGATCTCCGTCACGGCGGCGCGGCATGCACGGGCCGCGGGGAGATGGCGATGCGAGCGTGCGGCGCGCGGAGGGTTGTGGACCTGCTCGGACGCGGCATGGAGCCGTCGGAGGCATGCGCCGAGATGCTGCGCGACGCGCGCGCGATCCCGGACCCGTTCGCGGCCGAGCTCCGGGCGTTGGCGCTCACGCCCGACGGCCGTCACGGCGGCGCGGCGGGCAAGCTCGGGTCCGTCTACGCCTTCATGACGGCGGACCACGCCGAGCCCGAGCTCCGGCCGAGAGCCGTCGTCGATCCGTGACGGACGGTCACCGGTCGGAGAGGGTGCCGCCGAGCCGCCGCAGGATCTGGAGCAGGCCCTGGGCGTCCTCTTCGGTGGTGAGCCAGTTCATGACCCCCGCGCGCAGGTAGGTGCGCCCGCGCAGCCTCGTCGTCGAGACCCAGGCCTCGCCGGAGATCTCGACGGCGCGCTGGAGCCGGTCCTGGTGCGCGTCCAGCTCCTCGTCGGACTTTCCGGGGACCAGGTGACGGAAGCAGACGACCGAGAGGTCTGGCTTCGTGACCGCGGCCTCGAAGTCGGGAGCCCGCCCGAGCTCGGCGGCGAGCACCGTCGCGACGTCGTTGTCGTGCTCGACGAGCCGTGCGAACCCCTCGCTCCCGACGTGCTTCCAGGACGCCCACAGCTTGAGGGCGCGGAGGCGCCGGGTGCCTTCCATCGAGTACTCGAGCCAGTTGAGCGGCTCGGCTTCGGGCGTCGCTGAGCGGTAGTACTCGGGCGACCGGTGGAAGGTCCTGTGCAGGTCCTCTCGCCGGCGAACCACGAGAGCGCCGATGTCGTAAGCCTGGAACAGCCACTTGTGGGGGTCGACGGTGACGGAGTCGGCGAGCTCCAGACCAGGGACGCGTCGCGCGTCGCGCGTGGACAGCCGGGCGGCGCCGCCGTACGCGGCGTCCACGTGGAGCCACAGCCCTTCTCGGCGGGCGAGCGCCGCGAGCGCAGGGACGTCGTCCACGGACCCGGTGTTGGTGGTGCCGCAGACCGCGGCGATGCAGAACGGCACCAGCCCGGCTGCCCGGTCGTCGGCGATGCGCCTCGCGACAGGATCTGCCTGGAGGCGGTACCGCTCGTCACTTTCCACGACGACGAGCGCGTCGGGCGGGAATCCGAGCATGTCGAGGGCACGGCCGATGGAGAAGTGCGCCTGGTCCGAGACGTAGACCCTGGCAGTCTCGAGCGCCCGGCCGCGTGGGGGGCCGTCGGTCCCGGCCAGGCGGCAGAGGTGCCCGTCGCGCGCGACGGTCATCGCCATGATGTTGGCCATCACCCCGCCAGACGTCAGGACCCCCCAGCTGTCGGGCCCGCCGCCGACGAGGTCCGCGAGCCAGCGGGTCACCTCCTCCTCGACGAGCGCCCCGACCGGACCGGAGTGGAAGACGTCGATTCCTTGGTGGAACACCTGGCAGCACAGCTCGCCCGCCACCGACATCGGCAGGGGCGGTGGCGTGAAGTAGGAGAACGATCCGGGGTGGTAGGCGTTGTACAAGCACGGCACCACCCGCTCGCGGATCTCGTCGAGGACTGCCGACGAGGGACGAGGGGCGGTCGGCGCGGGGGCCGGTCCGAGCGAGGGGCCGAAGAACCTGGCGCGCAGCTCCTGGTAGGAGTCGGGGCCGACGGTGCGGACCAGGCCGTGGTCGTAGATGTAGTCGAGGGCGAGCGCCCACGCGTCCCGTCCGAGCCCTTGGAGCGCCTCGCGTGCACCGGCTGCACGAAGGTCGAACATCCCGGGCTCGGGGTGCCACTCGAACCGGCCCGCGACGGGCGCGCGGTCGCGGCGGGAGGGAGGCGTGGAGTCGTCCATGGCCCGATGCTCGCGCACGCCGGTCCCCTCGGTCCCCCGGCGCCCCTTCCGTCGCACTGAGCCTGCGCTCGATCCGGCCTCCCTGGTCGCCCGGGAGACGGCGGGCACCGCCGCGCACAGGACGTGCCTCGCCCTGCGGTCAGGTGGAGGACGGGCTCATCCCACGATCGACTCGACGTGCTTCGCGAGCTTGTCCTCGATCTCGAAGTTCCACGCCGTTTCCGCCACGTCGACGACCAGGAACAGGTCCGAGATCAGCAGCGTCTCCAAGGCCATCACCGCAAGGTGCTCGACCCATTTGCCGATCCCGATCCGTACCGTGAAGTCTTCGGGCGTTCCCGACACGAGGATCGAGAGCGCCCGGTCGGCGTCGACCACACCACGCAGGAAGCCGCCCTTCTTCGCCTGGAGCAGGGTGCCCTGTGTGCTCGGTTGGGAGATCTGGACGCTGAACCCGTCGGCTTCGAGGTACGAAGAGATGTTGTGCTGGAGAGCCGTGAGATCCGTGGCCTTCCCGTCGAAATGCATGACCTTCTCGCCGATCATCTCGCCTCCTTCGCGCCGTGCTCACACGCGCGGCACGCGGAGGATCGTACACACGGGCCCCCCTCGAAGAAGAGCGGCCGCCCGGTCGACGTGCTCGTGAGCGGCGTGCGCCCGCACCATCTCAGCGAGCAGGTCCTCGTCGGACGACCCTTCCCATGCTCAGTTTCACGGCGTCGGAGTGCGGATTTCTGCAAGACGAACAGCTCAGCGGACTCCGGACAGCGGCCCGGAGCACCAGCCTCCTCGTCGTCCTCCTCGTCGTCCCCCTCGTCGTCACGGCGAACAGGTCGTGCCTCGGAGTCAGGGCAAAGCCGACGAGCTCGAACGTCAACGTGGCGAGCGACCTTCTCTGACCGCTCGAACCCGCCGCGCACCGCTGAGGAGCGTTGCGATCTTCGGATGATGTTTACGAACAAGCGGTTCGGGTCATTTCGATCTGATGACGAAGAGGAATGTCCGTAACCGGCGAACACGGGCAGCGCCCGGCCGGGGCTCGTCGACCGGAGTCCCAGGGCGCGGCTCCCGTTCACCGCACCAGCAGAAAGGGACCGAAATGCGACGATCGTGGAAGAAGACGCTGGCCGTCCTCGGAGGAGGCGCTCTCGGCATCGGGGGCTTGCTCGCGTACGCGGGCATCGGAGCGACCACGCCGACGGCGACCCAGGGGATCGACGCGAGCTTGTCGAGCTTCATCAATGGATCAGGGGGACTGGTTCTGAGCGGGACCGGGCTGCCCTCGGATCGCTTGGGCACGACAGGGGACTTCTATGTCCGCACCATCACCGACCAGCTCTTCGGGCCGAAGACAATCCGGGTCGCCCATCCTTGGGGCCCTGTCGGCATCCGCCTGGGTGGCCTGAGGGGTCCAGTGGGTCCGAGGGGTCCAGTGGGTCCGAGGGGTCCAGTGGGCCCGAGGGGTCCAGCGGGACCAGTCGGGCCGGCCGGACCAGTCGGTCCTGCGGGCGCCCAAGGCCCGAAGGGCACATCCGGCACGTCCATCCTGAGCGGCACGGTGCCGCCGACGATTCAAGGGATCACAGGTGACTTCTACCTGGACACCTCGACCGAGGTGCTTTACGGGCCCAAGGTCAATGGGAGCTGGCCGGCCACGGGCACGAGCTTGATCGGGAGCTCCGGCCCGTCGAGCGCGCTGACAACGGTCGTGGACAGGTCGCTGTTCGCCGCGCCTGCTGCCGCGTCGAGCACGGCCACCGGCGTTGCTGCGTGCCCGTCGGGCTATGCCGTCACGGGTGGCGGCTACACGAGCAACGTGGCAGCGGTGCGTGTGCAGAACGACGGGCCGATCCAGAAGGGGACGAACTGGGAGTGGGTGGCGTCCGTCACCGACACAACAGCGACGCACAAGGCGACAGTGACGGTCTACGCGGTCTGTGGGAAGGGAGCAGGACACTTCACATGATCGTCGGGAGCCACTGACCATGCCCGCGGCTGTGCGGGCAAGAAGGCTCGGTCGACCGGCCACGGGCCGCCGCCGCGGTGGACGGCGGCCCGTGGCCCGCGGCGCGCGAGCTTGGCGGGCCAACCCCCCGCGCGGGGGCCACGGGGCCGGGGGCGTCCGCCAGGAGATCCCGGATGCTGCCAACTGTCCGGAACCCCCCCGCGCGGGGGCCACGGGCCCGGGGGACGATCGGGGGCGGCCACCGGGAACGGGGAACGGGGCGCGAGAGGGGCCGGGGGCGGTTCCCCGGACCGTTCGAAACGGGCAGCTCGGAGCGGGCTCACCAGGGCGAGCGAGTGCGCGGGTCGGGCGGTGGCCAGGAGCTCGGGTGTGTGCCGCGTACCGACCAGCTCTGAGCGTCGATGACCCGGCGGACCCTGCGCTCGTGGCGGTGCAGGAGCCACGCGGCGATCAGCACGTCGGCGAGCGGGTGCCGGCGTGCCACGTGCCAGAGCACGGCGAGGGCGAAGAAGACGAGGAAGGCGCCCGCCGTGAGGAAGAGGGCGCCCGCGACGACGATCTCCTCGAGCAAGGGGAGGAGCACCAGCGTGGCCACGACGGCGCCGACGACGATGGCCGCCTTCGTGAGCGTGTCTCGCCTCATGGCTGCCACGCTACGACCCGGTTGTGACGCGAGAGGCGGCTCGGGAGCTACGTCCGAGCTACGTCAGCGGGCCAGCTTCGGCAGACCGGGCCCTTGTGCGCCCGTGTGGCGTCGGGCTCGCCAGTGGCAGCCGGTGCTTGGCGCAGGCTCGCCGTCGGGAAGGTCATGGCCAGATGTGGGCCCCGTCGTGGCAGCCGAGCGCGGCCCGGCGGCGGACCTCATGGAGTGGCCGGGCTTCGAGGCATGCTGGTGCCACCCGTTGGTCGCGGTCGAGACCTTCACCGACCCCTGCCGGCACCTCGGCACCCGCGTCAAGGCGTCGAACTTCCTCCGCCTCGGCATCATCCCTGGGTCCGGTCGCAGAGCCGGGCGCTTCGTCCAGCACGGGGGGGTGACCCGCGGTGCGCGGGGGTTTCGTCGTCGCCGTGGTGGGTGGACCTGGCTTTCTCCTGCCCCGCGCGTGGGCGAGGGGGGACTTGAACCCCCACATCCTTTCGGACACAGGAACCTGAATCCTGCGCGTCTGCCTATTCCGCCACTCGCCCGAGTGCGGCAGCCAGCGTAGTCGAGCCTCGACGCCGGCTATGGGGCTCAGGTGGGCGCGCGGGAGACACGCACAACGTCTCCCCGTGCTGCACGCGCGCGCGCCGACTCCCCGGGAGAGGTGGGCCGCCGGCTGGTTGCCCAGCGTCGTGGGAAGCGCTGCCCGCCACACCGAGCGCCGGAATTTGTGCCTGAGCCGTCGCCCAGGGTGAAAAGGCGCCCAGGGGCCGCAGCCCGGTCGGCCGTCGTCCATGCCTCTCGGCCAGGGGCCGCTGCCCGGTCGGCCACCGTCCATGCCCCTCGGCCAGGGCGGAGGCAGAGCGACCGGTAGGATTGCCCGGACCTATGGGACTCCAGCAGTTCGAGGAGCGTCTCGAGCGCCTAGTGGAGGGCACGTTGTCGAAGCCGCTGCGCAGCACTCTCCAGCCGATCGAGATCGGGCGCAGGCTGACCCGCGAGATGGACCTCCATCGCCGCGTCGGCGTCCGCGGCCTGATCGGGCCGAACTCGTTCACGGTGACCCTGTCACCTGCCGACGTCGACCGGTTCGCCAACTTCGTCGACGCGCTCTCCCGGGAGCTCGCGGACGCCGCCCGCGAGCACGCCCGGATCGAGGGCTACTCCTTCGTCGGCCCTGTGGACGTCCAGGTCTACGAGGGCACGCGGCTCCGGCCCGGGCGGTTCGTGGTGACCGCCGAGGTCGTCGAAGGACCGGAGGAGGTCCCGCCCGCGGAGCTCGTCCTCCCCGACGGCCGCCACTTCTCGCTCGGGGACGGGCCGGTGACCCTGGGCCGGCTGCAAGATTGCGACGTCGTGCTGAACGATCCGAACGTGAGCCGGCGCCACGCCGAGTTCCGCCGAACCACGGACGGGGTGGTGGTCACCGATCTCGGGTCCACCAATGGCACGCGGGTGAACGGCGTGCCTGTGCGCGAGCAGCAGCTGGCCAGCGGTGACGAGGTCACCGTCGGGTCGACGACGCTCGTGTTCGAGCTTTCGTGAAGGTCATGGCCGCGGAGCTCAACGCCGCGGTCGCGACGACCGGCTACTCGGGCGCCATCCGAATCGTGCAGTGGTGCGTCATCGCGCTCGTCTTCCTGTTCTTCCTGCGGGTGATCCGAGCCGTCTGGGTCGAAGTGCGCCCGGCGGGTCCCCGGCAGGCGCGGTCGAGCGCTCGTGCTGCGGCGGAGCAGCGGACCGAGGAGGTCCCAGCGCCGAGACGAAAGGGGCGCGTCCTGCACCTCGAGGTCGTCGAGCCGTCCGACCTTGCAGGGCAGCGCTTCGAGATCGACGAGGAGCTGACGATCGGGCGGTCGCCGGGGTGCGGGATCTGCACCTCCTACGACGTCTACAGCTCGACGCTGCACGCACGCGTGGTTCCCGAGAACGGGCGTGTCTACGTGGAGGACCTCGGCTCGACGAACGGCACGTTCGTGAACTCCGAGCGCGTCGTGAAGCCGACGAAGCTGGGCAAAGGGGACCTCCTTCAGGTGGGAGCGACCGTCTTCCAGGTGAGACGGTGACCACGCTTCGGTCGGGGTCGGCGACCGACGTGGGAAAGGTCCGCACCACCAACCAAGACGTCGCGCTCGAAGAGCCCGGCCTCTTCGCCGTGGCCGACGGCATGGGTGGCCATGCCGGTGGGGAGGTGGCGGCGCGGCTCGCCGTGGACTCGTTGCGAGCGGCGTTCCAGAGCGCCCCGACGGTAGAGGGCCTCCGCCGGGCCGTGGCCGAGGCCAATCGAGCGGTGTGGCGCCAGGGGCAGTCGCAGAGCGGGCTGCGGGGCATGGGGACCACGCTGACCGTGACGGCGCTGGTCGAGGATCCGGGCGGTCGCCAGGTCATCGCGCTCGCCAACGTCGGCGACTCCCGCGCCTACGTGTACTCGAGGGGTCAGGTCATCCAGGTCACCGCAGACCACAGCCTCGCCGAGGAGAAGGTCCGCCAGGGGCAACTGACCGAGGCGGAGGCCGCGGTCCACCCTCACCGGCACGTGCTCACGCGCGCCCTCGGGGTGTCCTCGGACGTGGACGTGGACCTCTGGGAGCTCCATCTGCACGACGGTGACCGCATCCTCCTCTGCAGCGACGGGCTGACGAACGAGGTGGGCGACGAGCGCATCGGCGAGGTCCTCGGCTCGGTGCAAGATCCGTCCGACGCGGCGAAGGGGCTCGTGAAGGCTGCCCTCGACCACGGTGGCAGCGACAATGTGACCTGCGTCGTGGTCGACGTCGACGACTCCGGGTCGCCCGTCGTCACCGGGGTCGGAGGAGGGGGCGAGGGGGCTCGAGCGGCGCCGGCCGCCGCCGGCGCGGCAGAGAGCGCCGGGCGAGACGGCAAGGGGTCGGCGACAGCCGCAGGTGCCGAACCGCAAGGGCAAGGGAGCGCGATCGAAGGGACAGCCGAGAAGGAGTCCAACGGCGCGAGCGCCTCCGCGCGGGCTCGCCAGTTGCGCGTGCTGAGCGGCACCGGCACGGGGACGCGTGGCCATGAGGCACCGGTGAAGGGTTCCAGCGCCGGGAGGGGGAGCGGCACGACCGTCGCCTTCGCCGTGGGGGACCGCACCGGCGCCGCAGAGTCGGGCGCGCCAGGCGCCGGGAGCGGCCGCGTGGCGAACGGAGGGACCGGGCCAGGGCCGGGGAACGCCCGCGCATCGGCGCGGCTGCAGGCGGCGGAGCTCCGGAGGCTGCAGCCG
Source organism: Actinomycetes bacterium (assembly GCA_021828055.1). Lineage (GTDB taxonomy): Bacteria > Actinomycetota > Acidimicrobiia > Acidimicrobiales > RAAP-2 > JAJYVT01. The sequence continues at coordinate 53,749 of JAKATH010000006.1, forward strand.
AGCCGGGAGCGTCGGCGCGCCAGGCGCCGGGTGCCCGGCACCGCCCGGCTCCTCACCGTGCGGCTGCTGGTCTTCGTGGTGCTGCTCCTCGCTGTCGTCGGCGCCGGTTACGTCGCACTGCGCTGGTACGCGATGGACGAGTGGTATGTCGGCATCGACCACGGCCATCTCGCCGTGTACCAGGGGCGGCCGGGAGGCTTCTTGTGGTTCAAGCCCCGGCTCGTCGACGAGAGCAAGTTGACCACGCACGAGGTGCTCCCCTACAGGCGCACACAGCTCCGCGCCGACCAGCAGGAGACGTCGCTCGCCGCTGCCAAGAGCTACATGGAGAACCTCTACGAGGAGTACCAGACAGCCAGGAGCCGGCCGACCGGACGCACGCCGACGACCCGTCCAGCCCGCACGGCGCCCACGGCGAAGACGGCGCCCACGGCCCGCTCCGGCAAGACCGGGACGACCTCGACCTCGACCAGCGCCTTCTCGGTGCCGGCGGGCGCGTGGCAGTGACCTTCGCGGACGACCGGCATGCCCCCCGTTTCGGCCCAGAGGTCCTGTGCGGTGTGTCTGGCGGCGCCAGAGGGAAAGACAAGCGCTGATGGGACGGCGCATCCGCTGGCTGGCGCTCGCCCTTGCACTGTGCTTCGTGGTGGTCCTTGCGCAGCTGGTGAACATCCAGCTGCGCCGAGCCACAGTGCTGAACGCGACAGCGACAAACCCTCGCAACGCTGTGAAGCGGTTCGACAATGCCCGCGGGCTGATTCTCGCCTCGGACGGGTCTGTGCTCGCCCGGTCCGTGCCGACCGGTGCACCGTCCGACAACTACCAGTACAGACGCGTCTATCCAACAGGGCCCCTCTACTCGGACCTGGTGGGGTACTCCTCCCTGTTCTACGGCACCGCAGGGGCCGAGTACACGTACAACACGTTCCTGGGCGTCCACAGGCGGACCGCACAGACCCTCGGTCAGGTCCTCGAGACACCGGGCACAGCCACCGACAACGTGACGCTCACCGTCGTCCCCCAGCTTCAGAGACTCGCTGCGCAGGAGCTCGCAGCGGTGCCCGACACGAACAAGGACGGCGCGATCACGGTGCTGGGCGTCAAGACATCAGCAGTGCTCGCGATGTACTCGGAGCCCGCTTACACAAACAATGCGCTCTCGACACCGACACCCGTGAAGGACGAGGCTGCGGGACGGAAGGACCGGGACAAGCCGGATCACGAGGGTTTCGTGGCGTACCCGCCGATGGCCACGTTCGACGCGTTTGCCCCCGGTTCCACGTTCAAGGTCGTGACCTCGAGCGCGGTGTACAACCTGAAGCACGGGCTCGAGAATTTCACGTTTCCCGTCGCGGGCTGCACCGCGCGGGGAGCGATCCCCGAGACCAACAAGGTGATCTGCAACGACGCCACAACGCCGACAGCTGCGAGCCCCTGCGGCGGCACGATGGTCCAGATGCTGCCAGAGTCCTGCGACCCGGGATACGCGGAGCTTGGCCTCGCGATCGGCGGCACAGCCCTGTACGAGCAGGCCGAGGGATTCGGGTTCGACCAGGCGCCTCCGATCGACCTAGCGTTTCCTCCCGGCGGCATCTCGAAGTCCAACTTCCCGACGCCCGTGGAGCTCGCTCCGCAAGGCAGGCTCGGTCTGCCCGGTGTCGCGCTGTCGGCGTTCGGCCAGGAGACAGTCACCGCCACCGACCTTCAGAACGCCATGGTCGCCGAGGGGATCGCGAACAAGGGGGTGGTCATGGCTCCGCACGTGATGGCTGAGATCCGCAACGCGACAGGCGGGCTCGTGCAGCGCTACGAGCCGTCGGTCTTCAAGGACGCAGAATCGGCGAAGGCAGCTGAGAGCGTGGGCAAGCTGATGCAGCTCGTCGCCACGACACCCGCGGGAACTGCCTACGGCGTGGGGTTCCCGCCGCAGTGGGACATCGCCGTGAAGACCGGGACCGCGCAGGCGGGCGCCGGCAACACAAATACGACGGACTGGATGATCGGCTTCGCCCCCGCCTACGACCCCGTGGTCGCCGTCTCGGTCGTCGTGCCCCTCCAGGCGCGCTCGGCTTCGGGCGCGGCGATCGCGGGTCCGATCATGAAGGCGGTGACGACACTCGCCCTGAGGCTGCTCCTGCACCCGGAGTCGAGCGCCGCCACCAGCGCGCCCGCGCCCCCGACGGCGCCGGCGGACGCGGGCGGACCCTTGGCCGCGATGCGGCGCATGTCCCGGCGCCCCGCCGTTCGGGAGCGCAGATCGATGCGACCTAGGCTCGGTGCCGAATGCAGCCCGTGACCACACAGCGCGTCTTCTCGGGCCGGTACGAGCTGACGCACCTGGTCGCTCGAGGGGGAATGGCACAGGTGTACCGCGCCCGCGACCGGCTGCTCGACAGGCCTGTCGCGCTCAAGGTGCTGTTCCCCGAGCTGTCCGTCGATCGGGCCTTCGTGGAACGGTTCCGCAGGGAGGCGCAGGCTGCGGCCAACCTCTCGCATCCCAACATCGTCCCGGTCTTCGACTGGGGAGAGGACGGCGGCACCTACTACATCGTCATGGAGTACATCGACGGCCAGCCGCTGTCCCAGGCTCTCCGGTCCGGGGGACCGATGCCCGCAGACCGTGTCGCGCAGATGGGCGCTCGGGTCGCCGACGCGCTCGCCTACGCGCACCGTCACGGCGTCGTACACCGCGACGTGAAGCCGGGGAACGTGCTGCTCACGAGCGACGAGCAGGTGAAGGTCACGGACTTCGGCATCGCACGTGCCGTCAACACGGAAGAGAGCCTCACCCAGACCGGCGCCGTCATGGGCACCGCCACGTACTTCTCGCCCGAGCAGGCGGAGGGCGTCGGCGTCGACGCCCGGAGCGACATCTATTCGCTCGGCGTCCTGCTCTACGAGATGGTCGCGGGCCGCCCTCCGTTCGTGGGGGATTCGCCGGTGGCGGTGGCCTCCAAGCACGTGCGTGAGCAGCCGCCCCCGCTGAGCGATCTGAACCCCGCCGTTCCCCTCGCGCTGGAGGCGGTGATCGCCAAAGCGATGGCGAAATCCCCGGGCCACCGCTACCAGTCGGCCGCAGAGCTCCGCACGGACCTCGAGCGGTTCACCGACGGCCGGCCGGTCTCTGCAGCCGACCCTGCGACCACGGCGATGCTCGCAGCGGCTCCGGGGGACCCTGGGGACACCGCCCCGAGAGGCGTGCTCGCCACCCTTCCGGCGACCCAGACGGTCCCCGCCGTCGACGGTCGGCGGGCGAGGGAGCCGTCGCCCCAGTCGCACGCGTGGCGCTGGGCCCTGGTCGTTCTCGCGTTGCTCGCCGTGCTCGGACTCGTGACCTACTTCGTGTTGCGGGGCCTGGGCTATTTCGGGACAAAGAAGTTCACCATGCCGACACTGCGCGGCAAGTCCGTCGCCTCGGTGAGGAGCACGCTCCGGTCGGACGGTCTCGTGGTCTCGCATGTCACGTACCGGATCTCGACAACGGTCTCCAAGAACGAGGTCATCTCGACGGACCCGAAGTCGGGGGCGAAGGTGCACAAGGGCGAGCACGTCGCGCTCTTCGCGAGCAAAGGCGGGGTGCCGACGGTGACGGTCCCCGCAGTGGTGGGGGAGCAGTACTCGCACGCGTCCACAAAGCTCACGCATCTCGGGTTGGTGCCGACCGAGCACTCGCAGGCGAGCACACAGCCCACCGGTACGGTGCTCGGTCAGACACCCCCCGCCGGGCAAAGTGTGAGGAAGGGGAAAGGCGTCTCGCTGACGGTCTCCACACGCAACTCCGTGATCGTGCCCAACGTCGTCGGCGAGACGAGTGCAAACGCTGGCAACACCCTGGGCGTGACAGGGCTCGCGGCGGGAGCGGTGAGCTCGGGGTGCTCGAGCCAGTACGGCACAGGCATCGTCATGGCCCAGACACCGAGGGCGGGCACACGCGTGGCGCCCGGCACAAAGGTCGAGCTCACCGTCTCGAGCGGCGCGTGCACGGTCGTCGTCCCGAACGTGCTGGGCGACACCGAGACACAGGCAGTGGCGACGCTCGCGGACAAGAGGTTGAAGGCTGCCGCGTCCACAACCGCCACGTGCTCCCCCACGACAGTCAACAGGGTGTCCGCCCAGACACCTCCCGGCGGTACGACAGTGACAAGCGGGACGACAGTCGCCATCACGGTCTGCAAGAGCCCCGTGACGACACCGACACGGACACCGACACGGACACCGACACGGACATCCACAAAGACAAAGACAAAGACAAAGACAAAGACGACACCGACAACCACGACCACCACCACGACACCGACCACCACCACCACGACACCGATCACATCGGGCGGCACACCTCCGGGTGTGGGACCGCCGGGCGTCGGACCGCCGGGCCGCACAAGGTCCGGGGCTGTGCGGAAGGCGACAGCGGCGGTGCTGCGCTTCTCGGCGCGCGGGAAGCGCCTGGGGAGGTGGGCAGCTTCGGCGCGCTAGAAGCCCACCCGCGCGCCGGTCACCCGCGCGAGCAGGTTGGCGAGGATCGCTGGCCCGGCACCGGTGAGGATCGACTCGGGGTGGAACTGCACACCCTCGATTGGCAACGTGCGGTGCCGCACGCCCATCACCACGCCGTCGGTCGTCGTGGCAGTGACCCCGAGCACGTCGGGGATGGTCGCGGGTGTGAGGACGAGAGAGTGGTACCGGGTGGCGACGAACGGGTTCGGGACGCCTTCGAAGATGCCCGTCCGGTCGTGGTGGACCTCCGACGTCTTGCCGTGCATCAGCGCGGGAGCGCGCACCACCTCGGCGCCGAAGGCCTGGCCGATCGCCTGATGGCCGAGGCACACGCCGAAGATCGGGATCTCGCCGGCGAGCTCGCGCACGACGTCGACGCTCACACCGGCGTCCTCGGGCCGGCCGGGCCCCGGTGAGAGCAGGACGGCATCGGGCGAGAGCGCGCGGATCGCCGGCACGTCCACTGCGTCGTTGCGGTAGACGGCGAGGTCGGCGCCGAGCTCACCCAGCTCCTGGACGAGGTTGTAGACGAACGAGTCGTAATTGTCGATCACGAGGAGTTGGATGGCCACCCTCGCCATCGTAGAGCCCGCGCCGTTCGTGTTCGAGCGCCCGGCGTGGCCAAACTACCATCTTGCCGTGGCACCGAAGGCACAGAGCGGTCCGGGCAGGGCGCAGCGGAAGGGCGCCTCCGCCGGGGGGCGGACGACGGTATCGACGAAGTCGCGCGTCGGGCGTTACACGGCGCCGGAGTCGAGCGGCAAGTACACGCCGCCGGTCCCCAAGACCGTTCGGAAGAGCCCGCGCTGGTTCGGCGGGGCCGTGCTCGGCCTGCTGGTCCTCGGCGTCCTGCTCATCCTCCTCAACTACTTGACCGTGCTGCCCGGCTCCGTGTCCGCGTGGTACCTCGTGGCGGGGCTCGTCGTCATCTTCCTCGGTTTCGTCATGGCGACCCGCTACCGCTGACGGTCCAGCCGTGTCCGCGTACGCGCAATGGGAACGGCGGGCGCTCAGCGACCTCATGCTCGAGGTGGGGCCCGACGCGCAGACGCTGTGCGAGGGGTGGAGTGTCCGGGACCTCGCGGGCCACCTCGTCCTGCGGGAGCGCCGCCCGGACGCTGCCGTCGGGATCCTCGTCAAGCCGCTCCGGTCCTACACCGACCGCGTGCAGCGCCAGCTCTCCGACAGGGCGTGGCCGTCGTTGGTCGAGGACGTGCGGTCGGGCCCGCCGGCACTGCTCCGCGCCGTCGACGAGCAGGTGAACCTCGTCGAGATGTTCGTTCACCACGAGGACGTCCGCCGCGCTCAGCCGGACGCGGAGCCGCGCGCGCTGGATCCGGGCGAGGAGCGCGCGCTGTGGGCCCGGCTCGTGCCGATGGCGCGCCTCGTTCGGCGCCGACTGCCGGTCGGCGTGACGCTCGAGGCCCCGGGTTTCGGGCGGGTGACGGTCCGGCGGGGCGAGCCGCACGTGACCGTCACCGGGCCACCTGGCGAGCTCGTGCTCTTTGTGACCGGCCGTCGGCGCGCTGCTCGCGTCGACGTCTCGGGCCCGCCGGACGCGGTGTCCCGGCTCGAGGCGGCACGCCTGGGCTTCTGAGCGGTCACCCGGGGGCGCGCGGCCCGCCGCGGGCGGTGCGAGCGCCGCTCTCCGGGAAGACCGAGCGAATCCGTCCGGTCACCCGGTGCTCGACCACGAAGGCGAGGATCGGGACGAAGCCGGCGCCGATCATCGCCGCCATCTGAAGGAGCGTGAAGCGCGCCCTGCGTGCGAGGTCGACCGCGGCCAGCAGGTACACCATGTAGAAGATGCCGTGCACCGGCCCCACGACAGAGTCGACCTCGGGGATGCCCGCAGCGAATTGGAGTGGGACCCCGACGAAGCAGAGCGTCGCGAGGCCGACGCCCACGACGTAGGCGAGCACCCGGTACCGGGTGAGCGCCGCGCCCAGACCCTTGGACGGATCCTCGAGGTCGCCCGGGCGTGCGTAGCCGGGCGCGATCCGGCTGACGGTTCTGCGGAGGTCCTCTCCGTGCCCTCGGCGCGGGTACGGTCCATCGTCGGCTGACACCGGCGGTCGAGCCTAGCGACGAGCCCGTCCGAGCGGGCGTCGTCAGGTGTGGTGCTCGGGGACCCTCAGCCCAGTCGCTCGACGACCGTGGCGTTGGCGAGCCCGCCTCCCTCGCACATGGTGAGCAGGCCGAAGCGGCCGTCCGACCGGTCGAGCTCGTGCACGAGGGTAGCCATGAGCTTGGCGCCCGACGCACCGAGGGGGTGGCCGAGGGCGATGGCGCCGCCGTTGACGTTGACCCTCGCCATGTCAGGGTGGATCTCGCGTTGCCAAGCGAGCACCACCGACGCGAACGCCTCGTTGATCTCGAAGAGGTCGATGTCGTCCAGCGAGAGCTTCGCCCGCTCGAGCACGGCGCGGGTGGCAGGGATCGGCCCGGTGAGCATGGTGACCGGATCGACGCCGGCGAGCGCGAACGCGACGAAGCGGGCCCTCGGGGCCAGCCCGAGTGCGTTGGCGCGCTCCTCGCTCATGATCAGGACGGCGGACGCCCCGTCGGAGATCTGCGAGGAGTTCCCCGCGGTGATCTTGCCGTCGGGTTTGAAGGCGGGCTTCAGCTGACCGAGCGCCTCGAGCGAGGTGTCCGGCCGGACGCCCTCGTCGGTGGTGACGACCACGTCGGTGTCGGCGCCTTCGTCGTCGCGTACGGCCACGGGCACGATCTCCTGCTCGAAGCGGCCCTCCGCGGTTGCCTTCGCCGCGCGCCGGTGGCTGCCGACCGAGAACGTGTCGAGCTCCTCACGGCCGATCTGCCACTGGTCGGCGACCATCTCGGCCGAGATGCCCTGGTTCACGAGACCGCCGCGATCCGCGTAACGGGCGACCACTCGCGGGCCGAAGGGCATCCCGAGCTCGCGCACGACCGAGGAGCCCATCGGCGTGCGCGTCATGCTCTCGACGCCCCCCGCCACGACGACGTCGTACGCACCGGCGATCACACCCTGCGCGGCGAAGTGGATCGCTTGCTGGGACGAGCCGCACTGGCGGTCGACCGTGGTGGCCGGCACGGACTCGGGCCACCCTGCAGCGAGGACCGCGCTCCGTGCGACGTTGAGCGATTGCTCGGACACCTGCATGACGCAACCCATGATGACGTCGTCGACGCACGCGGGGTCCAGGTCGTTGCGTGCCTGGAGCCCCTTCAGTGCTTCGGACGCGAGGTCGGCGGCATGCCAATTCTTCAAGTTGCCGTTGCGCCTGCCGCCCGGCGTCCGGACGGCGTCGACAATGACCGCGGTCGTCATGGTGGGCTCCCTCCTTGATCGCTCCTTGATCGCTCCTTGATCGCTCCTTGGTCGACGTCAGCCCGCGCGCAGCGGGCGCTCGCTGCGCGCGGCACATCGTAGCGGCCCTGCCCTCCCTTGCGTGCCTGGCACGCCGGGGGCGAGCAGCACGGACCGCTGGCCGGGGGGCGTCACGCCGCTCCCCCAGGAGCACAGGTGCGCGGCGTGTCCATCGTCGCCACCGCGCCCTGGAGCGGGGTGGAGTGGAGGACCTGCCTGGCACCGACCAGCCCTGCCTTCGAGGCGCTGGAGCACCATCTCGGTCGCCACCACCGAGGGCGGTACCGCGCATCTCTTCTCGTCGCTGACGAGGTCGGCGCACAGCTCGTCGGGGAAGCGGCGGTCCCGTTCGCGGTGCAGCACCGGGTAGACCGAGCACTCAGGCAGCGCCCGGTCGCAGAACGGCTCCATGTCGTCGAGGAGGTTGCCCTGGCGGTCTGCGAGCCCGACGCTCATCGGCGGAGGTCCTTGCGTACGGATCCCACGCACGGCATTACCCCGCATCTGCAGGAAGATCGCGAGCATCTACGCTCGCGAAAGACACCGGCCGCCTAGGCGCCGATGTGCTCTGCGGGGATCGACCCGAGGCGGCCGGCGTGGAAGTCCTCGAACGCCTGTGCGAGCTCCTCGCGGGTGTTCATCACGAACGGGCCGTACGCGGCGACGGGCTCGCGGATCGGCTCACCTCCGAGCACGAGGAGCTCGAGCGAGTCGGTGGAGGAGTCCTGGGTGGTGTCGGCCGCGACGACGAACGCGTCGCCGCCGCCGAAGACCACGAGCTGGCCCGAGCGGGCTGGCTGGAGGTCTCGACCCGCGACGCCGTGTCCCGCGAGCACGTAGACGAGCGCGTTGAGCCGCCGGGGCCACGGGAGCTCGAGGCGGGCCCCCGGGCTCAGCGTCACATGCACGAGGGTGATCGGCGTGTAGGTGACGCCGGGCCCCTTGTGCCCGCCCACGTCGCCAGCGATGACCCGGAGCAGTGCGCCCCCGTCCGGGGAGGAGAGCAGCGTGGCTGTGCTCGGCTCGATCCCCTGGTACCGCGGCGGCACCCACTTGTCCCGCTTCGGGAGGTTGACCCACAGCTGGATCCCGTGGAAGAGCCCGCCCGACGCCACCAGCTCCTCGGGCGGCCGCTCGATGTGGAGGATGCCCGCGCCTGCGGTCATCCACTGCGTCGCCCCGTTGGTGATGAGGCCGCCGCCGCCGATCGAGTCCTGGTGCTCGAACGTCCCGTCGATCATGTAGGTGGCGGTCTCGAAGCCGCGGTGCGGATGCCAGGGGGTGCCTCTGGGCTCGCCCGGCGCGTACTCGACCTCCCCCATCTGGTCCATGTGGACGAAGGGGTCGAGATCCGCGAGGGACACGCCCGCGAACGCCCGCCGAACCGGGAACCCCTCTCCTTCGAGAGCGTGGGGGGCTGTCGAGATCTGGCGCACTGGACGGAGGTCGGTCCGGGCAGGGTCGGGCGCTCCGATGCGTGGAAGAGCGAGCACGTCGTCGACGGTGACTGCGGGCACGGCGAACCTCCTCGGTCTCGCGCCCGGGGTCTCGCGTGCTCGGGCGTGGACGAGGAGAGTCAACCACTGCCGGCGCCGCTTTGTTCCGTGGCGCCCCGCCTGAGGTGCGCGGCGTCCTCGGGTTGGCGCCCTATCGTGACGTCTCGAGCTGAGGAGAAAGGGTTGGCATGGCGACGTCAGGGGGTGCGTGGCGGACCGGGCGGCGTTCGAAGGTGCGGCGCCTCCCCGAACGGGGCGCCTATGACCGCGCGACGATCGAGGCGGTCCTCGACGAGGGGTTCGTCTGCCATCTGGGGCTCTGCGGCGACGAGGGACCTGTCGTCGTCCCCATGGCCTACGCGCGGGTCGGCGACGCGGTGTACGTCCACGGTGCGCCCGCGAATCACGCGTTGCGCACGATCGGGACGGGGGCGCCGGTCTGCCTCGTGGTGACGCTGGTGGACGGGCTCGTGTTCGCGCGCTCGGGGTTCCACCACTCGATCAACTACCGCTCGGCCGTGATCTACGGCACGGCGGAGGAGGTGGCAGACCTTTCCGAGAAGCGGGCGGCCCTCGACGCCGTGGTCGAGCAGATCGCCCCTGGCCGTGCCGCGGACGCTCGCGCCGCGACGGAGGAGGAACTGCGCGCGACCCGGGTGGTGCGGGTCTCGATCGACGAGGCCTCGGCGAAGATCCGGACCGGCGGCCCGAAGGACGACCCCGAGGACATCGAGGCCGGGGGGATCTGGGCTGGCCACCTGCCGCTCATGGTCGCGCCTGGAGCGCCGGTGCCGGACGCCGACTGCGACGAGCGTCTCGGTGTCCCCGACTACGTGGCGCACTACCGCCGTCCCTCCGGCCCGGCGCCCGGCCCCCGGTAGGCGCCCGGCCCCCGGTAGGCGCCCGGCCCCCGGTAGGCGCCCGGCCCCCGGTAGGCGCCCGGCCCCCGGTAGGCGCCCGGCCCGGCGCCGTCACGACCGCTTCCTAGGCTCGTGCCCGTGGGAGGGCGCAGCTCGGCGCCGTCACGACCGCTTCCTAGGCTCGTGCCCGTGGGAGGGCGCAGCTCGGCGGTCGCGCGCGGGACGGCGGTGGCGGTGCTCGCGCCGCTCGTCGCGATAGGGATCGTCGCGGCTTCGGCCAGCGCCGCAGCGCTCGACGTCCACGCGGCCGCTTTCGAAGGGCCCTGGGCGTGGCTCGGGGACGCTGCCCTCGCGCTGGACGCGTGCACCGGTGCCGCCCTGCTCGGCCTCCCTGCCGCCGTTCGTCGGGAACGAGCCGCACGGTCAGGGATCGTGAGCATCGATGCCATGTCGGGGAGGGAGTTCGAGGAGCGCCTCGGTCTGCTGTTCGCAGACCTCGGCTACGAGGTGGTCCGTACCCGGCAGACCGGCGACTTCGGGGCGGACCTCCTCTTGCAGCGCGAGGAGGGGCGAGTGGTCGTGCAGGCGAAGCGGTACGGCGCCAAGGTCGGGATCGAAGCAGTGCAGCAGGTGATCGGCGCCACCCGTTACTACGCCGCCGCCCACGCGCTTGTCGTCACCAACTCGACTTGCACCCCCGCGGCAGCGACGCTGGCCGAAGCCCACGGCGTCGAGCTCGTGGAGCGCGAGAGCCTGGTGGGCCTCCTTGCGGCCC
>JAKATH010000071.1 GCA_021828055.1 Actinomycetes bacterium
TCGGGTCGCCGAGCGTGCAGAGCTCCCAGTCGAGCACGGCCGCGACGGCGCCGTCGGGCCGGAGCACCGCGTTGTCGATCCGGAAGTCCCCGTGGACGATCGCCGTCCGGCGCTGCGGCGGCTCGCGCCGCGCGAGCATCGCGCCGACAGACTCGACGAGCCCCGGAGCCGCCACCCCTGCGGCGGCGGACTCGGTGAACTGCGCGCTCCACCGCCGGACCTGTCGTGCCACGTACCCCTCACGCTTCGCGAGGTTGCCGAGCCCGATGCCGTCGGGGTCGAGCGCGTGCAGCGCGGCGAGGGTGTCGACGAGGGCGATCCCCGCGGCTCGTCTCGCCGTCGGGTCCGGGAGCAACCGGTCGCCGCTCTCCGCGTCGCGCAAGACGAGCCCCTCGACGAACGACATGACGTAGAACGGCGCGCCGATCACCCGTGCATCCTCGCAGAGGCCGATCGGCTCCGGGACGGGTACGGGGGTCGGAGCCAGCGCGGAGATGATCTGGTGCTCGCGCGCCATGTCGTGCGCGGTCGGGAGCACGTGGCTCACAGGGGGGCGCCGCAGCGTGACCGGGGGGCCGCCGGCGCCGTCGACGCGGTAGGTGAGGTTGGACCGGCCGCCGGGGAACAGCGTGAAGCGGAGAGGCGGCGGGACGTTGCGGACGTGCGTGGCGAACCACGCCGTCACCCCCTCCACCTCGATGCCGGCCGGCCCCACGGGGTGACGCGCCGGCGTGTCCCTCTCAGGCAGCGACATTCCAGACGACGCTAGCGGCGCCGGCGCGCCCGACCGGTGCCGAGCCCGCAGCCGGTATCGTCGGTGACGATGGGAGACGTCACCGATGCCACGTTCCAGACCGAGGTCCTCGACCGTTCCATGACCGTGCCGGTGGTCGTCGACCTCTGGGCGCCCTGGTGCGGGCCGTGCCGCACCCTGGGCCCCATGCTCGAGCAGGTCGTCGAGGCCACCGGCGGCGCCGTCGAGCTCGCAAAGGTGAACGTCGACGAGAACCCCCAGGTCGCCGCCACGTTTCGGGTGCAGTCGATCCCGGCGGTGTTCGCGCTGCGTGGCGGTGAGGTCGTGGACGGGTTTGTCGGGGCGGTCCCGAAGGCACAGGTGGAGCAGTTCGTCGGGCGGCTCGCACCGGCACCGCCCAGCGAGGCCGACCTGCTCGTCGCCGCCGGCGACGAAGCGTCGCTCCGCAAGGCTCTCGACATCGAGCGGGACCACCCTGGCGCGGTGGTCGCGCTGGCGAAGCTCCTCGTCGAGCGAGAAGAGCCCGAAGAGGCGCTCGAGCTGCTCGCCCGGGTCCCCGAGACGCCGGACGCCCGCGCCGTCGCCGCGCAGGCGCGGCTCACCTCCCGGGGCGTCGCCGCCGGCCAGGACGTCACCCGGACGCTCGACACGCTGCTCGACCGGGTGCGAGACGACGAAGACGCGCGCCAGGAGTTCCTCGACCTCCTCGAGACGCTCGGTCCCGCCGACCCGCGGACGTCGGAGTACCGGCGTGCGCTCGCGAGCCGGCTGTTCTGACGACAGGTCGGCGCTGACGACAGGTCGGCGCTGACGACAGGTCGGCGCTGACGACAGGTCGGCGCTGACGACAGGTCGGCGCTGACGACAGATCGGCGCTGACGACAGGTCGCTCGGGCGGGCTCAGCGGCCCGAGGCCGCTGCTCCGTTGGAGGCGGTGCTCGAGACGCCGAGCGCGCCGAGGTCGATCCCGCCTCGCAGGAAGATGGGGCTCAGCTCCTCAGGGCACAGCGGATGGGAGAGCAGGAACCCTTGCCCACGCCAGCAGCCCAGGCGCACCAGCGTCGTGAGGTCCTCGACGTTCTCGATGCCTTCGCCGACCACGTCGAGCTTGAAGGCGCGCGCGAGGCGCACGATCGTCTCCACGATCGCCTGGTCCGTCGGGTCCTTGGCCACCCCGTCGACGAACACGCGGTCGATCTTCAAGACGTCCACCGGCAGCGACTTCAACTGGCTCATGGAGCTGAAGCCGGTCCCGAAGTCGTCGATCGCGAGCTGCACTCCCATCGAGCGGATCTCCTCCAGGACCCGTACCGCCTGCTCGACGTCCGCGATGACCGCCTGCTCGGTGATCTCCAGGCACAGCTGTTCGGGGGGCAGGTCGAACCGCCGCAGGCAGTCGGCGACCGATCGCACGATGCCCGTCACCCCGAGCTGGGCGGGCGATATGTTGACGCGCATCACGACGCCGGTGTCGCCGTAGAGGCGGCGCCAAGAGGCGAGCTGCTTGCAGGCTTCCTCGAGCACCCAGCGGTCGATGTCGGTGATGATGTGCGTCTCCTCGGCGATCGGCACGAACTTGGCCGCCTCGATGTAGCCCTCGCCAGCCCGGAACCAGCGCACGAGCGCTTCCAACGCGATCAGACGTCCGGTACGGAGGTCGAACTCGGGTTGGTACTGGACGCGGAGCGAGTCCTCGGCGAGCGCCTGCCGGAGCAGGAGCTCGATCGTCGAGCGCTGTGCCACGCTCGCCTCGAGCTCGCGGTCGAACACGACCGAGCGGTTCCTTCCCTGCGACTTCGCCGCGTAGAGGGCCATGTCGGCTCGGCCGAGGAGCTCCTCTGCCGTCACGTCCGAGCCCTCGGTGATCGCGATGCCGACGCTGCCGGTGTGGGCGACGCGCTGGCCCCTCAATTCGATTGGCAGCGCGATGAGGTCGAGGAGCCGGTTCGCGGCGGCGACGGCACCGAGCCCTCCCTCGGCGTCCTGGAGCACCACGACGAACTCGTCCCCCCCGAGGCGGGCGGCGAAGTCGGAGGGCCGGAGCGACGTGCGGATGCGGTGGGCGATGACCTGGAGGACCGTGTCGCCGGCCCCGTGCCCGAGCTGGTCGTTCATGATCTTGAACCGATCGAGGTCGATGAAGAGCAGCGCGAGCGACTCCCTGGCCACGAGCTGGCGGTTGCCGACCTCCTCGAGCAGCGCACGACGGTTGGGGAGCCCGGTCAGGTCGTCGGTCAGGGCGCTGTGGCGCAGGCGGTCTTCGGCGTCGATCCGGTGGAGCAACTGCACCAGCAGCGCCGCCACCGCGCGCAAGGCGTTGATCTCGTGGTCGGACCAGGTGTAGGGGGTCAGGTAGACGAAGGCGAGCACGCCCTCGGTGGTCTCCCCGTGCACGAGCGGGACGCCCGCGCCGGTGAACTCGTCCGGACCGCCCGCGTCCCGGACCCGTTGCAGGTAGCGGTCGTCGGTCTCCGCCGCGTTGCGGACGATGAAGGGCAGCTTCAGGTCCTTCGTCGCCGCGAAGATCGGGTCGGCGTCGAACGGCACGATGCCGAGCGGGTCGTCCTTGATCGGGATCCCGCGAGGCGGGTAGAATCCCATGAGGACGCTGAGGCCCCGCGCGTGGTCGTTGCGCCGGAGGAAGGCGACGTCGGCGCCGAGGAATTGGCACAGGACCTCGACCGCCCAGTCGAGCGCCGCTTGGAGGGTCGGTCCGGTCGTCGACATCAGCCGTTCGCTGATGGTGGAGACCAGGTCGTCGAGGCGGCGCTGCTTCGCGATTGTGCGTGTCGCGTCGACCGGGGAGCTGAGCGCGTTGGCGAGCCGGGCGAACAGTCGCACCGTCTCGATCTCGTCGTCGGCCAGCGCCGAACGCTCGCCGAACGCGACCGCGAGCGCGCCCGCCGCCGGGTTGGCCTCGGCACCCGTCGCGTCCGCGGCACTCTCGCCACCCGTCGCACCGGCGGCTCCCGTCGCGTCCGCGGCACCCGCCGCACCGACGGCTCCCGTCGCGTCCGCGGCACCCGCGGCACCCGTCGTGTCCGCGGCACCCGCGGCACCCGTCGTGTCCGCGGCACCCGCGGCACCCGTCGCGTCCGCACCGGCGACGTCCGTACCGGCAGCGTGGTCGGCGCGCTTGGGGATGATGGGCTCGATCCATGCCGGGTTCGCTCCCGTGGACATCTCGCCCCACGGGCCGCCGCCCACGAGCCGCTCGGTCACCGCGTCGTGCAACGCCGCCGCCACCGCGGCGTGCGCGAGGTCCGCCCAGACGACCGGGGGTTGCGCGGAAGAGGCCGGGATGTACTCGACGGCGATCGCGCCCTTCAACAGCCTGAGCGCGCCACCAAGGATCTCTCCGAGATTCTCCTCGCCGACACGATGCTCCCCCAGCAGGGGATGCGCGCTGGTCATCTTCCCATCCTCCCGACCCCACATTCTACCTGCACCCGGGGGTCCTGCGCCAGGCAAGGGGCAAGGCGCGCCGGCACCGGAGGTCGACCGAAGGGGGAGGTGGTGGTGCGAGCGAACTGCCCTACCGCCTGCTCCGGGCGAGCACCTGGTCGAGCGGAAGGCGTGCGCTCCTGACCCGGGGAGGCGGGGCGTGGGAGAGCCTGAGCGTGAGGACCGCCGCTGTCTGCGTCCCGAGGTCGAGCAGGCGGCGGAACCGTGCCGACAGCGCGCGCAGCTCGCCGGCCCAGCGGCTGCCCCCGAGGGTGTCGAAGTCCAGCTCCTGGACCGCGTAGAGGAACACCGGACAGATCGCGTGCACGGCGAGGCCCACGCGCTGCGCCTCGATCCACACCCGCTCGAGCGCCATCCCGCCTCTCAGGTAGGAGGCCGGGCTCGCGCTCTCGACGGTCACGACGGTGATCGCCGAGCTCGTGGCCATGGCGCGCACGAGGTAGTCGGCAAGGGCGGCGCCCGCGTCCCAGCGGTCGAGGAGCTCCATCACGTCGCCGCGGCGCAACAGCTGAAGGGATGAGCCGTCAGAGCCGGCGAGCTCGAGGGTCGCGACGTCGATCCCGGTGCGGACGTCGTCACCCGGCCAGCGCAGCTCCCGCAGGGTCTCCTCACGGAGCGACGGGTTCAGGAACCGGATCCGCTCGGCGGCGCCGAAGAGCTCCGCGCACTCGGCCAGCCTCTCGCCGTCGGTGATCAGGTGCAGCCGAGCGCCCTCGGCCGCCGCCGCCCGGGAGAGGCGGCTCACGACGGAGAGATCGAGCGCGCGCCGGGCGCCGTCGCGGCGGTTGGAGCACCGTTCGAGCATCGCCTCGCGCAGCTCGGCGAGCGACGGGTCGGAACCGGTCCCGAGCTCCAGGCTCGCCACGACGTCGGAGGCCGGCCCTTCGGGGAACAGCTGGAACGCACCGAGACGGCCAGCCGCCGCGGCCGCGACCCTCGCGTTGAAGAGCGAGGCGCCGAGGCCCACGTAGCTCGCCCGTGACCGTACGTCGACGCTGCCGCACGTCCTCGACCGGTCGAGCGCGATCGTGAGCTCCCGGCTGCTCAGCTCGAACCGCCATGGCTGCGTGTTGGCGCACGACGGGGCGACGCTGGCCGCGTGCACGATCGCCCGCTTCCAGTCCGACGGGGCTGGCGCCCGTGGCGTGCTCGGCGCCGAGGTGACGACCGTGGCGCCGTCACCCGTACAGGGGCTCTCCAGCTCGGAGAGGACCCTTTCGAGGTCCACGCGAGCTCTCCCCGACGGGAGGTCTTCGCCGAGGCCGAGCCGGCGCACGGCTGAGGCCACGATGGCGCCGCCGAGGGTGACCTCAGATCCCAGCTGCGGCCACGTCGACACGGTGCGGCCGATCTCCGCCAGGGACGCGGTGCCACGAGCCGAGCCTTGGGGCGCGTCCACGATCGCCAGCACGTACGGGACCTTCTCGGCGGTCGACAGCGAGTCGAGCGCATCGGCGTCCACGTCTCCCAGCAACCCGTGGAACGGCGCCCGCTCGGGCTCGAGGTCGAACCGCTCGACGTCGAGCAGGCCCCGGTCGCTCGTCTCCATCACGACCGCCACCCGCTGCCGGCGGGCGGCCTCGCGCACGAGGAGCTTCATGCCGAGGTCGTCGCACTCCTCGACGACGACGTCGAGCCCGGCGATGAACTCGTCCAGGTTGTCCCTGTCGACGCCGGAGGTGAGCACGTGGACGGGGAGGTACGGGTCGAGCTCCGCGACGCGGCGCGCGGCGACGACCGCCTTGTTCGTGCCGACGTCGACGACAGCGGCCGGCAACCGGTTCAGGTTCGAGACCTCCACCTCGTCGGGGTCTGCCAGGCGGAGCTCGCCGCAGAGGCCCTCGAGCGCGAGCGTCACCGCCGCGGCATGGCCGGCGCTCAACCCGACGACCCCGACCCGCTGCCGCCCGAGCCGCTCCTGCTCTTCGCGCGTGATGCGGTGGCGGTTCCGGTCCAGCCGCAGGGTCGCGTAGGCGCGCGGCCCCAGCATGTGCACGACCATCCGGCGCCAGGGGAAGTACACGGAGCGCGTCGGCTCCTCCAAGAGGGTGTCGTCGGGCGGCGGCACGAGGCGCCCGAGCTCTGCTCGCTGGCGCTCGACCACGTCGAGCACGTCGATGCCGGGATCCGCCCGGAGGTTGGCCAGGATCTGACGCTCCGACCGGCACCGGACGTCGAGCGCGATCGGGCGCCAGCCGGTTGTGAGACGTCGCTCGAGCGGATGGCTCAGCTGCTCGGCGTCCTCTCGGAGGAGCCTTTCCCGGGCTTCGTCCAGTTGCGCCCGGTACCGGGGCCGCCACATGGCGGTGAGGATCGTGCGGTACTGCTCCGAGGGGAACGGCGCGGACTGCGTCCCGAGCATCATGCTGCCGACCGTCGCCATGATCGGCTCCATGCGGTCGGCGACGGCCGCGAGGAGCACCTCCGCGCCGAGCCACTCGATCGCGTGCGCGCAGCAGCGGACCATCGCCTCTCCCACGAGGGGGCTGCCGTCGCCGCTCCTCTCCCGCCATGCGCCCTTCATCTCGACGACGCCGTAGGGGGAGACCGCGTCCATCCTGGCCCGGTGCCCCTCCCATTCGGGCGATGAGGCCATCTCGGCGAGCGCCTGGGCCGCGGCGGCGTCGTCGAGGGGACCGTGGCAGCGAAGCCCGGCGACGACGCGGTCGTGGGCGTCGACCCCGACGAAGAAGAGCGACACGCCGAGCCCGCTCTCGAGCGCGCGCGGATCCACCAGCTCGTCGATCCCGTAGCGCGAGTACTCCCGCTGCGCGCCCTTGAGGTACGCCTTCCAGCGGTCCGGGCGGCTCAGCGGATGGTGCGCCTCGAAGCGCAGGCCGCTTGCGCGGTCGAAGAACGCTGCACCGTAGCGAAAGGTCGTCATGGAGTGGCGGCGGTCCACCCGAGGTGGCGGTTCAGCGCACCGAGGGTGGCGCGGCTCGCCGCCTCGACGTCGCCGTCCCCGGTCGCGACCCCGAGGCGCTCCACCGCCTCGCGCGCCTGGGAGTCACGCGGCTGCTTCGGAGCGAGCACCACCACGACCGGCTCGCCCGGCACGCCGCGCGCGCGCTCGGCGGACACGAGGTAGAAGGGCACGTCGATCGCCAGCGCCTCCAGCGCGCGCAACGTCGCCTGGGCACCGCCCGCCAGCGGGCCGGCGGACGCACGGCCGGTGCCGCGCGCGGTCCCCAGCCCCAGGGACACCTCGCTCGTCCCCTGTGAGGCGTCGAAGTGCGCGCCGAGCAGCGACACCCTCGCGCCGCCGCGCGGCGTCCCAGGCCCGCTCCGCGGCGCCGTCGCCGAGATCGCGTGCGGTCCGCCGGCTTCCTCCTGCTGAGGGGCGTGGTTCCCGTTGGGCCCGTTGGCACCGTTGGGCCCGTTGGCACCGTTGGGCCCGTTGGCACCGTTGGTGCGCGTCTCGGCGCCGGCCTGCACGCCGTCCTGCACGTCGGCGGCCGTCGACGGGTGCGCGGGCTCGGAGGCGCCGTCGGAGATCGCCAGCACCCGGACGGACCCGTGGGGGAGACGGGCGCGGACTGCCCGGAGCACGTCGCCGGGGAGCGACTCGGAGGGTGCGCTCGAGACCACCACGACGGGTGTGGACATCTCGACCGCCACGACGCCCGGGAGGAGCCGCAGCTCCAGCTCGAGCGTCGCCGCCGCGTCGGCGGGCGTGGGCACCACGGCCCCGGTGCCCGCGAGCCGGTCCGCGGCGAGCTGCCGCAGCTCTGCGGGGTCGACGGTCTCCTCGGGCGTCCTCGCTGCCGCCGCGTGCAGGTCGATCTCGTCCCAGCCCCCTGCGCTGAGGGCCGCCCGGACCCGTGCGACGAAGGGTCGGACCGCGTCGAGCCCTGCGTTCCCGAGGATCGCGAGCGCGGTCCCAGGCGCTGTCACCCCCGCCTCGTCGCCGGCACGGAGCGCCTCTCGGAGGGCGGAGGCGAGGCCGAGCCAGCGATCCTCTGCGGGCGCGTCGCCGGACGTGGCGAGCAGGACCAACGTGGACGACCACCCGTAACGGCCGCCGCAGGCCGCCGCGCGGGCGGTCGCCGCCCTGATCGCGAAGGGGCTGTGGAGGCCCGTCGCCGGGTCCGCCGCGGACCGGAGCGCGGCGAGCGACGCCCGGAAGGCGGTGCCGCACATGGCGCCGAGGGCGCTGCTCGTCGCGGCGTCGATGCTCGGCTCCCCGTACACGCCCGCCGGGCGGAGGAGGAGCGTGCGAGCCGTGTCGACCGGCACCGCCCTGCCCCCCAGCCCGAAGAGCTGGGGTCCGGCTCCGGGGATCGCGCCGCCTCCCGCGACAGGATCGACCACCAGCCATGCCTCGGAGAGCCGGTGGCCGGCGGCCACGTGCTCGAGCAGCTCGTAGGCCCACGAGACCCAGCCGCCACGGGCGACGATCTCGGCCGCGGCGACGATGTCGTCGTGCACGATCGATAGCGAGTCGGCCACTTCCCCTGCCCCTTCGGCTCGTCGGGCGCTCAGCTCCCATTCATCCGCCCCCGTGGACCCACCCTGTTCTGCTCGACGCGCGCGCAACCTCATGCGACCATGCTCGGCGTGCGTGGTGCTCGACCGCTGTCGTCCCGCTGCGTCGCCTCGGTGCGGCGATTGTACGGCAGGTGCCCCGCGAGGTGGTGGCTTTCCGCCGGCGCAAGGTCCTGCGCCCGCGGATGCAAGGGCCCGGCGCCGAAGGGGGCGGCACGTCGTGGCCGATCCCGTCAGGTCCTCGGTCCGCGCGGCGAGTCCACTACGGTTGCCTTCCGTTGGGCATCGTGGAAGTGGTGGGTGTGACCGACGCAGCGCCAGAGAGCGGATCGATCGACGCGGGACTCCGCACCGCCGTCGACCTGTGCCTCGGCCTCGGGGCGTTCGTCGTGAGCATGACAGGCGACGTGCACGTCGTCGTCTCCGACGCGATGCCGCCCGACGACGGCGCACGGCGCATCGAGGTGCTCGCGCGCAACTGCCTCTCGCACCCGGCCGCCCGTGGCCGCGACCTCTTCTGGAACGCCGAGGTCTCGACAGAGGCGGGCTCGGCGGACCGCTCGCTCGCGTGCGTGGTGGTGCCGGCGTGGTCCGGGGATCTGGAGGTCGGGCTGCTCGGCGTGGTCGACACGTGGCTTCCGGAGCCGGACACCCGCCAGCGGGCAGGGCTCGCCCGTCTCGCCGCCGACCTCGCCCCCTGCCTGCGCGGGCCCCGGAAGGGGAGCGCGACGCCCGCGGACCCGCGCGTCCCCGACGAGGCCCCGCTCGGCGACCCGGATGCGACGTCGTCTGCCCGCCGCGCCGTCCCTGGGCATGTCGACGCGGCGGACCTCCTCGCGAGCCTGGACGACGGGATCGTGTGCCTGGACGCGGAGGGCACGGTGGTGATGGCGAACCAGTCTGCGGACGCAATGAACGGTCTGGCGCCCGGACGGATCCTCGTCGGCTCGCCGCTCCCGACGACGAGCGCGCTCAGGAGCGAAGACGGCGAGGTCCTCGCGCACGACCGCCATCCCGCGATGCTCACCCTCCAAGACGGTGTCGCACGGGACGTCCATCTCATCGTCGGCGAGGAGGGCGACGGCCAGCGCCACGTGGCGATGTCGGCGAGGCCATTCCCGATCGACGGCCGACGGGGCGTGCTCGTGGTGCTGCGCGACACGACCGCCGAATGGATGGAGCAGCAGCGCCTCACCCAGTACGCCCTCTACGATCCGCTGACCGGTCTCGCCAACCGTTATCTCCTGCTCGAGGAGCTGCGCCGCATGCTCCAGGGACTCGGGCGGCGCGGAGGGTCGGTGACGCTCATCTACATGGATCTCGATGACTTCAAGCAGATCAACGACGAGCACGGCCACGACATGGGCGACGAGGTGCTCGGCGCGTTCGCCCGCCGCCTCCGCGGTGCCGTGCGGAGCGACGACGTGGCCTCCCGCCTGGGTGGCGACGAGTTCGTGATCGCCCACGCGACCGCGGGCCACCCCGACGGCGACCTCGTCGTCTCGAGGCTCCGCAAGGTGCTGACCGCGCCGTTCACCGTACGGGGCCTCGTGTTCGACGTCGGCGCGTCGATCGGCTGGGTGAGCACAGAGAGGGGGGACCTCGGGCCCGATGCGCTCCTGGCCAAGGCGGACCGCGCCATGTACCGCCACAAGCGCGACCACGCCGCAGGCCGGCGCGCGCCGGCCTGACGTCACGCCGGCACGTGAGCGCAGTGACGACCTCGATGGAGAACCTGCTTCGAGTCGCTCGGGACGAGACCGCAGCAGTCGCCGCCTTCGCTGCGATGCTCGCAGGGGGACGCGCTCTCGAGATCGTCTCGGTGCCGGCCCCCGGGGCGCCCGAGGGCCTCTCGTCGGACGAGCTGGCGCAGCTCGCCGGCCAGGCGGCCGCGGACCCCGAGTTCGCCCGCGCCCGGGTCTTCGTCCGGGCGGTGCAGCTGGGGCACGCGCTGACCCTGGCCGTGGCCCCCGTGCGCAACGGCGTCGGGCACGGCATGATCGGCGTCGTCGCCGGGCCGGACCACCGGTTCGAGCCCCCGCAGCTCTGCGTCCTCGAGCGGCTGGCTCAGCGCCTCCTGCGCCATCTCGAGGCGGTCCAGAGGCTGGGCGGTGGCGCGTGGCAGGGAGCGGGGGAGCCGTCGGTGCGCGCCGCCGCGAGGCAGGGTGCGGAGGAGCCCGGGTCGGACGAGGCCCGGCAGGGAGCGGGGGAGCCCGGGCGCGCCGGCGGGCAGGCCGGGGAGCCGGGGTCGGACGATCCCCGGCAGGGCGCGGGGCCGCCGTCGATCCACGCGGGGCCGCCGTCGATCCACGCGTCGGCGCCGATCGAGGTGCCGATCGAGGTGCCGCCGGAGCCGTCGCTCGAAGCGCCGCCGGCGACCTGGTGGGCCCAGCCCGAGCCGCCCCTCGGCCTCTCGAGCCTCGGGCAGTTCTTCAGCAGGGCCGGGAGGATGCTCGCCTCCGACACCCGCGCGGCCGGTGCTCTGGCGCTCGTCGTCGTGGAGCTGCCCGACGCCCGCACAGCGCCGAGCGCGGCCAGGGCGCTTCGCGCGCAGCTCCGGTTCACGGACCCGCTGGCGCTCGTCGACTGCAACCTTCTCGCCGCCGCGATCGTGATCTTCCCCGCAGGGGCCGGCGACGCGGTGGAGCAGCGGCTCGGCTCAGCGGTCCGGTCGGCGCTCGAAGGGCCCGGCTCCGTGCGGACCGTTCACGTGCTGGCGACGCCGGGCGATCGGCGGGAGGTCGACGAGCTCCTGCGGGATGCG
>JAKATH010000072.1 GCA_021828055.1 Actinomycetes bacterium
GCGCGAGCCGCAAGGCGGCGCGGACGTCCAACCGCTCGGGGATGTACGGGCTCCCCCAGTCCCTGGCGGTGGCGAACGACCAGTCGAGGGTGGCGATCATGCCCACGCACCCCGCGGCGCGGGCCCGCTCGATCCTCCCGGCGATGTCGTCGCGGCTTCCCGACCAGTACAGCTGGAAGAAGGTCTTCGGGTTCGCGGCGACCACCTCTTCGACCGGCTTGGACGAAAAGGAGCTGAGCCCGGCGGCGACGCCCCTGCTCGCCGCCGCCTGGGCGACCGCGACCTCGCCGTCGGGGTGCACCGCCTGCACCCCCGTCGGGGAGACCACCACGGGGAACGAGATCGCCTGGCCCATGAGGGTGGTCGCCAGCTCCCGGCTCGCCGGCTGCCCGGCGACCGTGGGCGCCAGGCCGAGCTCGGCGAAGGCGGCGAGGTTGTCGTCCATGGTCGCGCCGCGCTCGGACCCGGCCACGAGCGCACGGTAGACGGACCTCGGCAGGCGCCGCTCCGCTCGCCGCTGCGCGACGGCCACGCTCTCGAACCAGCGATCGGCCACGGCGCGCCCCGTCAGGCGCCCGACCGGGCCGGTTGCGCGACGGACACCCGGCGAGCTGCCGCCCTCGACAGGGCGACCGGCACCGGCCGCGCCGACGAGTGGTCGACCGTCGGGCGCGGTGCGGCGGCGGTGCCCACCCGCGCGAGCGGCGCCTCTCCGTGGCCCTTCACGCACTCGGGGTCCGGGCCGTCGAGCCGGAGGCCCGTGAAGTACTTCGACGCCATGCAGCCGCCCCGGCAGGCGCCGAAGGACGAGCACGCGTTGCAGGCGCCGCCGTCGGACGGCGAGCGAAGGCCGGCGAACAGGGTCGAGGACCGCCACACCTCGGTGAAGCCGCCGGGCGACCGGACGCTCCCGGCGCGGAAGTCGTCGTGAATGGTGAACGGGCACGCGTAGACGTCCCCGACCGGGTCGACCAGGCACACGACGCGCCCCGCTCCGCAGAGGTTCAACCCCGGCAGCGGGTCCCCGTAGGCACCGAGATGGAAGAACGAGTCGCCGGTGAGGACCTCGTCCCCCCGGGCGTGCAGCCACTCGTACAGGCGGCGCTGCTGCTCGGAGGTCGGACGGAGGCGCGCCCAGACGTCCGCGCCCCGCCCCGACGGGCGGAGCCGGGTCACGCGCAGCTGGGCGCCGTGCTCGTCCGCAAGCGCCTCGAGCTGGTCGAGCTGGCCCGCGTTGTCCCGGGTGACGACGACCGACAGCTTGAACCCCCGGACTCCCGCCTCGGCGAGGTGCGCCATCGCCCGCCTCACCGTCGCGTAGGAGCCCGCCCCCCGCACGGCGTCGTTGACCTCGGCCGTCGCGCCGTCGAGCGAGAGCTGCACGTCGACGTAGTGGTTGGCCGACAGCCGCTTCGCCGCCGAGGCGTCGATCCGCGTGCCGTTGGTCGAGAACTTCACGCCGACGCGGTGGGCCGTCGCGTAGTCGAGCAGGTGCCAGAAGTCCCGCCGGATCGTCGGCTCGCCACCGCCGACGTTCACGTAGAAGACCCCGAGCGCCTCCAGCTCGTCGATCAGCGCCTCGCACTCCCGGGTGGACAGCTCGCCAGGATCGCGCCGGCCGGAGCTGGAGAGGCAATGGACGCACGACAGGTTGCACGCGTAGGTCAGCTCCCAGGTGAGACAGATCGGAGCCTCGAGGCCGAGCTCGAACCTGTCGGCCAACGACCGGCCGGTGGCGGCGCGCGCCGCCTCTCCGCCCGGCCGGGCGGTGGCTACCGGAGCAGCGCCGCACGCCTCGGCGGGCCGGCGCACGAGCATCCCGCTCTCCGCCAGCCGCCGCAGGCCCTCCCCGAGCGCCCCGAGCTCCCGGTCGCCGATCCCCGCCTCCCTGCAGGCGTCGAGAGCGCAGGGGTGGTCCCCGAGACGGCGGAGGAGGTCGACGAACCTCGGGTGCTTCAGAAAGGAGAGCCGGCGGGTCGAGAAGTCGTACGCCATCGCGCCGAACGGCTCCGCCCGGAGCGCGACGCTCGGGCTGAGCGCCCACGCGTCCTCCAGCACCGGCCGCGACCCGGCGTGCTGGATCTGGCTCAATAGACGCCGCACATGCCGTCGATCGAGACGTCTTCGACGAGGACCTCGTCGGCGATCGGGTCCTCTTCGTGCCCGCCGTCGGCCGGGTCGGGCTTCCCGGACGCCGCCGAGACGACCGCTCCGTGCCGTGCTCTGGAGTCCGCCATGAGTGCCCCCGATCGTCGGCTCTGTCGGTCCTCGCAGGAGCTTCCGGGCAACCCGGAGACTCGCCCCAGCGGCGTGACCATACCGAATAGTGGCACCTGGTGACAAATGTCGGCCCGGCCTTTGTACGCTCGTGCTCGTGAGCCCCGGGGGACCAGCCCGCGCGACGGGCCGCCCGCCGGTCACGTCCCGGACGGAGCTCGAGCACATCGCGCTGGCGCTCTTCTGCGAGAGGGGCTTCGAGTCCACGACGGTGAAGGACATCGCGCGAGGTGCGGGCATCAGCCGGCGAACGTTCTTCCGCTACTACGCCTCGAAGAACGATGTCGCGTGGGGCGACTTCGACGAGCATCTCGCGGGCTTCCAGGCCCGATTCGACGCAGTGCCGCCGGAGGTCCCGACGGAAACGGCGCTGCGCGAGTGCATCCTCGCGTTCAACGACTTCTCCGACGACGAGCTGCCCTGGCTCCGCCAGCGGATGGCCCTCCTGCTGCGAGTCTCGGCGCTGCAGGCTCACTCGGCGCTGCGGTACGCGGCGTGGTGCGACATCGTCGCGAGCTTCGTCGCCCGAAGGACGGGCCACGCGCCGCAGACACTCGTGCCGCAGGTGCTCGCGCGCTCTGCGCTGGGCACGGCGGTCGCCGCCTACGAGCGATGGCTGGAGGACGACACGACGCAGCTTCGCGAGATGCTGGACGCGGCGCTGTCCATCTGGCTCCGGCCCTGGACCAGCCCCCCGGCGGAGCCGACCGGGGCTCCCCCCGCCCGCGAGGAGCGGTAGCCGCTTCCGTCGTGGCGCGCGCCGGCGACTACCCTCCTTGGAGGTGGCCGAGCGCTCGCCCAACCCGGCGCAGGGGGTCCCTTGCGCGCAGTGGGCTCGGGCACAGCGGATCGACCCGGTCGGGACCGCCGGCAGCCATGCCGGTTACGTCCTGGTGGAGTGGCCGCTGCCGTGGCCGCGCGACGCCGGCGACGTGCAGGCCCTCGACGCGGTGCGCGAGGTCGTCGCGGGGCGCGGTTTCCGGATCCAGCTTCTCGTGCCCGAGGCCGGTCGGCGCCGGCGCGTCGCCCTCTACCGGCGGCCGCCCGGTCCGTTCACCCGCTTCGAGGGCCGCGAGCTGCACGTGGAGGTGGACGCCGTCCGGCGAGAGGACCGCACCGCCTCGGACGGCGCGCCGGACGACCCGGGGATCGGCGACGCCCTCGGCCGCGCGACCGACCGCCTGCTGGCGGGCGGCGGCGAGCCGGTCGGAGGGTGCGAGGTCCTCGTGTGCACCCACGGACGCAGAGACCGCTGCTGCGGGTCCGCCGGCACGAGTCTGTGGGGGCAGCTCCGCGGTTCGGGCATCGAGGGCGCCGGGGTGCGCCTCGCGCGCACCAGCCACACCGGCGGCCACCGCTTCGCCGCCACGTGCGTCGTGCTGCCGGCCGGCACGGCGTGGGGCTTCCTCGACCCGGACGCGCTGGTCCGGATCGTGCGGCGGACCGGGCCGCTCGACGACCTCCTCCCCCGGTACCGCGGGTGCAGCGGGTTGGACTCGCCGGCCGCGCAGGCGCTCGAACGCGCGGTGCTGGCCGAGGCCGGATGGCCGCTGTTCGACTGCGCACGGAGCGTCGTGGACCTGGGCGGCGGGCGCCTGCGCCTCGTGGCGTCAGGACCCGCGGCCGCCGGGGCGTGGGAGGCGACGGTCGTTCCCGCGGCGACGCGTCCGGTCCCGGACTGCGGCCAGCTCCCCGAGCTCTCGAAGAGGGCCGAGACCGAGCACCGCGTGGAGGGCCTGGCGCGGATCGGGTGAGCGCGGCGGGCTGCCGAGGGCGGCGCGTGCCGAGGCGGCGGGTCAGCCGCCCTGCGCGAACTCGAAGCCGAACCGGCCCTTCACGCACAGGTTGCCCCTCGTCACGTCGTGATCGAGGGGCGAGGTGACCTTGACGATGCGGTTGTCCTGGACGTGGAGGTCGAGGTTGCAGCCGACGCCGCAGTACGGGCAGACGGTCCGGGTCACCTCCTGGCGGCTCTCGTCCCACTCGCCGCCGGCCCGGAGGTCGTGCTCGCTCACAAACATGAGCGCGCCGGTCGGGCAGACGGCGATGCAATTGCCGCAGTAGACGCAGGCCGACTCGGGGAGCGCCACGTCGAACTCGGTCGAGATCCGGGCGTCGAACCCCCGCCCGGCGACCGCGATCGCAAAGGTGTTCTGGGCTTCCTCCCCGCAGGCCTCGACGCACTTGTAGCACAGGATGCACTTCGCGTAGTCGCGCACGTACTGGTCGTTGTCCCGCTTGACGGGCTGGGCTGCCGTCGCGGCCTTCCCGACCGCCGGGGGATCGTGGTGGCCCGCGTGGGTGTGGTCCCTGTCGGCCGCCGGCGCCGGGGGGCCATGGCGCTCCGGGCGGGCGCCGTGCTCTTCGATCCAGCGGTGGACGTCGCCACCGGCAGTGGAGAGGTCGACCGAGGAGGCGAGCAGCTCCAGCACCATCCTGCGGCTGGTGCGGACCCGCTCGGAGGACGTCTGGACCACCATGCCCGGCGCCACCGGGCGCGAGCACGAGGGCACGAGCGCCCGGGACCCCTCCAGCTCGACGACACAGACCCGGCACACGTTCACCGGCGCGAGCGTCTCCAGGTAGCAGAGCGTGGGGACCTCGGCGCCGCGGGCGCGGCACGCCTCGAGGACCGTCGAGCCCTCCGGGACGGCGACCTGCTCGCCGTCGATGGTGACCTGCACGTTCCGCCGCAAGGTCAGCGGGGTCGGCGCGGGCGGCAGCGTGCTCATCGTCTCCTCCCGTTCGCAAGGTGTGCGCCGTCCCCGATCAGGCCCTGCCGCAGGGCGGAGGTCACGGCGCTGCTGGCCGTCTGGCCGAGCCCGCAGATCGACGCGTCCCGCATCACCTGGTCGAGGTCGGCAAGGAGCGCCAGCTCGTCGTCGACCGACCCGAGCGGCCGGCCGGCGGCCAGACGGGCGACGGCCTCCTCCTGGCGCTGCGTGCCCACCCGGCAGGGCACGCACTGGCCGCAGGACTCGTCACGGAAGAACCGCGCCACCCGGCCGACGAAGGCGGTCATGTCGACCGTGTCGTCCAGCACCACCACCACCCCCGAGCCGAGCGTCGTGCCGGCCGCCCGCGCTCCCTCGAAGGAGAGGGGGAGGTCCAGGTCGTCGGGCCCCACGAAGCTGCCGGCGGCGCCCCCGAGCAGCACCGCGCGGAGCGGGCGGCCGGCGGCCACCCCTCCCGCCATGTCCAGCAGGGACCCGAGGGTGGTCCCCATCGGGACTTCGTAGAGCCCGCGGCGCGCGACACGGCCCGACAGGCAGAAGAGCCTGGTCCCGGTGGAATCGGGCGTCCCCAGCTGGGCGTACGCGCTCGCGCCCATCGAGAGGACCTCGAGCACCGAGAGCAGCGTCTCGACGTTGTTCACCCCGGTGGGCTTGTCGAAGAGGCCCCGGTCCACGGGGTAGGGCGGCTTGTTGCGGGGCTCCGGCCGGCGACCCTCCAGCGAGTTGAACAGCGCCGTCTCCTCGCCGGCGATGTAGGCGCCGGCCCCGCGCCGCACCTCGATGTCGAAGGCGATCCCCGAGCCCATGACGTCGCCGCCGAGGAGGCCCCGGCGCCTGGCGCCGTCGGCGGCGTGCTCGAGACGGGCCGCGGCCAGCGGGTACTCGCCCCGCAGGTACACGAACCCCTTCTCCGCGCCGGTGGTGACGCCGGCGACGGTCAGCGCCTCGATGAGCGCGTAGGGGTCGTGGTCGAGCAGGACCCGGTCCTTGAACGTGCCGGGCTCCGACTCGTCCGCGTTGGCGACGAAGTAGTGCGGTCGGACCGGGTTGCGCGCGACCGCCTCCCACTTGGCGCCGGTCGGGAAGGCGGCGCCGCCTCGCCCGAGCAGCTTGGCGTCCTTCAGCTCGGCGACGACCCCTTGCGGGCCGATCTCGAGCGCCCGGCGGAGCCCCTCGTAGCCGCCGGCCGCCCGGTAGGCGTCGATCGACGAGGGGTCCAGCCGTCCCACCCGGCGCAGCAGCCGGGTCCCCTCCGCGCCGGCCTGGGGAACGAGGGCGAGGGGGACCGGAAGGTCGGCGAGGACGAGGTCGGCGCCGAGAGCTGCGAGACGGTCCATGTCGCCGCGGGCGAAGGGCGCCAGCGACGCCCGGCCGCCGCGCTCACCGGCCGCTTGGACGAGCGCGGCCGACCCGTGCTCGCAGTGGCCGAGGCATGGGCTCGGGCGCCACGTGACGGCCGTCCTCGACCCCGCAGGCCCGTGGTGGCGCGCCAGGTCCCCGGCCGGGTCGCCGCCGGACGCCGCGAGGCAGGCCACGTCGTCGCAGACGTGGACGACGACCGGGGGCCCCGGCTCGAAGGAAAACAGCGCGTAGGCGCTCGCCACCCCGTACGCCTCAGCCGGCGCCATGTCGAGGCGGGTGCAGAGATAGCCGAGCCCGGCGGGGGTGATCGAGCCCACCCGCTCCTGGAGGGCGTGGAGGGACGGCAGGAGGAGGTGGCGCCGCCTGCGGGCGAGGGACAGCCCGCCGACGGCGATGTGCCCGTCGAGCGGCGTGCGCCCGCCCCCGAACCACCCAGATTCGGGCGGCCCGAGGACCGAGTCCACCGCGAGCCGTTCGTCGGCGCTCGGGGGCGCCTCCGTCGTGCGCAGGTCCATCAGCCGACCTCGGCCCCGGCGGCCGCGGCTCCGACGCGCTCGGGCAGACGGTCGACCCGGATCGCGGTGGCCTTGAACTCGGCCGTGCCGGACTTGGGGTCCCAGGCGTCGAGGGTGAGCGCGTTGGTGTCGACCTGGTCGGGGAAGTGCAGCGTCAGGAACGCCAGCCCCGGGCGCAGCGACCGGTCGAGGCGGGCGGGCACGGTGATCGAACCCCGACGTGAGCTCACCTGCACCAGCTCACCCTCGGCCAACCCGAGGGACGCCAGGTCCTCGGGGGAGAGGTCGAGCATCTCGGGCCGCCGCAGGGGCGAGGCGTAGGCGCCGCTCTGGACGCCGGTGTTGAACGAGTCGAGCCGGCGCCCGGTGGTGAGCCGGATCGGGAACTCGTCGCTGAGCTCGTCGAGCGGCGGCTCGAACCGCACCGGGCTGAAGGGGGCGGCGGGCCCCCGCGAGGCCGGGTCCTCCTCCCACAGCCTGGCGTGGAGGAACAGGGTGCCCGGATGGTCCTCGGACGGGCACGGCCACTGGATCCCGCCCAGCGCCTCGAGCCGGTCGTAGCGCATCCCGGCGTGCATGGGAGACAGGCTGCGGCACTCGTCCCACACCTCCTCGGCGCTCGGGCGGCCCCAGTCGTGGCCGAGCCGAGCGGCGAGCGCGCAGACGACGTCGATGTCCTCGCGGGCGCCCTCGGGCGGCCGGAGCGCCGGACGGAGCCGCTGGACGCGCCGCTCGCTCGAGGTGACGGTGCCCTCGGACTCGAAGGCGGTGACGGCGGCGGGCAGCACCACGTCCGCCAGCTGTGCGGTCTTGGTGAGGAACACGTCCTGGACGACCAGGTGGTCGAGCCCTTGGAGCAGCCGGACGGTCCGGTGGTTGTCGGCCTCCGACTGGGCCGGGTTCTCGCCGAGGACGTAGAGGGCCCGGAGGTCGCCGCGCTCCATCGCGTCGAACATCTGGGAGAGGTGCCAACCGCGCTCCGCCGGGAGGGCGACCCCCCAGCGAGCCTCGAACGAGGCGCGCACGGTGCCGTCCTCCACGTCCTGGAAGCCGGGGAACTTGTTGGGCAGCGCGCCCATGTCCCCGCCGCCTTGGACGTTGTTCTGGCCGCGCAGCGGGACCAGCCCGGAGCCGAGGCGCCCGACGTGGCCCGTCAGGAGGGCGAGGTTGCAGAGCGCGAGGACGTTGTCGGTGGCGGTGTGGTGCTCGGTGATCCCCAGCGTCCAGCACAGCTGCGCCCGGTCCGCTCGCGCGTAGTCGTGCGCCAGGTCCGCGATGGCGCCGGCGGGCACACCGGTCAGGCGCTCCCCCTCGGCGAGGGTGAAGGGCTCGACGGAGGCGGCGTACTCCTCGAAGCCAACGGTGGCCCGCCGCACGAACTCGGTGTTGACGAGGCCGGCCCGGATGATCTCCCGCCCGACCGCGTTGGCGAGGGCGATGTCAGAGCCGACGTCGATGCCCAGCCAGACGTCGGCCCACTGCGCCGAGGTGGAGCGGCGGGGGTCGACGGCGTACAGCTTCGCCCCCCGGCGGAGCCCCTTCAGCAGGTGGTGGAAGAAGATCGGGTGCGCTTCACGCGCGTTCGACCCCCACAGGACGACGAGGTCGGTCTCCTCGATCTCCCGGTAGGAGCTGGTGCCACCTCCGGCACCGAAGACTGCCGCCAGACCGGCGACGCTGGGTGCGTGTCAGGTGCGGTTGCAGGAGTCGATGTTGTTCGACCCCATGACCGAACGGGAGAACTTCTGCGCAAGGAAGTTCACCTCGTTGCTCGACTTCGAGCAGCTGAACATCCCGAATTCCTTGCCATGGCGGCCGGCGAAGCCGGCGGCGGCCCGGTCCAGGGCCTCGTCCCAAGAAGCCGGGCGGAGGGCTCCGTCCTCCCGGACGAGCGGCTGCGTCAAGCGGGCGTAGTGACGGGGCATCCCGTCCTCCTCTCTCGGCCTCTCTCGGCTTCCCGGCGGCGGCTCCGAAGAACGCCGCGCACTGGACGTTACCGCGGTCGATTGTCGTCGCGAAGTCCCACGGCCCGGCCGCTCGTCCGGACCGACGATGCGGCACGTGACGGACAGCGTGGTGGGGTTGGTGCACGTTGATCTCTCGCTCGAGCCAGGCTACGGTCATTTCTGCAATGGGCCGTTCACCTGAGCGCACTGACCACACCATGGAGTGCTGACCTCAGGGGATCCACCGCAAGATGCAGCGCTCGTCGGGCGTGCAGAGCATCGAGACGGGGAGCCCTTCTCCGGTATTTTGCA
Source organism: Actinomycetes bacterium (assembly GCA_021828055.1). Taxonomy (GTDB): domain Bacteria; phylum Actinomycetota; class Acidimicrobiia; order Acidimicrobiales; family RAAP-2; genus JAJYVT01. Next base: position 9,148 of record JAKATH010000072.1, read on the forward strand.
ATGCCTATCCTGAATTTGTCCTGAATTTGTCGATCCTGAATTTCAGGATGTCTGAGAGCACGAGCGCGTCTCGTGCTGCCGCCCAGAGGAGCAGACGCAGTGAGCAGCCTCCAGCGATCCTGGATGTTCGTCCCCGGTCATACGGCCCGCTTCGTGGAGAAGGCGGCCGGCGTCCCTGCCGACGCCGTCTTCCTCGATCTCGAAGACGGCGTGCCGGTGGCCGAGAAGCAAGCAGCCCGGCGGCTCGTCGCCGAGGTGCTGGGCCGGCCCGACTTCGGGCCGCGCCGCTTCGTGCGCCTGAACTCGATCGCATCCCCGTGGTCGGACGACGACCTCGAGGCGGTCGTCGTCCCAGGACTGGACGGCGTGTGCCTCCCCAAGGTGGAGACGGCCACAGAGGTCCTGCACCTCGCCGGGCGCCTCGACGAGCTGGAGCGACGGCGCTCGATGGGAAGCGGGGCGGTGCGCGTCGTCGCGGCGATCGAGAGCGCCCGGGGGCTCCTGGCCGCGCCGGCGATCGCGGCCAGCCATGCCCGCATGGAGGCGCTGATGTTCGGAGCGGAGGACTTCGCCCTGGACCTGGGTCTCGGGACCCATCGGGCCGGCGAGTCGCGGGAGCTGATCCATGCGAGGTCGAGCCTCGTGGTCGCGGCCGCGTCCGCCCGAGTTGGCAGCATCGACGGCGTCTTCCCCGACCTGGACGATCCCGAAGGGCTGGCGGCCGACATCTTGCAGGCGCGCCGCCTTGGCTTCAGCGGAAAGTCCACGTTCAACCCCCGCCAGCTCGACGGCATCAACCGCGCCTTCAGCCCGTCGCCCGACGAGGTCGACTACGCGAAGAAGGTCGTCGCCGCCTTCGATGACGCCCAGTCCCGCGGCGAGGGCTCGGTCGCCGTGGGGGGGCAACTCGTCGACCTGCCCATCGTGATGCGGGCGAGGCGACTCATCGAGGCGAGCGCCTTGGTCGCCATGATCGCCGCCACAAGAGCACCGGGCGAGGACGGGTAGGTCCGATGGCCAGCGCGAGGGTCACCCTCTCGATCGCGGTGGGCGACTACGACCACGTCCGCGACCTCACGAGCGGTCGCGTCGACGTGGAGGGGGTCGACCTCGTCCCGCTGCAGCTCGGCGTCGAGGACATCTTCCCCCGGTTCTTGGCCCACCGCGAGTGGGACGTCTCGGAGATGTCCTTCGGGGTCTACACGTCGCTCGTCTCGAAGGACGATCGCTCGATGGTGGCGATCCCGGTCTTTCCGTCGCGAGTCTTCCGGCACGGCGCCTTCTACGTGCGCGGCGACAAGTCCGTCGAGACGCCAGGAGACCTGGCGGGCCGACGGGTAGGCCTCCCAGAGTGGGCCCAGACGGCGTCGGTGTGGGCCAAGGGCCTTCTCGCCGAGGAGCTCGGCGTCCCGCTCCGTGAGGTGCGCTGGGTGCAGGCAGGCGTCAACGAGGCCGGCAGGACGGAGAAGGTGGCCTTGGCCCTGCCCGACGGGCTGTCCCTGGAACCGGTCGCCGATCGGTCGCTCGACGAGATGCTCCTCGAGGGCGACATCGACGCGATCATCAGCGCTCGACCTCCCAAGAGCTTCCAGGACGGATCAGGACGCATCGTTCGGCTCTTCCCCGACCCTGTTCCGATGGAGCGCGACTACCTGGCCAGGACCGGGATCTTCCCCATCATGCACATCGTCGTGGTGCGCGCCGCCGTGCTCGAGCACCACCCGTGGATCGCGTGCAACCTGGTGACCGCGTTCTGCGAGGCACGCGACCGCAGCGTCGCGCGCCTTTCCGACGAGATGCTGTCGACCGTCCCCCTGCCCTGGCCGTCGGCGGCGATGCGGGAGGCTGCCGCCCTGCTCGGTGAGGACGTCTGGCCCTACGGGCTCGAGGGGAACCGTACGACGCTCGAGACCTTCCTCCGGCTCGCGCACCACCAAGGGGTCGCCCACCGCCTGTTGCGGCCCGAAGAGCTCTTCGCCGCCGAGACCCTGAGCACCCACGCCGTCTGAAGGTGATCGTGGTGACGTCCCGAAGGTCGCACATCTGAGTCATTCCTGAAGGAGCACCCGGCTGTCGCACGCCGGCAAGGTCAGGCCGGCAAGGGCTTCCGCCCCCAGAAGACCTCGATCCCCCGCCATTCGAATGTCCCGACGTCTGCAAGCGTGCCGTCGAACGCCCGACGCAGATCGTCGAGGCCGTGGTACGGAAAGTCGTGGACGTCCCAGCCGATGCGGTCGAACAGCTTGCGCACCAGGAAGTAGAGGTGGACGTCGGCTTGCGCCCTGA
>JAKATH010000073.1 GCA_021828055.1 Actinomycetes bacterium
CTCCCATCGCGAACAGGGCGACCAACGTCAGTGACACCGTCGGAACCAGCCCGACGAGGACCATCATCACGCCGAACCCAAGGCCGGTCACCCCGAGGAGCGCCGTCGAAGGTCGGCTCCGGTGCGCGACGAGCAACCCGCCGATGACGGAACCGACGCCCATCGCGACCGTGAAGGCGCTGTAGGTGCCGGCACCCCCGTGGAACGTGTACTTGGCGAGCAGTGGGAGGGTCGTCGTGAAGTTGAAGGCGAACGTCCCGACGACGGCCATCGCGAGCAGCGGGTCGCGCAGTCCGGGCGTCCGCCACGCGTAGCTGAGCCCCTGGCGGACCTGTCCTCTGGCGCGCACGACGCGCTCGGTCCGGTACAGGTCTGCCGTCCGCATCAAGAGCAGGGCCACGATGACGGCGACGTAGGACCCGGCGTTCACGTAGAAGCACGCCGCGAACCCGGACGTGTAGATGAGCACGCCGCCGATCGCGGGACCGACCACGCGCGCGGAGTTCATGAGGACGCTGTTCAAGCTCACCGCGTTCGGCAGGAGCTCACGTCCGACCATCTCGGACACGAACGCCTGCCGCGTCGGGTTTGTGAAGAGCGTGACCATCCCGAGGAGCGCAGCGAGCAGGAAGAGCTCCCAGAGCCTCACGACGTGCATGCCCACCAACAGGCCGAGGACGAGGGCCAGGACGCCTGCTGCCGCCTGGGTGACGACGAGCAGGCGGCGCTTGTCCACCCGGTCGGCGACGACGCCGCCCCAGGTGCCGAGCACGAGCACCGGGAGGTACTGGAGCGCGGTGGCCACGCCGACGTCGAGCCCGTTGCCGTGCAGCTGGCGGGAGAGGATGAGAAGGCCGAGCGCGACCGTCTGCATCCACGTCCCGGAGACCGACACCACCTGCCCTGCGAAGTAGAGCCGGAAGTTGCGGACGTGCAGGGCGCCGAACGTCCTGTTGCCGGCGTGACGCAGACGCCGGTTCATCGATCCTCGACCAGCTGCTCGAGAAGGGCGGCGAGGTCGACGGCCCGGGACCGCTCGATCGGCGTGAGGGTCGCGATCTGGCGTGCGAGGTAAGCGTTCTTCAGGCTCTTGCTGCGCTCGAGCGTCAGGCGCCCCTGGGAGGTGAGCTCGACCCTGCTCACCCTGCGGTCGCCCTCGTCCCCGTGCCGCACGATCAACCCCGCGGCTTGCATCGCGGCGACCACCCGGGTCATCGTCGGCGGCTGCACCTGCTCGGCCTGCGCGAGCTCACCCAGGGTCGGCTTGCCGAGCCGGTTGATCGTCGAGAGCGCCGACTCCTGGGAAGGGGAGACGCCGGTCACCGATTCCTGCCGGAGCCGTCGGTTGAGCCGGGTGACCGCGACCCGCAGCCTCACGGGGAGCTCGTCGTCGGCAGGAGCCGAGGTCGGCCCCGCCGGCTGCCCGCGCCCGCGGGCGCGCCTGCGGGCGCCCTTTGGATGAGAGCCGGCCGCTCGATCGATCACATGGGCATTCTACTTAGTTTTTCTAACTAACGTCGCGGCCGTCCGGGCCCCCGCTCCTGGTCCGTCGGGCCGCGCTCAGCTCGCCGACGTCTGCGCGGCGGCTTCGGCGATGCGTTGCCGGGCCAGCTCGACGTACGACGCGTCGATGTCGACGCAGATATAGCGCCTCTTGGTCGCCAGGCATGCGAGCGCGACCTGTCCAGCGCCGGCGAAGGGGTCGAGCACCGCGTCGCCCTGGTAGGTGAAGAGCTCGATCAGCCTGCGAGGCAGCTCCACCGGGAACGGAGCAGGGTGACCGACGCGTTTCGCCGACTCCGGCGGGAAGTGCCACGTGTCGAGGGTCCACTCCCTGAAGTGCGCCGGGCTGATCGTGTTCTCCGAAGGCAGCCCACGCTCCGCGCGCTCGCGGCGGGCCAGTGCACGGTCGAAACGGCCCTTCGACGCGACGACGATGCGCTCCGTCAGGTCGCGGAGCACCGGGTTCGCGGCCGAGGCGTAGCTCCCCCACGCGCACGACCCGTTGGCTCCCTTTCCTTTCACCCACACGATCTCCCCGCGCAAGAGGAAGCCCAGGTCGTCCTGGAGGATCGTGGTGACGTCCCCGCTGAGGGACCGGTAGGGCTTGCGCCCGAGGTTTGCGACATTGACCGCGATGCGACCGCCTGGCTCGAGCACGCGCCGACATTCGGCGAAGACGTCTCGAAGCATTCCCAGGTACTCCAGGTAGCTGCCGGCGACGTGGCGGTCACCGAGGCTCTGCTCGTACTCCTTGCCCACGAAGTAGGGAGGGGACGTCACGACCAGCGCAACGCACTTGTCGGGGAGGAAGGAGAGATCCCGGCTGTCACCCGCCCGCAGGGTGTCACCTGCCGGACAGGGAACCACCTCGTCGTCGCCGGACAGGACAGGGGGTGCGAAGCGGGAGTAGAACGCCGAGGAGTCGTGACCCTCCCTCCGTCCGGCACCGAACGCCGAGGTCCGCGTGCGACCGTTGCGGGAGATCACGCCCTTCCTCGCCGCCTCGCCGCTCACCGCGCCGACGGTAGCGCACGCCTCACGGCGCGGCCGGGATCTCGGGCCGGCGGCGACGTGCGGCCCGGTCAGAACTTGGGGACGTACGCGCCCTTCCCGAGGTCGGCGCTCTCGTACGGGTCGATTGTCTCTGTGACGCCCCCGGTGACCTCGGTGACCCACGGCAGCCGGTCGCGCAGGATCCGCTCGACGCCACCCTGCAACGTCGCGGAGCTGATTGCGCACGAGCTGCACGCTCCCTGGAGCTTCACCTCCACCACGCCCGACTCGACGTCCGCCGAGACGAGGACGAGATCGCCTCCGTCTGCCTGGACGGCAGGCCGCATGAGGTCCATCACACGTTGCAGCTGCTCGAGCCGCGCGCCGCGCTCCTGCCCGCCGAGCGCCAGGGGCTCCGCGGGCTCCGTGTGCTGCTCGGGCTCGTGCTCCTCCACGTCCACATTCTGCCGTGCGCGCCGCCACCTCCGTGCACCCGGGTCGACCGCCGGATCAGCTGCCCAGGACAGGATCCGGTGGAGGCGCAGCAGGCGGCTCGTCGACAACACGGTTGTCCAGCACGCCGACCCCTGCGATCTCGATGCGAACGGCGTCTCCTGACTTCAGCCATCGCTGCGGCCTGAAGCCCGCCCCGACTCCCGACGGGGTCCCGGTCAAGAGCACGTCTCCTGGCTCGAGCGGGAAGGCCGTCGTCAGGTACTCGATCATCTCGTCGAACCCGAAGATCAGTTCCTCGGTCGTGGCGTCTTGGCGGAGCTCGCCGTTCACCCAGGTTCGAATCCGCAGGGAGCGCGCGTCGCCCACCTCGTCCGGCGTCACGATCCACGGCCCGAGGGGACAGTGCGTGTCGAACGACTTCCCGATGGTGAACGTCGGAGAGTGGGCCTGCCAGTCCCGCACGCTCACGTCGTTCGCCACGGTGAAGCCCGCGACGACGTCGAGCCAGCGTGCCGCGGGGACCGACTTCGCCCGGCGCCTGATGACGAGGCCCAGCTCGCCCTCGTAGTCGACCTGTTCGGAGACCGCCGGGACGAGGATGTCGGCCGACGGCCCGGTCACCGCGGTGCGCTGCTTGTTGAACCAGAGCTGTCGCACCGGGCGCTCACCACCCATCTCCGTCACGTGCGCCAGGTAGTTCCTCCCGATGGCGAGGACCTTCGGGGGCAAGGTGACCGGCGCGAGCAGCTCCACCTGCTCGAGGCCCCATCGGCGCGCGGAGGTGGCCGCAGCGGTCGCGGCCCTCTCCCATGCCTCGTCGCCAAGGGTGAGGAGGGCGGTCATGTCAGCCGGCAGCCCGATCACCGGATCGTTCAGGTCGACGAGGTCGTCGCCGTCGACGACCCCGGTGTGCTGCCGTGTCGTCGGGCCTGCAGGCGTTTCGTCAGGGGCAAGGAACGTGGCGAGCCGCATGAGCTGGGACCCTACCGGAGCGCCCGCTGCCCGGGCAGGCCTCCGGCGCAGCTCCGCCCGTCGTGGACGAACCGGCGCAGGGCCTGGAGGTGGTCGACCACCTGGTCGAGCCCGTACGCCGCCTGAAGGCCGCTCGGGTTCGGCAGTACCCAGACGTCAGCCCCGCCGCAGAGCTCGTGTTGACGGCCCGGTCCCGCTCGCGGCCTGCCGAAGGCGACGCGAAAGGCGCCCATCCCGAGGAACGCGACGGACAGAGGGCGCAGCAGTCCCAGCTTTCGCTCGAGGGACAGGGCTCCCCGGCGTAGCTCGTCGGGTGCGAGGTCGGCGGCCGCTGCGGTCGTGCGCTCGACGAGATTGGTGATCCCGATGCCGTAGCTCAACAGGAGCCGGTCCCCTGCGGGCTCGAGCTGCCGATCGGTGAACCCCGCGAGATGGAGCGCCTTCCAGAAGCGGTTCCCGGGGTGCGCGAAGTGGTGCCCGACCGCGCCCGACCATCGGCCCGGGTTGATGCCGCAGAAGAGCACGTCGAGACCGGGGGCGGCCACGTCGGGGACCTTCGCCCCTCGGTCGGCGGCTGCGGCGAGGTCACGCGGCGACGGCCGGCGCGCTGTTGCGCCACGAGCGGACGCGCGGGGCCGGGGACGGTCGTCAGGCCGGACGACGGGCACCGTCGCGGACGGCCTGCACCATTCGGCGACATCGCAAGCACCACGCCGCCGGAGCCCCCTCGTCGGCCGGATGCACGAGCGCCCCGCAGGCCGCGCAGCGCCAGATGGTGAACGACTCCAACCCCGACTGGAAGGTCATGACGCTCCTCGTACTCGCGCGACGCCGCCTGTTCCCCCGCCGGAGGCAGGTGGCCGCGGCCGACTGCCAATTATACGTGCTCTGTGCAATCGCTCGGCAGCTCGCCGCCCGCTGCGGGCCCGCGGAGATGCGCGCACGCCAAGGCCGCCGACCGGCGATCGGGCGGGCGCGCCGTCATGCGCGCGCCGACCGCCGTCATGCACGGGCCGCCGCGTGCGCCGACCGACGTCATGCACGGGCCGCCGCGTGCACCGACCGCCGTCATGCACGGGCCGCCGCGTGCGCCGACCGCCGTCATGCACGGGCCGACGCGTGCACCGACCGCCGTCATGCGCGCGCCGACGCGTGCACCCGCGGAGGTGGACGGGAATCGAACCCGCCGGACGGGGGTCACCCGTCCCACCCGCTTTGAAGGCGGGGAGGCCCACCAGGCGCCTGGACACCTCCGTGCGGCAGCGTAGAGGCGTTCGGCCCGCAGGCGCACCCCCCTGCCGGACGCATGGCGGCGGAACGCCCGCCATCAGGAGCGCCGGAGCCTCTGCAGCGACTTCCTGCCGCCCGGACCCGCACCGGGCGGACCCTCTCTGGCGGTTACGGTTTCCTGCCCGCACCCGCGAGGGAGCGACGATCGCCGACCGAGGAGGAGAACTGGATGTCTGTGCCGGAGGAGCCGCTCCTGGGCGCGCGCTTGGAGGAGCTGGAACTGGAGCTGGAGCTCGACGAGGTGCGACCGGGGGGGTTGCCCTCCGACATCGACGCCGGCCCGAGCTGTCGGGTCGACCTGGGCGGCGAGGGTGGGGCATACCGGCTCATCGGTGAGGTGGAGGTGGGACTCGACCCCGAAGGCGTGGCGGTCCACCGAGCAACCGGTCGGATCTACGTCGCATGCTCGAGATCGAACGCGGTGGCAGTCGTCGATCCGGCCGAGTTACGGGTCGTCGAGACGATCCCTGTCGGAGGCGAGCCCATCGACATCGCAGTCGACGAGCAGACCGGGAGGGTCTTCACCGCCGACGCGCGCTCCGACCAAGTCTCGGTCATCGACGTGTACGCGGGCAGAGTGGTGGCAACGGTGCCCGTCGGCTCCTACCCCGCGGGGCTGTGCATCGACGTCGAGAGCCGGCGCCTCTACTGTGGCGACGCCGCAAGCTCCACGATGAGCGTCATCGACGTCGACACCCTCGAACGGACCGGCGTCGTCGACGCGGAGCTCGGCGCCGGCGCCGTCGCTGTGGACCCGCAGGCGGGACGCGTCTATTGCGTGAACTTCCTCGCGTCCTCCCTGACCGTGGTCGACCGAACGACCCTCGAGGTCGTCGGCCGTCTCCCGTTACCGGCAGGACCATGCGCTCTCGGCGTCCACCAGGAGAGCGGCGACATCTTCGTCGCAGACTCGCTCGCCAGCACCATCACCCGCGTCGACGGCCGCACGATCGAGAAGGTTTCCGAGATGGCGGTGCCGAACGCTCCCGTGGGGCTCACCGTCGGCTCGCGCGACGACCGGCTCTACGTCGGCAATCGCGGTGACGGCACCGTGAGCGTCATGGGCCTCGACGGCGCCGAATGGTCGCGGATCCCCGTCGGTGCCGCACCCGGTGGTGTCTGCGAAGACCCGCTGCATCCCGGCCGCGTCCTCGTGGCCAACGCCGGGTCCGGCACGCTCATGGTGGTCGAGGACCTGCTCGACGGACCCCCGCCGGTTCCGGTCGCGCGGACGCTCCACCCGATGGTCGGCAGGCGCATGCCCGCGCTGCGTCTGCCGGACCTGTGGACCGAAGAGCTGCGCGACCTCGGGGAGTGGTCCGGCCGCAAGTACGTCATCAACGTCTTCGCCAGCTGGTGAGGACCGTGCAACGCCGAGGCGCCGGTCATCGAGGACCTGCGTCGGCGTGCAGGCCGGTCCGGCCTGGAGATCATCCTTGTGGACGTCTGGGAAGGAACGGGGGCGTTCGCCGAAACGCGGACATTCTGCAAACTGTGGGGCATCGAGGGTGCGGTGCTCGTCGACGAAGCTGGCGAGCTGGTGAAGGAGCTCGGCATCCGAGGCGTGCCCACGAACGTCCTCGTCGACACCGACGGCACGGTGACGGCGGTCGGTGCGTCTACGCCGCGCGAGCTCGAGGCTGCCGTCCGTGAGCTCCTCGGCCCAGACGTACCGCTCGAAGAGGCCGCGCTTTCGTCAGACTGGCACTGGCAGACCGACGCAGAGCGGATCGAGGACCAGCTCAGTCATCGCGGGAACCGTCCGCCGTCGAGCTGATCCCCGTGCAGGTCGCGCCGTCGCGCGGGTCAGCGCTGGGCCGAGGCGGAGAGGAAGCCGTAGGTGACCGAAGTGCCGACCGAGGCGACCGTGCGGACCAGCTCGGGCACGAACTGCGCGGCGTCGACGGTGCCGAGGCCCGAGGCGAGGTTGTAGCTCGCGGACGCCCTGTAGCCGACCACCGTATGCTCTTTGCCTCCCTTTCGAAACGATACGGTGTTGTTGCCCTTCCTCACCGGCACGACCCCTGGGTCGTGCGCCTGCTTCATCGCGTAGAGCGCCGGGTTGATGCAGCCGAGGCCGTGATTCGCCTCCTGGTCTGCGAGCGCGACGATCCCAGCGAACAGCGGTGCGGACTCGCTGGTGCCGCAGACGTAGTACCAGCCAGCAGGTGTAGGGCCCGCGAAGCTCTGGTACGTGTCCACCAGCCCGGTGCACGCCGCGCTCATGGAGACGTCGGGAATTCCACGGTGGTTACCAACCACATCAGCGACGCCGTGCTGGTAGGAGGGCCTCGAGAAGATCGACGAGAGCCCGCCGCCGCTCGCATTCGGATGGGGCCCGGATGTGCCGAACACGAAATCGTTCGCGACGCGATCGTACGAGTCGTTCCACACCGTGTCGGGAGCAGTCCGCTCGCCGGCGGCGTTCAGGCTGAGCTGCGTCCCGCCGACCGCGGTGACGAGGGGATCGCTCGCGGGCCATGTGACGGTCGGCGACAATGAGAGGTTCTTGCCTGTGGCTGTCGTGTCGTCGCTCACACCTGTGTCCCCCGTGGACGCAACGACCGTGACACCATCCGCCGCGGCGGCGACGAAGGCGCTCCGAAGTGACTCGAGCCTGTTCGGCGAGGAGAACGTCTTTTCGTTCGCGCCGAAGCTCTGGCTGATGACTTCGCCGAGATGGTGGCGAATGACGTAGTTCTCTGCCGCCATGATCTCGGGGAACCCGATTGTCCCCTCCGTCTCCGACACCGGCGTCTCGACGAGCAGGAGGCTGGCCCCTGGTGCCGCTGCGTGCGCCCATTCGACGTCGAGGGTCGTCTCCCCTGCCCAGCCAACCATTGTTGTTGTCTTGGGGTTGTACGCAGGGACCGCGCCTGCAGGCTGGATGATCCGAAGGCTCGGGGGCGCCGGCAAGAGGAACTGGGCGTCGAACACGGCGAGGTCCCGCCGGATCGTCGGGGAACCGAACGAATCCACGATCACGATCGTCTCACCTCGGCCGTCGATGCCCCTTGCAAACAGCGGAAGCTCGCCGTAGGCGGTCTCGATCTGGGCAGGGTCGTAGCAGGGCAGGCGGATCGACGGTGTGCCGAGGCACTGTTGCTCGGTGTGATAGGCGGTTGTCTGCGCCCGGCGATCCCCGAGTTGCTGGGTGTGGCGCCCCTCCTCCCGGTTCGCCGGTCCCGCCGTCACCGCGATCGCCAGCCCGGCCGCCAGCGCGGCTGCAGAGAGCAGGCTCACCAAGGCGCTGCCGGGCACCCTCATGCTCTCCCTCCTCGACGACGCGCGGTCGGCCGCAAACCGTAACCGCCGGATCGCCTTGCAGCCGTCCACCTCACGCTCCCGTCGCCTTGCTACGCGGAGCCCTGGGTCGGGCTTGGTCGGTCGCCCGCGATGAGGTAGCGGGGCCCGGGGCCGTCGGCGGCGGCGCGGTCCGAGGGGTTGTAGAGGGAGCACTCACGCAGGGACAGGCACCCGCAGCCGATGCACGACGAGAGCTCGTCCCGCAGCCGCTCGAGCACGGCGATCTGCACGTCGATGCGTGGCCGCCACGAGGCGGACAAGCGCACCCAGTCGGCTTTGGTCGGCGTGCGCGACGCGGGCAAGGTCGCGAGCGCCCCTTGGATCTCCTCCAGGCTGAGTCCCACTCGTTGAGCGACGCGCACGAAGGCGACCCGGCGAAGCACGCTGCGTGGATAGCGGCGCTGGCCGCCCGCAGAGCGCGTGGAGCTAAGGAGCCCTTCTGCTTCGTAGAAGCGAAGAGCCGAGGTCGTCACCCCCGTACGTTCGGCCACCTCGCCGATGGAGAGGAGCGGTTCGCTCATCGAGCTCCAGGGTACTCACGTCCCGAGTCTTGTTCTACTTGAAGCGAACTTCACTTATCGATGCCCCCCACGAGGGCGGCTTCCATCGCGTAGGGCCGAGTGAGTAGCGTCGAGCGCGCATGGCGAAGTACCTGACGCGGCGCTGCATCGGCCTCCACGCGCTCGTCTTCGTGCTCGTACCGGCATTCCTTTGGGCTGGCTGGTGGCAGTACCACGTCGCGCTGGGTGGCAACGACCTGAGCTGGGTGTACACGGTCGAATGGCCCTTCTTCGCCGTCTATGCCGTGTACGTCTGGTGGAAGCTGATCCACGACGAGAGCACCCCGTTCGACCGCCTGTGGGCGGCGAAGCAGAGGGCGGCGGCCGATGCCGAGGGGAGGCCGCTGCACGAGATCCCTGGCTGGGCCACCGACAAGGCGCTGTCTCGCGAGGTGTACCGGGTGGGCCGCGACACCGCTCGGCGTCGATCGCTCTCCGGCCCGCAGCGCGAAGCCCTCGACGGGCAGCGTCTCGACGGGCAGCGTCTCGACGGGCAGCGTCTCGACGGGCAGCGTCTCGACGGGCAGCGTCAACAGCCTCCCGGCCTCATGCCGGCAACTTGCGACCGCGAGAACGATCACGACATGGCGTGCACCTCCTCGGCGACGATCCGCGACGACGGCAGCGTCGGTCCGGCTGGACCGGTGATCGACGCCCAGGTGCTGGAGGTGAAGGTGAGCGTCGACGAGGAGCTGGAAGCGTACAACCGCTACCTCTTCCAGCTCTCTCGCAACGGTGCGACTCGGCGGTGGGGCACTCGACGTAGGAGGTGGCACGACGACGTGCCCGACCAGCTCCATCCACCGAGCCCGACACCGGTCCGAGAGGTGCCTGCGCTTGGGCCGATGAATGGCGGGGACTGACTGGCTTCAGCGGCCAGCGCCGCGCTCGACGTCGTGCGACGATCCACCTGAGCACCGAAATTCCCACACTGTGACCTCGAGTGCCGAGGGGGCATCACGGCGGCTGCCAGAGGGAGGGGAGCTCAGCGGTCTCGCGCTGGCGTGCACGTCGACGAGTCACCCGGCCGCGGATCCCCGGAGCCTGGTGGGGGCTCGCCGGGAAGGCAACAGCTCCCGTCGTCGCAGTCGACCGGCAGGGGATGCGCGCGCCACCTGTCGACTGAGGCGCTCACCGTGTAAGAGAAGTCCGAGACCTTCCACATCGGGCTCGTCTCCCCGCCGACGACGACGACGTTCATCTCCGCAGGCTTGTCGTAGGGAGCGATGAGGGTGTCCGGAGGAAGCTTTCGCCACGTCGCGTATGGTTCGACGCCCCGAGCGGCGAGCGGACCCACGAGCATGTCGACGAGGTCGTTGTCCCAGTACTCGCGGGCGGGCATTCTGAAATGTTCGGAGAGCCACCCGCACAAGTCCGCTTTCGTCTTGAAGCCCTGATCGCTTTCGAGGTGTCGAGCGACGAGCGGGTCGAGGACGAGCGTCGCGGCAGAATATGGGCTCACGAGGGGCCGGAGCTGGGTGAACATGTCCTCACCGACCGACCGATGGGAGGAGCCGACGACGTTGTTCACGACGTTCCACCCCCTGAAGAGGCTGATCGTGCTCTCGCTCGATCCGAAGCCCTTCTCGACATGGAAGGGATCCCAAGGGCTTGCCTCCTCGTTCTCGGCAACGCACATGTTGCTGTAGCTGACGGGATTGCCCTGGGAAGACCAGAATTGCTCCTTGAGACGGAAGCCACCCCACGCGATGGTGAGGAGCGTCCAGGCACGGCCGATCACCGAATTGGCGAGGGTGCGAGGGCTGAAGGCCCCGACGCCGGCGTTCATTCCGATCTCGTGGCGGACGGGTCCGTTCACGAGCAGCATCCTGCCGAAGGGCGTCGTCGAGCGAGGAATGGAGGGCTCGCCGGTCGAAGCGATCGCGAGGATGACGGGGAGGTGCTCGGGCCGCGCTCCGGTCATCACGCCGATGATTGCGACCATCTCGACGGTGAAGCTGACGCGCTCGAAGGTGCGTTCGAGGTAGATCTCCGTGACGACCTCGTCGGGGAGATGCGTCGTACCTTCGAGCATCGCCGCCACGCGCTCTCGGGTCGGAAGGATGATCGGCAGCCCGTCGGTCCACCCCCGCTCGTAGAAGAGGCGCTGAAGGTTGTCTTCGGTGTCCGGCGCGAAGAGCTCCTGGCCCAGGCTGCTCCGCGGCGCCGGAGCGTGGTCCACGACATGCTCGTCCGGGCCCAACGGCTTGGTAAGGGTCCGCGCGATGATTGGGCGCGCGATGTAGCGTGTTGGTGTGGAGCTCGGCGAAGAGGGCCTGTCTCGGTTCTTCTCGCTGACCTCTCCGTTCCTCGACGAGCGTCAGCGGCGCCTTCTGG
>JAKATH010000074.1 GCA_021828055.1 Actinomycetes bacterium
CGACGCAGAGCTCCGAGCGGTGCCGGTCAAGCGCCATGACTGGCACCCCGACTGGAACTACTCGATCCTGCCACCCTAACCGCTCACCTTATTGCGCCACGCGCCCTAATGGGTGTTGAACGCAAAGTCAGTCCGGCACTGTGACCCCAGTCGTTGCTGCGGTCACAGATGTCGAAGCAGCTCCCCGAGCTGGTTCCGCATCTCACTCGGATTCGAATAACGACAACACAGCAGCTCCCAAGGTTTTCGCAGGTCAGGTGCCCTGGGGGTGCCTCCGGCGTCAGCAAACCAGCCATCCCGCGAAGATGCCGCGGGCCCGGGCGTCGGTGGCGTGTGGCGGCCCCGCACTGGAACCTCACCCGACAGCCACGCGAGTCCAGGCCATGAGTCACAACCCCCAGTCATGATGGCCGTCTTCGTTCCCGCCTCGAGGAGGTAGCCATTCCCCGCTCACCACACGACATGGGCCGGCTCGCCGCGAGCACCGCCGCCAGCATCCCGGTCACCCAGCTCGATGTCGATGTCGCTCTCCTGGCCAGGGCGCTCGCCGAGATCACTGACCGCCCGATACTCACCACCTGGGAAGGCGACCGTCCCCGGGACACCACCATCGGGGTGCCGACGATCAAGGAGGCGCTCTCCTGGCTGCCCGGGGATGCACGGCTACTCTTCGGTCGTCAGAACCTCGCCTGGTGTGAGGTGATCGTGTCGAGCGACGACTCCTCCTACATCCAGCTCCGTGCCCGAGTCGACGGAGTCGATGTCATCGTCGCCGCCGCCAACCCGGAGCGCGCGAGAGAGCTCGGCGCCTCGATCCTCAAGAAAGTGCCTGCACCAGTCGAGCTCCCCGGCACCGTGTCGCTCGCCGTGTGGAGCGGTGGCCGGCAGGGGGTGGATGTCAACCACACGAGCCTCTCAGTACCTCGCTGGTCCGATGTGGAGCGCAACTATTCGGCGCAGACCCACGAGGCACTCGCCGAACTGATGAAGCACTCACCTGACGACGGTGCTTCGGGTCGCCTGATCCTCCTCCACGGCCCGCCAGGGACGGGCAAGACCCACGCGATCCGTGCCCTTGCGAGCGAGTGGCGAAGCTGGTGCGATCTCGAGCTCGTCGTCGATCCCGAGAATGCACTCCGCGACTACCAGTACCTCCAGAAGCTGCTCGCACTGAGGCGACCACGCGTTCGGCCAGATGCCGACCGTTGGCGTCTGGTGATCGCAGAGGACGCCGATCGCTTCCTCCGCTCCGAGCACCGGACAGCGGGTAACGAGGCGCTCGATCGGCTACTCAACGCCACCGACGGCATCTTGGCGCAGGGTTCGAGGACGCTCTTCTTGCTCACGTCCAACGTAGAGCTTGGAAGCATCGATCCGGCCCTCGCTCGCCCGGGCCGGTGTCTCACGGCGATCACCTTCGACCTCTTCACTCCGAAGGAGGCGAGAGAGTGGCTCGGTTGCGATGCAACAATTCCCCGCCAACCGATGACCCTCGCCGAGCTCTACGAGCTGAACTACGGCATACGGCGCCCCACGCCCCGGCATCGAGTCGGCATTGGGCAGTACCTTTGAGGCCGGCGTTTCGACGAGGAAGCCGATGCTCACACCGCCCGCAATCCCGCAGCTTGCATCGCAGGCGCTTGTGCGCTTCTTGGGGCACCCAACGACCGCGCACCAGGTTGAGCAGTACTGCGACGAGACGCCCGGCATGCAGCACTTTTCCGGCCGCCGCTTCAACTCGGCGAATCTGACGAATCCGGCCATCCCAGGCCGACCGCGCCGACGCCGCGCGCCGCGCGCTCTACTCCACCTCTTCTCGACCCGGCACCCCGATCAGGTCGTCCGCGCCCGGACGCCATCGCGCGCGGCGAGCCCCTCACCGGTGCACGCGACGATCTCCTCGGCGCTCGCGACCACGTCCTCAGGTGAGAGCTCGTCGAGGCTGCGACGAGCGCCTTCGGGGATGAGCAGCGTCAACAGCATGCCGGCCAAGGCGAAGAGGGCGGAGAGCCGCATCGCACCGCTCACGCCGAAGTCGCCTTTGATGACGGGGAGGACGTAGACGCCGATGAAGGCGCCGACTTTGGCGAAACCGGCCGAGATGCCGTGGCCCGTCGTGCGCGCGCTGGTTGGGAACACCTCCCCGGGGAGGACGAACGTAGTGGTGTTCGGCCCGAACTCGGCGAAGAAATAGCTCATCCCGAACAGGATCAGGAACGGGACGATGGCGGTGGTGATCCCCGGAACGGTGCCTATGAGGAGGAACGCCACGCCCATCAACGGGAACCCGATCAGTTGGAGGCGGCGATGGCCGATCCGATCCATCGTGTACGCCGCCAGGAAGTAGCCCGGCACCGCAGCCACCGTGAACACGATGAGCTGCAACGCGAGGACATGCACGAGGTCCGTCGAGGCCGACTTCCCGAGGACGCTGCTCACGATGAGCGGCGCCGAGACCGAGTTGCCGTAGTAGGCGTAGTCGAAGAAGAACCAGCTGCCAGCCGTCCCCGCCAGGATCATGAGATAACGCGGGTTGGAGAGGAAGCCCCACAGAGACAGGCGTCTGCCCGCACCGTCGGGAACGGCATCAGCCGAGAGGGTCCCTTCGGAGAACGAGCTGACTGCCGCTGCGGCCTCCGTGCGCCGACCCTCGACCCGGGCGAGGTACCGGGGTGACTCGGGCATCCGTCGCCGCAAGACGATCACCGCGGCAGCCGGTAGGGCGCCGAGGCCGAGGAGGAGCCGCCACGTGATGCCATCGGGCACTCCGGCGCCGAGGAGCGCCAGCCCTGCGACGTAGCCGGACACCGTCCCGAGGGCCTGCATCGAGAAGACCAGACCGACGAGCTTGCCGCGGTTGTTGCGGTTGGAGAACTCGCTCATCAGCACCGCGGACATCGGGTAGTCCCCACCCACGCCGATTCCGAGGATGAACCTGAAGACGAGGAGCCAGATGAGATCCGGTGCGAAGGCGGACGCCAGGGCGCCACCGACCATCAAGGCGGCCTCGAGCCCGTAGACCTTCTTACGCCCGAGGACGTCGGCGATCCGCCCGAATACGAACGCGCCCACGAAGGCGGAGATGAGGGTGATCGAGTTGACGAGGCCCGTCTCGGACGAGGACAGGCTCCACTGCTTGGCGATCAGCGTGGTGGCCGTGCCGATGATGAACAGGTCGTACGCGTCGGTGAAGAAGCCCATGCCGGCCGTGACGATCGCCCTGGAATGGAACCGGCTGAGCGGAGCATCGTCCAACGTTGCGTCCAGGGTGGCCACGGACCCTCCTTACGTGCTGCGTGACGTGTCCTCCTGGTTTGTAGCTGACAGCTGTTACCCGTTGGATACACCGAGGTGACCGGGCGGTGAACTTTGGGAGTCACGCCGGTATCCGGCCGCTCCCGGGTCGTTCCCCGTGGTCCGAGGCTGCCCGCGAGACGTCAAGATCACCCGAGGCTCGCCACCGACGCCCTAGACTCCGGGCGGCTCGACATCGAGAAGGGCGGAACTGTGAGGGCGGGCACGCGGTGCCGGCACGCCGGACGAACGTTGCCCTCCGCGACAAGGAAAGGGGGCCGCGCTGAACAGCGTCTTCGATCTGGACGATGGCACGCTCACCGAGGAGCAGGCGGCGATGCGCGAGACCTGCCGCCGGTATGTGGACAGGGTGCTCGTGCCCTTCGTCGCCGCCGATCGCGAACGTGAGTGGACGTTCGACCCCGCGATGCGGCTCGCCCCCGAGGTCCTCGAGGAGGCCGACCGCGCGGGGCTCCGGAGCGTCGGCGTGCCCGACGAGTACGGAGGAGTTGCGCTCGAGCCCGGCCGTGAGGCGCAGACGTTCGCGCTGATCGCAGCCGAGCTCGCCCGCGGCGACGTCGGAATCGCCGACAAGCTCGTGCAGAACTGGAAGATCTCGGTGCTGCTTCGTGAGCTCGCCTCGCCCGAGCTCCAGCAACGCTGGTTCACGCGCTACATGGCCGATCCTCAGTTTCTCATGGCACACTGCCTCACCGAGCCGCGAGGCGCATCTGACCGCTGGCTCCCTTACAACGTGCCCGAAGCCAACATGGACACGAGGGCGATGCTCTCGGACGACCACTGGATCATCAACGGGCGCAAGCAGTTCATCAGCAACGGCTACGACGCAAGCCTCTACGTCGTCTACGCCAACACCGACGACTCGGTCGGAATGCTCCAAGGAACGAGCAGCTTTCTCGTCCCCCGCGACACCCCCGGTCTCGAGGTGACGCGGTGCAACGAGACTGTCGGCGGCCGCTACATGAACAACGGAGAGATCGCTTTCGACGACTGCCGAGTTCCCCGGGACCACCTGCTCGCCCACAACGACGCGCTCGGCAAGGCAGGGATCTACTTCCGGCCCGGCAAGATTCTCCAAGCGGCGAAGAACCTCGGGATCGGGATGGCTGCGTTCGACGAAACGGTCGAGTTCGTCCACAACCGGGTCCAGGGAGGGCGGGTCCTCATCAAGCACCAAGCGGTCGCTGTGCGCGTCGCCGAGATGGCAACGAAGCTCGAGGCGGTGGCAGCGCTGTTGCGGCAGGCGGCCAGAGCGGTCGACCTCCGACGCCCGAACGCGGACGCCCTTGCGGACATGGCGAAGGTGTTCGCGTCCCATGAGATCTTCGAGGTCTGCGTCCAGGCGATGGAGCTCCACGGCGGTTACGGCGTGATGCTGGAAGTAGGGATCGAGAAGTACCTCCGCGACGCGTCGGTGTACCTGCACATGGACGCAACCACGGACATCTCGCACTTCCGGATCGTGAAGGCGCTCTTCCCTTCGACCGCTGGGAACTACGCGGGACCGACCTGAGGGAGGCCGTGCCGGGGGGCGCACCTGCGCCCAACGGCTCCTCGTCTCTCTTGGACCTGACACCTCCAAGACCACGGCGGGCTCTTCCTGCCTCGGGGCACTGGGGTCCGCCACCGGCGCCGTGTCCCCGGCTACTGTCCGAACCACTCACCGCACCGCCGTCGGAGAACCCTCGCCGTGAACCCCGCAGCCGCCCCGCCGTCGAGCCTCTTGGACGTGTCCGCGCCAGGATCGGGGTCGCGACTTCACTCCGGCGCTCTGTGATGACGTCCCAGGATGAGGGTCTGGGGAGGGGAGGCGCCGTTGCACGCGGTTGACACCACCTGGGTGCTGATCTCGGCGGCGCTCGTCCTGTTCATGACCCCAGGTCTTGCGATCTTCTACGGCGGCATGGTGCGAGCGAAGAACGTGCTCGCCGTCATGATGAACAACCTCGTTGCCATCGGCCTCGTCAGCGTGCTCTGGGCCCTGTTCGTCGCCAGCTTGGCTTTCGGCAGAGACGCTGGCGACGGCCTCATCGGGAACCTCTCGCTCTCCGGTCTCGCATCCCTTCCCCACCGGCTTGCCGGCTTCTCCCACGTGGGCTCGTCTCCCTTGGCCATCTTGACCTTCCAGATGATGTTCGCCGTGATCACGGCTGCGCTCATCAGCGGAGGCACCATTGACCGGATCCGCTTTTCGGCGTTTGTCGTGTTCATCGCACTCTGGCTGGTCCTCGTCTATGCACCGCTCGCTCACTGGGTCTTCAGCCCTACGGGATGGCTGGCCGAGCGGGGAGCGCTCGACTTCGCCGGCGGTACCGTCGTCGAGATCAATTCCGGGTTCTCGACGCTGGCCGTCGTCCTCGTCCTCGGTAACCGCCGCGGCTGGCCGAGCGAACGAATGGCGCCTCATTCCGTCCCTTTCAGCCTCCTCGGCGTCGGCATCCTGTGGTTCGGATGGTTCGGCTTCAACGCCGGGTCGTCCCTCGGCATGAACGGCGTGGCGGTCCACGCATTCGCGAACACCCAGCTCGCGGCGGCAGCTGGGCTCCTCGGCTGGATCGTGTCCGAGCGGGTGCGACAGTCGTACCCGACGACGCTCGGGGCTGCATCGGGTGCGATCGCCGGCATGGTGGCCATCACTCCCTGCGCAGGCTTCGTGACGGCCACCTCCTCGATCCTCATCGGAGCCATTGCCGGCGTGGTCTGCGCACTGGCCGTCCGCTTCAAGTTCCGCTTGCGCTACGACGACTCGCTGGACGTCCTCGGGGTTCACGGCGTGGGTGGGCTGGTGGGCATGGTGCTGCTGGGCCTGCTCGCGACGAAAGGTGTCAACCCGAGAGGGGCGAACGGGCTCCTGACCGGCGGGGGCCTTCACTTCTTCGGGGTCGAGATGATGGCAGCCGGCGTGGCCGTCGCCTTCAGCTTCGTGATGACCTGGCTCATCGCCAAGGTGATCGACCGCACGATCGGACTGCGAGTGACGCCGGAGGAGGAGCTCGCGGGCTTGGACCTCACTCAGCATGCCGAGAGCGCCTACTCGGTGGGCGGGATGGGACGCGTCGGGAGTTGAGCACGCTGGCTGGTTGCCGTACCGGCCTCGAGGTGGGCTCGGGGCATCTTCTCCTCCGACATCCAGGCATCCGAGGAGCTCGAGTGGTTCGCAGCTTTGCGGTCGAGCTTTGCTCACACCTGCTCGCTCGAACCGGGCTCATGCGCCCGACGGCCGGTGCTGCGATCCCCCGGAAGAGCAAGTTCGTCACCAGGTGTCCGAGCCTGTGACGCGTCCACGCATGCTGCCCTCGAGCATTTCGCTGGAGGGACGGCGCGCGCTCGTCACCGGAGCTGGCAGCCCGAACGGAATCGGGTTCGCCTGCGCGCGGCTGCTCGCCGAGCTCGGCGCCTCCGTGGTAGTCGCAGCGACCTCGGACCGGGCCGACTCCCGGCGGGACGAGCTTCGGAGCGCGGGCTTCCCAGCCGACTCGGTGATCGGCGACCTGACTGTGGCCGAGGACGCCGACCGCGTGGTCCGGGAGGCTTCTGCATCGGCTCCGATCGACGTGGTGGTGAACAACGCAGGCATGGTCTCGGTGTCAGAGCCGTTCACCTCCGGCGACGTCGTGGACCTGCCGGTCGAGATGTGGAGGAGGGAGCTCGACCGCGAGGTCACGACGGCTTTTCTCGTGAGCAAGGCGGCGCTTCCCAACATGCTGGAGCGCAGGTGGGGGCGCATCGTGAACATGACGTCGGTGACCGGCCCGGTGGCAGCGATCGCCAACGACGTCGCGTACGCCTCGGGCAAGGCCGCCATGGTCGGCCTGACGAGAGCCGTCGCGCTCGACGTTGCCGACCGCGGCGTGACGGTCAACGCGGTGGCGCCGGGCTGGATCGCCACCGGATTCGCGCTCCCTTCCGAGCTGGAGCTGGGCGTCGGCACCCCGGTCGGGCGGTCCGGCTCGCCGCACGAGGTCGCCTCGGTCGTCGCTTGGCTCTGCTCGCCCGGCGCGAGCTACGTCACCGGCCAGGTGATCGTGGTCGACGGCGGCAACATGATCGCCGAGGAGCGCGTGCTCCGATCCCGCAGCAAGCCCCCTGGCTGACCAGCGAGACCGAGGAGACGAGAACGGGCGCCCGAATCGATCTCCTGGCGACTGACCATCCCGACCACACGCTGAACACCGCGCTCTTCGAGAACGAGCGGTTCCACGGCCACTGGGCGATTTGCAAGGGCCGCGTGCGCGGCGAGCGAGCAGCCGACGGATAGGCCTTGTCGTCTTCTGCAAGGCTGCCCGCGACGCCTGGCGCCACGTACGGGGGCATACCCACCCTGGTGGAGAGCGAGGGACGCCCCGTCGGGTGCACGCACCTCTCGTGGCCGGCTGGGGTCCCCGAGCTCGACCGCTCGCCGCTGACCAGGCGTTCGTCGAGCGCTCGCGCGCCACCCTCCTCGACCTACATCCATCCCGCATTGATCATCCCCGGGCACGGCGCCTCCTTCGTCCCTCGGTGACCTTCGGGGCACTCCTCCACCGACGGTCGGCGAGCAGTGGCCGTCGTCCGACACGCCATAACCTGTCGGCGATGCCGAATATGGCCGGGATCCTGGAGCTGTCCGGTCTCACGCGGCGCTTCGGCAGCGTCACGGCACTCGACGACCTTTCCTTCACGGTCGCCAGCGGGAGGGTGACCGGCTTTCTCGGGCCGAACGGCGCGGGCAAGACCACCGCAATGCGCGCCGTCTTCGGTCTCACCGAGCTCGACCACGGTCACGTCCGCTGGAACGGTGGAGCGGTTGACCCGCGACAGCGGCGCCGGTTCGGCTACATGCCCGAGGAGCGAGGTCTCTATCCGGCCATGCTCGTCGGCGAACAACTTCAGTATCTCGGAAGACTGCACGGGATGGCGTCTGGAGACGCCGCCGAGGCGGCCACCCGCTGGCTGGAGCGTCTGGACCTGGCGGGCCGCGCGTCGAGCAAGGTCAGCTCGCTTTCTCATGGCAACCAGCAGCGCGTCCAGCTCGCTGCTGCGCTCATGCACGAGCCGGAGCTGCTCGTGCTCGACGAGCCGATGGCCGGGCTCGATCCCACAGGCATCGAAGCGACCGGCGCGGTCCTCACCGAGCAGGCTCACGCGGGCCGGTGCGTCCTCTTCTCGAGCCATCAGCTCGACCTCGTCGAAGAGCTCTGCGAGGCCGTCGTGATCATCGACCACGGACGGGTCGTCGCCTCGGGCGAGGTCGACGAGCTCGAGACCGGCGGCTTGCCACGACTTTCGGTCCGCGTGGATGGGGACCGCGATGGCAAGTGGGCGCGGGACCTTCCCGGCATCCAGGTCTCAGAGGTGAAGGGGGGCGAGGTGAGGCTCGTGCTCCCTCCGGGTGCGGACAGCGACGCAGTGCTCGACGCCGCTCGCGGGGCGGGGCGTGTGCTCGCGTTCAACTTCGAGCGTCGCAGGCTCTCCGAAGTGTTCCGGGAGGCGGTGCGGTTGTGAAGGGCTTCGTCTACCCGATCGTCGCTGTCGCAATTCTCCTGCTCGTCGTGCGCCGGCTCCGCTCGAGCAGGCAGCCGCCGGGGCGCTCGCTGGTGCGCCGTTTGGCGAGCTCGCTGGGCAGCCGCCACCTTGCAGGGGACACCGGCCTCGTCGCCGTGCGCGAGGTCCGCGAGCGGCTGCGCGGACGGATGTTCAAGGTCATCACCCTGATCCTGCTCGGGGTCGTCGCTGCGGCCATCATCATCCCGACGCTCCACTCCTCGAAGCACGCCGTGGTCAAGATCGGAGTCGCCGGAAGCCTCACCGCCTCCCAGGACCGAGTGGTGGCCGCGGCCCTCGCCCACATCGGCCTGCATGGGCAGTTCATCGTTGAGCCCGACCTTGGGAGTGCCCGGAATGCGCTACGAACCGGCCAGGTGACGATGGTGATCGACCAAGCGCGCGCGCTCATGGTCGAGACACCCGTGTCGAGCTCATCCACAACCACGGCGTCCGCAGCCACTGTGATCGCCTCGGCGCTCGGCTCCGAGAGCGCCTTCCGTGCCGCAGGGCTCACCGCCGCACAGGCCAGCACTCTCGCGCACGCGAAGCCTCTAGCCATCGTCAGCCAGGCGCCACGGCAGAAAGGAGCGTCTCGCGGCACCGCGGTCATCGGGCTCGTATTCATATTCATCCTGCTCACGCAGTACCTCACGTGGACCCTGGTCGGCGTCATGGAGGAAAAGGCAAGCAGGGTCGTCGAAGTCCTGCTGGCCACGGTCCGCCCCGTGGAGCTTCTCGGAGGAAAGGTGCTCGGGATCGGCCTCGTCGCTCTGCTCCAAGCCGGGGTCGTGGTGGCCTTCGCGCTCATCCTGGCGGACGCCGTCGGCTCGAACATCCTCCACGGCACGGCACCGATCGTCGTCGTGGCGTCCCTCGTCTGGCTTGTGCTCGCGTACGCGTTCTACTCGTGGGTCTTCGCTGCCGCGGGATCCATGGCGGAGCGGCAGGATCAAGCTCAAAGTCTCAGCCTTCCGCTCAGCGTACCCATCATCGTCGGTTACATCCTCGCCCTCGTGAACGCGGGACCGGGCCCTGCATCGCTCCTGATCAGGATCTTCGCGTACCTTCCACCGACCGCCCCGTTCGCCATGCCGCTCCTCGTCGCGAAGGGTGAGGTGGCGTGGTGGGGTTTCCTCATCGCCGTCCTCATCAGCATGGCGAGCACGGCTGCCGTCGCGCGCTTCGCCGGGACCGTTTACCAGAGGGCAGTACTCCGGACCGGTCGGCGCATACGCGTCCGCGAAGTGCTCTCGCGCCAATGAGAGCCGGCGGCGCGCGGCCGCATGGAAGCGGTCCACGGGCGGCCGGACACGTGCCGGTTGGCCCTCTGGTTCCCACTCCGTGCCCTTGTTGGCCGTCTCTCCGATCACGATCTTGTGCTCGGTGTCCACCGAGACGACGGGCTGGCCATCTTCGAGACGGTGACGGGCGAGCTTTTCGACGTGGCGGAACTGGCTGTCACGGTTCCGGGTGCTGGGCGAGCGGCTGCAGGAGTGGCTCGGTCGAACGAGCACGAGCACGACGCCGTCCAGCTCGCGAACAGCGAGCCGGCGTCCAGGCCCGTCCGACCCGAACCGCGTCGCTACAGATCGCCCGTCATTGTCGTTACGACCGACTGGCTGACCGCCTGCGGACCACCCAAGATGGTCAGCGAGGTGACCCGGTCGGCCGCGTTCCCGTCGATCCCGCTGCGTCCCGCTTCGGACAGGAACGCAGAGAGGTACGGCCCGACCGTCGTCGGGTTCTCGCAGAGGAGGAGCGGCTCGGGCTGGTGCGTGTGTGCCCGCCCACCGCCGGCGGCCACGATCGCTCCAGCCAGCCCGTCCGTGAAGTAGTTCCCTCTTGCGACAGCCACGCCGCCGTTACCGGTCCATCCCGCGCCCATATGGCCGGACTTCGACGCCATCTCGAAGTCCGCCAGCTGAACGGCGGTGTCCGTGGCATCCTGGCCCCCGATCCGCAGCACCGACACGCCGAGTGACTCGAGGGACGACACGACCGTGTCGGTGATCGCGAGCGGTCCACCCATGACGAGGACCTGCTCGATCCCGAGGCTGGTGATCACCGAGGCAACCTGCGGCGACAACGTGGTGGTGGTGGTGAGCAAGATCGGGAGCCTGTCGGAAAAGGACAGCACGCTCGCGGATTCGGCGTCCTGGAAGGTGCGACCGGTGGCCACGATCGCCGTCGAAAGTGTCGACGACGTTCCAGGCGGCCGTGAGGCGTTCCCTGCCGTGTCGTTGTACCTGCCAGTTCCCCCTGTCCGATCGGTGCCCACGTAAGCCCCGGCGACGTCCAGCGATCCCACGTTGCTCGCGGCGGGATACTCGGCGACCCACTGCGCGGTATCATACTCGGTGGCGCCAGCGATACGGACCACCTCGATGTGCACCGGTCCGTTCGATGTCAACAGCGTGGTGCCTCCGCAGTTGTACGCAAGCGCGGACTCCAGATCGTTGGCCACTGCGGGGCTCACCGCCAGCGGCCCGCCGACGATGTAGACCTCGGTGATCCCCTCGAGCCGGATCGCGTTCATGGTCACAGCAGACAAGAAAG
>JAKATH010000075.1 GCA_021828055.1 Actinomycetes bacterium
TTACGGGCCACCGATCCAAGCGCAGATCGCAGAATAGGCAGTCCGCGGCGTGGCTGACTTGGGCTGGGACTTTCCGTGCCTCACGGATAGCTGCCGGCGCGCCGACGTTCGGACTGCTGAGCAACGATGCGGTCTGCTTTCTCTGCGTGACTCGCTTCGCGGCGAATGTTTGGCCGGATTGCGACCGGACACCTCCTTATCGCCGGGCGAGGCGGCGTCCGCTTTCCGTGTTGATTGCGGTGTAGTTCATGTAGAAATGATGATAGAGTTTGGACTCGTCATCCTGGGACAACTCTTCGCCGTGCAGTTCGATGTCCGGAGCGGATTTCACCTGATCTTTCGTCACGGTCACCTGCAAGTCGTCGGGACCGATCTGCAGCCCGGCTAGTGGCACGAAAGTCAAGTGACGGCCGATGAACCCTTCCTTTACGGTACCGAACTGGGGTTCGTCGGTTTCCACATCGACATATACGTCTTCCAGCTTCCCTATCTTCTCGCCATTGCGGTCGAGGAGCATCTTCCCGTGCCATTCGGCGACGCTCCACTTGGCCCGGCCCGAATCATCCGTCATGTGGGCCTCTCTCTGTCTCTGCAACCCAGGTAGCCGGGAACGATCTCGCTGGTCCGGGGCAGATCAGCCTGTCCGAGGCAGTCTCAGTATGCTTCCGAACCGGGTGGGGCGCCAAGGGCATGGGCCACAAATCCTATGCCCCAGAAGAACGGGCGCAAGGAGAGGCCCGGGGCGACTCCAGATCGGGAGTGGGCGCAGCGGACTTGGCCCTACGATCGATCGACGCTTCCTGCCGGCAACGGAGAACGACATCATGACCCAGAACGACGATTGGTCCCCCGACGAACCATTGGAGACTGAAACCTTCGAGCAGGGTGACGAGGCACTCGATGAGGGCGCGAGAATCGACCCGGACCTGGTCGAGGCCACCGAGATTGATCCGTCGCTCGATCCGACGCTCCAGGTGGACGAACGTGAGCTCGAGGAAGTCGGGGCCGACTTCGATGACCCCGAATTGATGGCCACGCTCGAGGGCGGTGGTGACGACCCCGACGGGCTAGGAGGACCCCCCACTCCCAGTCGCTCGCGACGTGAGGACGACGATGGCTGGGACCTCGACGCGCCGAGTGTGCGCTCGAACGAGTCTGACGCGAGTTCGACGGACTGACGGACCATGGCTTGTTCAGCTCTTCGATTACCATGAAGGTCGAGGCGCGTGATATGGCAAAGAACACAGAGCTCGACGCACACCATCGGGCCACGGTGGAGAAGATCTTCAACCATCCGGTGAGCCACAACATCCAGTGGCACGATGTCTTGTCCCTTCTCCAGAGCGTCGCCGCCATCGTTGAAGAGGCCGATGGCCGTTACACGGTGACCCTTGGATCTGAAACCGAGACGTTCGACAGCCCGCGACATCACGACATGGATGAGCAGCAGGTAGTCGACCTCCGGCGGATGCTGAGGGGTGCCGGGATTACCCCGAAGGCGACAGAGGGGCTCGATCCCAGGGACTCGCCCAGCTACTGACAGGCTGCCACCCAGACCGCGCGGACAGCTTCTCACCGGTGCCCATCTCCGACCGCCGGGACGGGGTCGCCCAGCCAGCAGTCCACCGTTGATGATGATGCATCGCCACCGATACATGCTGCGCATGTGGACGCCCTCGATCTCATCGTGCTTGGGCGCCGCCTGACGAGAATCGGTGAGCAGGTGTTGCGCCGGTCAGTCGGACCGTCCGTCACGACCGGTCCGAGTCTCGTACTGCGCGGTGTCATGACGCACCCCGACGCCTCGATCAATGACATCGCTGAGCGGACGTCGCTCCCTCAAAGCCACGTCTCGGAGTCCGTGGCGAAGTTGGTCGACCGAGACGTGCTCGGGACGTCTGTGAACCCACACGACAAGCGCCGTACGCTCGTCCGGGTCAGCAAGCACCACTTGCGGACCATCGCTAAGCGAGGTGGTGCCTAACATCGACGCGGCCGTGATCGAGGCACTCGGATCCACGAACAGAGACAGCGACACAAGAGGTGCTTGTGGACTTGATCATGCTCTCCTGTCGCTTCCAGCAGGAGACACCTGGACCGGTGCTTCGCCAATTGCGTTCAGCGGGCTCGCCGAGGGAATGACCCGATGCCCGTCGGACCATTGCTCGGGGCGCGCGTGGCGCTGCAATACGGCGAACCCTGGCAGCGAACCTCCATCCTCGCGGTCGTCGTCGGCGCTGGCATTGCGCTCATCGTCATTGGCGACTTGCGGGGTGTATAGCTTCCCAATGGTGTTGGGGCTACCCTTCGCCACGATCTTCTTGCCAGGGCTTCGTCCAACCCGACGAGCACCCCATGAGGAGGACTCGTCTGCCCAAGACGACCCCGCCCTATCACGTTTCGCGGCCGAGACGGCAGACCCGTCACCGAGCGATGCTCGGCGAGCGGCTCGACACGCTCGGGGGAGCGTGGATGCTGAATTGCATGCATTCGACGAGCGTCCGAATTGACGGCGAGACCCACGACGAGCTGAAGCGCCTGGCGGACGAGCTCGGGACCACGGTCGGTCACACCGTCAGCCTTGCCGTTCGCGCTCTGCGCCAGGACCGTGTTGGGGAGCAGCTGGCTCAGCCGTTACGCGACGATGAGACGGCCTGGCTCGATGCTGACCTCGGGTGACGTTGTCGATCTCGACCTCGGACTGCCTCAGGGCCGAGAGGCTGGCTTTCATCACCCCGCGGTCGTCGTCTCTGCCCAGCGCATCCTCAACGCCGAACCCTCCGTCGCCTACGTGGTGCCGCTGACCTCGACGGTCCGTGGGCTCCACGCGGAGGTCACGATCGATCCCGACGACTACAACGGTCTCGGCACGAGGTCTGCCGCCCAGTGCCAACACGTGCGGTCCGTATCAACTGGGCGGATCGCCTCAACTCGTGGCAACCTCGACGCAGCGACGCTCGCGCAGATCCGAGAGACGATCGCAATCATGCTCGACACCCGGAGTTGATCTCGACGATCGCGCCCCTACAGCGCGTTCCCTATCCACTCGACATCCGCGCGGGAACGGGCGCCCCGAGCGTCGGCATTGTGCGCGACGAGCGACAGCGCACCCAATGGGATCGGTAGAGAACAATCCGCGCGAAGTGTGAGGTGGAGGTGTAGTTTCGTGATCGATGCGGGAGTTCGTCGTCGACGAAGAGTCGCTGGCAGTGATGCTCGAGACGGTGATGCCGCATCTCGACGAGCGTCAGCGCCGCATCGTGGCGGGCTCTGCGGCTCGGGCGCTCGGCCGCGGCGGCATCGTGGCCGTCGCCGAGGCCGCCAGCATGAGCCGATCGACGGTGCAGAAGGCGGTCGGCGAGATCGTCCAAGGCGTCGAGGTGACCGACCGGATCCGGGCCGAGGGCGGTGGTCGTCCCTCCATCGAGGAGGCCCAGCCCGGCATCACCGACGCGCTCGACGCGCTGGTGGAGCCCGAGAGCCGGGGTGATGCGGAGTGCCGGCTGCGCTGGACCTCCAAGTCCACCCGCAAGCTCGCCGACGATCTCTGTGCCCAGGGGTTCAGCGTCAGCCACGTGACCGTCGGCAAGCTGCTCCACAACCTCGGCTACAGCCTGCAGGCCAACGCCGAGGAGCAATGAGAAGGACGGCGCCCAGCATCCCGATCGTGACGCCCAGTTCCGCCACATCGACAAGCTCGCCCGTCGCCATCTTCGTGACGACCAGCCCGTCATCTCGGTCGACACCAAGCACAAGATCGTGCTCGCAGAGATGGCCAACAAGGGACGAGTGTGGGAGCCCAAGGGCCAACCGGTGCGCGTGGACGTCCACGACTTCCCGAACGGCAAGGAGAAGGCGATCCCCTACGGCGTGCTCGACCTCGGGGCCAACGAGGGCTTCGTCGTCGTGGGCGACGACGCAGACACCGCCCAGTTCGCCGTCTCGTCGATCGGCCGCTGGTGGGACGAGGTCGGCTCGGTCGCCTATCCCGAGGCCACCCGCCTCCTCGTCACGGCCGACGCCGGCGGCTCCAGCGGCTGCCGCAGCCGGCTGTGGAAGCTCGAGCTCTCGGAGCTCGCCGCTCGCAGCGGCCTCGAGATCACCGTCTGCCACTTCCCGCCCGGGACCTCCAAGTGGAACAAGGATCGTGCGCCGGCTCTTCGGCGCGTTCTCCATGAACTGATGGGGGAGGCCGCTCACCAGCCGCGAGGTCGTCGTGAACCTGATCGCAGCGACGACCACCCGAGCCGGCCTCAGCGTGAGAGCCCGTCTCGACAGCGGCTTCTACCCGAAGGGGATCAAGGTCGCCAACGCCAACAAGGAGCTCGACGCCATCCCGATCGTTCGTGACAAGTTCCACGGTGAGTGGAACTACAAGATCGCGCCACGCTGATGCCTCGAACTACGTCCGTATAATTATCTTCCGAATAATTATCTTCCGGGTTCCAAGGTCCGCTCCACCAGGGGAGGCACCGCTCAAGGTGGGTGGGGCTAGGTGGACTTGAACCACCGACCTCAGCATTATCAGTGCTGCGCTCTAACCGACTGAGCTATAGCCCCGCGAGACGGAGAGCCTAGCCGAGCGCCCCCCGGCTCTTCGTGGCCATGGTGCCGGGCTGCGCCGGTGCGAGAGGACCCCTGTACCAGGTACGGCGGAAGAGTCCACACGTGCGAGGCCGAACGCAACGCTCGCGTTCAGACCCCGCCGAGGCCCTTCGGTGGTCGGTCGACCCCGGGGTGCTCGCCGGTCATGCAACGAGCAAGGAGATGGATGTGCGACGATCCGAGCGGTTCGCTACACGTCCTCGATACTGAAATTGCCCGCGGGAGGAGTCGAGCCGGTCGTCGGTGCCGAAGGTGGCGTCGGGGGGGATGTACCGCCTGTCTCCGGAACGGCGTGAGTTGTCTCAGACGCGTCGAGAGGCCCATGGGCGGCAACGTGCTCGTCGAGCATCTTCATCACCGCGTCGACGGCGTCCTGCGTGCCGGAGCTGCGCTCCTTTGCGTAGTAGGCAGCTCCGAGGTTGCGCAGGAGCGCGTCGCCTTGGCGCTTTGCCTGGACCTGGTCGATCTTCGCTTGCCCCTGGCTCACGCCCTGCTGGGCCTTGGCAATCGCCTGCTCGGCCTGGTGCTTCACCTTGTCCATCAGCCCCATGCTGGTCCTCCTCTCGGCTCCGACCGGTCTGTGCTGCGTCGGAGCAGTTGTCAGATGCGGCCCTCGAGCATGCCCCCGAGACCGCCCTTGCGCTCCTCGCCCGGCGCCTCCATGAACTCCTGCAAGGAATGCGCGAGCGCCTCGATCGTGACCGACTGGAGGTAGACGATGCCGTCACCCTCCAGGGTGACGAGGTTGATGCCCTCCCCGCCGAAGATCCCCGTCATCACCATCTGCCCGGGCGTTCCGCCGACATGCTCCACGCCGAAGGTGAGACGGTCCTGGAAGGCGACGATGCATCCCGAGTGTGCCTGGATCTTGCCTCCAAAGCGGGCGGGGTTGAGCTCGATGAAGTTGCCCGCGGCGCAGACGAGCACGCTTCCGGTACCGGTGAACTTCTCGAGCACGAATCCCAGGCCGGACCGGTAGCCGGTGCGCAGCCCGCTGAAGGCGATATCGAAGTTGATCCCGGCTTCCGCTGCGACGAACGCGTGGCGTTGGGTCAGCCACCCGCCGCTCTCGTCGAGCTCCAGTGCCCGCACCTCACCCGGCACGACGCCTGCGAAGGTGACGAGGCCGGTACCGCCGATCGGCGTGAAGTACTGGAAGGCAAGGTGCTCGCCGGCGAGCGCACGTTTGCCGACGTCGATCGCCTTCTGAAGGAAGCCGGTCTTGGCGGCCGGCGCCCCTGCTTGGTTGCCGATCGGCTGGGAGAGCCTGGTCTCCAGGTTGACGTTCGTCGTCTTCCAGACGAACTTGCCCGGCTCCCCGTAGATGGTCTGTCCCTCCTCGACCTGGCAGACAACTTGCTGCATCGCGTTACCAACGATCTTGTACGTCAGCATCCGCTCCTCCTCGCCGTGCGTCGTCCACGGCTTCCGACAGATCGCGATGGCTGGGCTTCACACAGCCGAGACGAAGCGACTCCGCACCACCACATTCCGCCGATGACCGCCAATCTCATGCTACCACCGGGCCCAGTTTGCCGAATTGTGGCGTTGGAGTGAAATTGCATGCTTCCAAGAAACAGGTGCTGGCTCCCGAGCACCGCGTGACCGGCGTGTGCGTCGCGTCCGCCGCCGCGCACATCCGCACGGGAGCCTGCACGGGAGCCGGCACGGCAGGCTTCGTGGGAGCCTGCACGGGAGCCCGTGGTTTTCGGTGTCCTTTTCGGTGTCCATCGGCCGTCCTGTGCGTGACTGGGGAGCGCGCCGGGGGAGCAGGTTGCTTGCGGCCGCGTCGTCTGCACACGTGTCGGCAGCGCCGATGAGATCGGCGCTGCCGAGCCGGCTCAGGACGCAGAAGGCCGGGAGCAGGGCATGGGTAGTCGCGCGAGCGGCACCGGCCTCGGCGAGTGTCACGTGGCTGACACGGATCAGGCGAGGCTGGTCGGAATGGACTGGGCGAAGTGGAAGAAGTCGTCTGGGTCGACTTTGCGCTTCACCTTCACGAGCCGCGGGAGGTTGGCTCCGTAGTAAGCGCGCGCCCAGTCGGTGAGCGTGGGATCGATGTAGTTCTGGTAGGCGCCGTGGACGTAGGGCGCAAGGCTTCGTCCGGTGGAGGCGAGCCAGGAGCTTCCGGCGGCGATCACCGAGTGGGTTGCGCCTGTGCCCCAGAAGTAGCTCCACTGCGCGCACGCCAAAGCGTCGCGGTGCACGAACGCGGTGGCGTCCGGCGCGACCCGGTTCACTGCACCGCCGTAGGCGTCGAAGACGATTCCCCCTCCGACCTCTGGGACCTCTTGGTCGAGGATCGTTACGGCGTCCACCGCCGCCGCGATTCCTCGGTCAGGAGGCATCGAGGTCACGTACGCTGACTTGGCGCCGAAGGATGCGCGGCTGAGGATCCCTGCCGGGTTCTCGCTCGGCAGGTGGCATGCGGCGACGCTCGTTCCTTCGCAGCCTGCTTCGACGAGCATCGCTGGGAGGTAGCTCTCCGGACCCACGAAGTCGACTACGGGGGCCGTCGCGACGGCGGCGCGCAGCGGGCGAAGGAGCGTCGTGAGGGTCCTCGCCGATCCGCAGAGGACCCCGGTCACCTTCACCGTCTCTCCGCCGGCAGTGCCGGCGGAAAGGAGCTGGCAGTTCGACCAGAGCTCGTCGGGAGCGCCCGCCGTCCAATGGAGCCATGCGCCCAGCACATCGGTGGCGGCGGCCCAGGGCCATTGCAAGGTGAAGAGCGCGATCGGCGGGATCGTGTGCACGCGGAAAGTGAACGAAGTGGCGACGCCGAAGTTGCCCCCGCCCCCGCCCCGGCACGCCCAGAAGAGGTCCTCGTGACGCTCGCGGTCGCAGGTGAGGATCTTGCCGTCCGCGGTCACGATCCGCACGGCGTCGAGCTGGTCGCAGGTGAGCCCGTAGCGGCGGGAGAACACGCTCACCCCGCCCCCCAGCGCGAGCCCCGCGATGCCCACGGTCGGGCAGGAGCCTCCGGGGAGGAGCCGACCCTTGCCGCCCAGCGCTGTGTAGAGGTCGATCAGCCTGATGCCTGCGCCGACGGTCGCCCTCCTCCTGCGCATGTCGAGGTGGACCGCCGACAGCTCCGTCACGTCGACGACCAGCCCCCGGCACACCGAGTAGCCGCCGTAGGAGTGGCCGCCGCTCCTGGCGGCCACCCGGACGCGGTGACGCCGAGCGAAGTCCACGCAACGCTGCACGTCGTCTGGCGTCCTGCAGTACGCGATCGCCCTGGGGAGCAGGCCGTCGAACCGCTTGTTGTACACCTGCGCGTCGACCTTGTACGAGGGGTCCGTTGGCCGCACCAGCCTCCCCCGCAGCGAAGAGGCGAGGGTCCGCCACGGAACGCTCCGATCGTCGCCGAGCGCGCGAGCTGGTGCGGCACCACTCGATGACGGCAGCCGGCCTTCCGGGAGCGTCCCGGAACGTGCGGCGACGGCAACGCCCGCGGCGGTGCCGGCGGCGGCGCGAAGGAACGTCCTGCGGTCGAGGCGCATGCTCGACTGCAGAGGATAGGTGGACGTACGCGCAACGACCATGCAGGGGGCACGCTGCGAGCGGCGGCGGGGGATGGTGGCGCGCATGTCCGTCGAGCGAGGCGAGATTGCCGCAGTCGTGCCGGACGAGCGCTGGAGCCTCGGCAACGCCTTCGTCAGACCGCGCCCTCGCGCTCCAAGGCCGAGATCTCCTCTTCGTCGTAACCGAGCTCGTCTGCGAGGAGCTCTTTGGTGTGCTGGCCGAGCAGCGGTGCGGGCGCGTACTC
The DNA here is from genome assembly GCA_021828055.1 of Actinomycetes bacterium. Taxonomy (GTDB): domain Bacteria; phylum Actinomycetota; class Acidimicrobiia; order Acidimicrobiales; family RAAP-2; genus JAJYVT01. The sequence goes on from JAKATH010000075.1 coordinate 8,375, forward strand.
GACGGGCGAGTCCGAGAGCTGCAGAGGGCACCCGACCGTGAAGTACGTGCCCCGCTGCGGATGGTCGACAGCGGCGATGAGCCCGCGGTCGCGAAGAGATCGGTCGGAGAGGAGCTCCCTCGTGTCGAAGACCGGGCCGCAAGGCACCCCCAGCCCGTTCAGTCGCTCGTAGACCTCCCACTTGGTCATCGACGACGTCCACCGCTCGATGAGTGAGAACACCTCGTCCAGGCGGTCCACGCGCCGTTCGGCGGACGCGTAATCGGGATGGTCGACGAGCTCTTCCCGGCCCATCTCCTTGCACAGGACCGCCCATTCGGTCGGTCGGAGGATCAGGTAGACGTAGTCGTTGGGACCGCCGGGCGCGCAGCGCAGGGCCGACCCTGGATGGCCGCCGCCCGAGGCGTTGGCCGACCGCGGGACTGCGCCGTCCTCGCTCTGCACCGGGTACTCGGCGAGCGTCCCCGCCCCGAGGCGCTGCTGGTCCCGGAGCTTCACCCGGCACAGGTTCAAGACCGAGTCCTGCATCGCGCAGACGACGCGCTGGCCGGTTCCCGTGTGGCGGTCACGCTGGATCAGCGCGGCCAGGATCGCGGCCACCAGGTGGACGCCCGTTCCCGAGTCGCCGATCTGGGCTCCCGCCACCATCGGGGGGCCGGCGGGGTCCCCCGTCGTCGACATGGAGCCCCCCATCGCCTGGGCGATCGGCTCGTAGGCCTTCGCGTCCTCGAACTGACCCGGTCCGAATCCCTTCACCGAGGCGTAGACCAGGCGGGGGTAGCGGGCGTGAAGCTCCTCCCACCCCAGGCCGTTGCGCTCGAGCACACCCGGGCCGAAATTCTCGACCAGGACGTCCGCCGTCGAAAGGAGCCGGTCGAGGACCTGCTTCCCCCCAGAGGACTTGAAGTCGAGGGTGAGGGAGCGCTTGTTCGAGTTCAGCATGGTGAAGTACAGGCTGTCGACGTCGGGGCGGTCTCGAAGCTGGACGCGGGTGACGTCTCCTCCGTTCGGAGACTCGACCTTGATGACGTCGGCACCGAGCCACGCGAGCAGCTGGGTGCAGCTCGGTCCTGACTGGACATGGGTCATGTCGACGACCCGTACGCCTGAGAGGGCCTTTGGAGGATGGCCGTTCACGGGGTCACCTTCGAGGGTCGCACGGGTCACTTGTACATCGTCTGGTTCTGCGTGCCAGGTGCGTACACGTCCGGGTCGAGCCAGACGTTCACGATCGCGCACGTGCCTGCTTCTCGGGCTCGCTCGAGGGCAGGTGCGATCTGCTCGGGGTCGCGCACCGCTTCGCCGTAGATGCCGAGCACGTCTGCGAACTTCTCGAAGTCCACGTCTCCGAGATAGTTGGCCACGGAGCCCCGCTCCTCGCCGTACTTCTGGATCTGCCCGCACCGGATCTGGTTCATGTGCGAGTTGTTGCCCACGACGGCGATGTAGGGCAGTCCGAAGCGCTCGGCAGTCTGGATGTCGAAGGCGGTCATCGCGAAGGAGCCGTCGCCGAAGAGGGCGATCACCTCCTTCGCCGGGTGCGCGAGCTTGGCGGCCATTGCGAAGCCCGTCCCGACACCCAGCGTCCCGAGCGGCCCGGGGTCCATCCAGGAGCCGGGTGCCTTCGGGCGCACGACGTTGCCGGCGAAGGTGACGACGTCCCCGCCGTCGCCGACGAAGATCGAATCTTCCGTCAGGAAGCGGTCGAGCTCGTGAGCGAGCCGGTAGGGGTGTATCGGCGCCGCCCCGTTCTCGAGCGCGGGTCGGCGGGCGGCGACGAGCGAAGCCTCCCGGTCGCGCAGCCGTGCAACCCACTCAGCCCGAGCGGCGCGTGCCTTGTCCTCGACGGTGCCGACCGCCTCGGCGACGAGGTGCAAGATCGCGCCGACATCGCCGACGAGGCCGATCTCGACGTCGCGGTTGCGGCCGACGGTTCCAAAGCCCATGTCGATCTGGGCGACCGTCGGGGCCCTGAGCGACGCCCCGTAGCGAAGGCGGAAGTCGAACGGCGTGCCGACGACGACGACGACGTCGGCGGCGGCGAAGGCATCCTTCCTCGTGAGCTGGAAGAGGAAGGGATGTGAAGGAGGGAGCGTCCCGCGTGCCGCCCCGTTCAGGTACGCGGGGATCCCCAGCTGTTCGACGAAGGCTCTCGCCGCGCCGGTCGCCCTGCACGTCCAGACCTGCTGGCCGAGGAGGACGCAGGGTCGCTCGGCGTGCCGGAGCGCCTCGGAGAGCCTCTCGACGTCGGCGAGGTCGCCAACGCTTCTCGTCGAGGCTCTCGAGCGCCCTGGCGCGGGGATGCGCGCAGTGTGCTCGGGGACACTCTCGTCGAGGATGTCCCGGGGGATCTCCAGGTAGACGGGGCCGAACGCCCCGGCGAACGCCTCCCTCGCCGCCATGGCGACGAAGTCAGCGACACGTGCCGTCGCGGGCACCGACGATGCGAATTTCGTGATGGGTCGCAGCATGTCCACGTGGGGAATGTCCTGAAGTCCGCCCATCCGGTGCTGGGTCGACGCGGCCTGCCCGCCGATCAGGAGCATCGGGCTCTCCGCACGGAGCGCGTTCGCCACGCCCGTCACTGCATTGGTCGTCCCTGGGCCCGCCGTCACGACCGCGCAACCCAGCCTGCCCGTCATGCGCGCGTAGCCGTCCGCCGCGTGGGCGGCGACCTGCTCGTGACGGACGTCGATGATGCGGACTCCCTCGTCCAGGCAGCCGTCGTAGATGTCCGAGATGTGGCCACCACATAGCGTGAAGATCGCGTCGACGCCCTCGTTGCGCAGCGCGCGCGCGACGAGATGGCCGCCCGAGACCTTCTTTTCCTCACTCGTCGTGTCGTCGTTATTCGTCGTGTCGTTTCCCACGGCCTTCACCCCCCCGACTTCGCTGCCGACAAGTGTCGTTGACAAATCGATTTTGGTCAAGGATACGGCACGTGCCTCGCACCGACCACCCCGGGTGCGCTACCCGTAAG
>JAKATH010000076.1 GCA_021828055.1 Actinomycetes bacterium
CTCAGAAGTTCTGGCTCTCGCTGTGCGACGCGCTCGACGAGCCCACCTTGGCGGACGATCCCCGGTTCGCTGCCAAACGCGACCGCACCGCCGCCTACGACGAGCTGCAGGCCGTCCTCCAGGAGCGGTTCTCGACCCGTACGCGCGCTGACTGGCTCGCCCGCCTGGCGGCGTACGAGGTTCCGGCGGGCGCTCTGCTCGACCTCGGAGAGGTCGTCGAGGACGAACAGCCGCAGGCGATCGGGATGCTGTCGACGGCGTCAGGGCGGCGGTTCCTGGCGGGCGCGGTGTCCTGCGACGGGGACCGTTGCGGCGCCCCCGTTCCGCCTCCGGCCCTCGGTGCCGACACCGACGCGGTCCTGGGCGAACTGGGCTGCACGCCCGACGAGCTCGGTCGCCTCCGCGCCGAAGGGGTGGTGTGAGGTGACCGGCACGGTCGACCGCCGAGCTGCGCGGCCGCGACGGACCGTCCCCCGCTCGGTACGGGCCATCGACGCCCACGTGCACCTGGCGGACGAGACCTGGGCGGCCACGATGGGGGACGATCGCGCGCGAAGCATCGCGCGCGCCTTCGGACGCGAGCAGGTCGTCGTGCCCGTCCACGAGATGGCCGCCGAGTATCGCGATCGGGGGATGATGGCGGTGATCGTCAACGCCACCGACACGACGGTCACCGGCCGGCCCTCGGTGCCCAACGACCACATCGCCGAGGTCGTCGCCGGCGACCCCGACGTCTTCTTCGGGATGGGCGTGATCGATCCGTGGCAGGGGAAGCTCGCCGAGCGGGAGATCGACCACATCTCGGAGCTGGGCCTGATAGGCGTCGGCGAGCTCAACCCCGCCCGCCAGCACTTCGCGCCCAACGATGAGCGCTTCCACCCGCTATGGCGTCGCGCGTCCGACCTCGGCCTCGTCGTCCTCTTCCATGGCGGGTACGCCGCCGCCGGGTCGAACACCCCGGGCGGCGGCGGGGTGAAGCTCCGCTTCGCACGGCCGATACTGCTCGACGACGTCGCCGCAGACTTCCCTTCCCTGCGAATCGTCTGCGCGCATCCGTCGTGGCCGTGGGAGTCCGAGGCCTTGGCGGTCACCATGCACAAGCGCAACGTGTTCCTCGACCTGTCAGGGGTGGCGCCCAGGTACCTGTCGGACGAGGTGCGCCGGTACGTCCGCCGCCGGATCTCCGACAAGGTGCTCTTCGGGTCCGACTGGCCGAGCCTGTCGGTCGAGCGGTGGCTGCGCGAGTTCGAGGACCTCGACCTCGACGAGGAGGTCCGCCGCAGGGTGCTCCTGGGCAACGCGCTCCACCTCTTCCAGCTGGAGCAGGAGGATTCGACCGACGAGCGCAGCGCGCCGGCGGAGGACCGCGGGTCGTGACCCCCGTCGCGTCGGGTTCTGGGATCCGTGTCGAGCCGGACTTGGACCTCGACCGGTTGCTGGCCCTGCTCTCGCAGGGGCGTGTGACCTACCTGCGCCTTCGGATCGGTGGCACGCAGGTCGAGTACTCCTGCGAACCGGCGTCGCGAGGCGGAGCTCCACCAGTCGCGCCGGCGATCCCGGCGGCACCGGCTGCAGAGCCCGGGGACCGACTCGGGGAGTCGACGTCGAACGGGCAGGGCCCCGGAGCGCGCCCGGCGGGGACGGCCGGCGGGACCGGGCTCCCGCAGGAGCGAGGGGTTGCGGCCGTCCAGGGCGCCGAGGGACCCGCAGACGGGCTCGTGGACGTGGCGGCCCCGATGGTGGGCATCTTCCACCACGCCCCGACGCCGGGAGCCCCGCCGTACGTGACGGCCGGGCAGCGCGTGACTCCGACGACGACGATCGGGCTGATGGAGTCGATGAAGATCTTCACCACGGTTCCAGCCGGGGTCGGCGGGATCGTGGTGCGCGTGCTGGTGGTGAGCGGGCAGTCGGTGGAGAAGGGGCAGCCTCTCGTGCAGGTCCGCCCCGAGACGTCCGGCGAGGGGTGAGGTCCGGGGTGGATGCCCGAGTCACCGACGGGATCGCCGAGGTGATCGCCGGCTCGGGCCTCCCGGTGTTCGGGGTGCCGGCGAGCGAGACGATGGGCATCGTGGTGGCCGCGGCCGCCCGCGGCGTCCCCGCGTACCACGCCCGCCACGAGCAGGCTGCCGTCGGGATGGCCGACGGGTTCGGGCGGTTCTCGGGACGTCCGGGGGTGGTGGTCGTCGGTCGGGGTCCCGGCTTCACCAACGGGCTCAACGCCCTCGTCACCGCAGCCAAGGCCGCGTCGCCGATCGTCGTCGTGACCGGTGAGCTGCCGTCGCCGTACCGCGGCGAACGGGCCGGCACCCACATCTTCCACTCGAAGAACGTCGACCAGGCGGGCATCGCCGAGCTGGCCGGTTGTGCCGTGGTCGATCTCACCGATGCGGCGCATGCGTGCCCGAGGATGGTCGGGGCGCTCGAGCTCGCCGCCACCGGCAGGCCGGTGGTGGTGCTCGCCCCGACCGACGTGCTCTCGGCCGAGCTGCCGGCCCCCGCCGGCCGCCCACGATGGCCGGCGAGGCCGGCGCCGGGTGACCCGGACGCGGCCTCGGTTGACGCCGTGGCCGACCTCCTGCGACAGGAGTGGGCGTGCCGCCGGCCGCTCCTCCTCGCCGGGAAGGGCGCCATCTCGCCCGACGCGGCCACCGCCATGTCCGAGTTGGGGGAGCGCATCGGCGCGGTGCTCGTGACGACCTTGTGCGCGAAGGACCTGTTCGCCGGCGAGCCCGCCGACGGCGGCATCCTCGGCACGCTCTGCACGCCCGCGACCTCGGAGCTGGCGCTCCGAAGCGACCTGGTGCTCGCCTTCGGCGCCTCCCTGAACCCGTTCACCACCTACGGCGGCGACCTGCTCGGAAAGGCGCGGGTGGTCCATGTCGACGCCGACCCCCGGGCGTTCGGCCGCCACGTCCAGCCCGAGCTGGCCGTCCGCGGGGACGCCGCGACCGTCGCCCGCCTGCTGGTCGACGAGCTGCGACGATCCGACCACCGGGCGGAGGGCTACCGGAGCCCGCCGGTGCTCGCCGAGCTCGCCGCCGCGCGCGACGCCGGCGACGGCCGAAGGGATGCCGGCGACGGCCGGGGCGTGCTCCGTGCGCTCGACGCGTTGCTCCCGGCCGACCGTGCGGTCGTGGTCGACGCCGGGGCCCACATGCCCTATGCCGCGACCTGCCTCCGCGTGCCCGGTCCGGGTCGGTTCGCCACCACCGCAGTCGATTACACCTCCGTGGGCTCGGCGTTCGGGATCGCAGCCGGCGCGGCAATCGCCGACCCGGCGGTCACCACGGTGCTCGTCATCGGTGATGGCGGGATGGCCATGGCGCTGCCCGATCTCGAGACGCTGGCGCGCTACCGCCTCCCCGTCGTCGTGGTGGTCATGAACGACGCGGCCTTCGGTCAGGAGGTGCAGCTCTTGCAGCTGGCGGGGCTGCCCGACGACATCGCCCGCTACCCAGCGCTGGACTTCGCCGCCATCGCCCGCTCCCTCGGGGTCGAGGGACGGACGGTGACGCCGGCGACCGACGTCGGCCAGGTGGCGTCGCCGGAGGAGCTGAGGGGCCCGCTCGTCCTCGACTGCAAGGTCGCGACCGGCTCGCTGCGCGAGCACTCCGCGCTCGTGACCCGGCTCGGCCGCTGAGGCGCCCTTGACAGCCCTGTCGCGGCTCCGTACACTGTTGCTAGTATCTACCTGAGAAGGTAGTCGGAGGCCGGCTGTGCAGTTGGAGCCGCGGGGCGAGCGCGGGTGTCGGCACGTCCAAGGTCCACCTGCCGGCGATGGCCGACCTCGTCCAACAAGGGGGGACCGATGGCAGCGAAGGTGAAGCGTCTGCGCCGACAGCCCAGGTTGACTGGCGTGCTGCGTGGCTCGATACGGATCGCGGGCGTGGCCGCGGGCGGCGCGCTCCTGGCCACCGTGACGGCCGGCGTCGCGGGTGCGGGCACTTCCTCGTCCGGCCAGTACCAGGTCCTCGTCAACGCCCCCTTCACGGGGTCCACAGCGAGCCTCGGCTCGTTCATCGATCTGCCGTGCAAGGCCGCGGCCCGCGTCATCGACCAGGCCGGCGGGGTCCTGGGCAAGAAGCTCGGGTGCACGCCGGTCAACAACTACGGCGACCCGGCCGATGCCGTGCCGGCGCTCGAGCGGGCGTTTGCCACCGACAAGACACTCGTCATGGCGGTGGGTCTCGACAGCGCGACGGCCGCGACCACCGCCCCCCTCGTGGAGCGGCAGAAGCTCCCGTTCTTCACGACGAACGGCCTGACCTCCTTCGACCGCCAGACGAACCCGTACTTCTGGCGGATGAGCCCTTCAGACAACCAGAACGGGGCGGCGTACTCGGCCGCGGCGGCCCGGCTGCACTACAAGAAGGTCGCGGTGATCTACGCCAACAACATCGGCGCCGCCGGCAACATCCCGGGCACCAACGCCGCCGCGAAGAAGCTGAAGCTCACGATCACCTCGAACCTCACCATCCCCGGCGACCAGACGTCGTACTCGAGCATCGTCGAGCGCGTCGTGGCCGGAAAGCCGCAGGCGCTTATCTTCTACGCGGACACCCAGACGACGGCCACCTTCCTGTCGAACTACTCCCAGCTCACCGGTGGCAAGCTGCCGCCCATGATCACGGCCGAAGCGAGCATCGCCCCGACATACATCACTGCGCTGCAGAAGGTGATCTCGACGCGCTACATCGAAAAGGACATCTACTTCGTCGGCCAGACGATGACAAAGTCCCAGGCTGCGTTCACGAACTTCTCGCATGCCATGAAGGCGATCGGCGCGCCGGGCGGCACCATCAATGGCGTGATCTCCTCGCTCTTCACAGGGATCAACATCATGTCGCTGGCCATCGACATGGCCCACTCGACCAAGGGGACCGTCTACAACGCAGATATCCTCAAGATCGTCACGGCGCGCAAGGGAGCCGTGAAGGTCCACACCTACGCACAGGGTCTCGCCGCGCTGAAGCACCACCACGCGATCCAGTACGTGGGAACCAGCGGGGCCATCAAGTTCAACAAGTACCACAACTTCGTCGGAAGCTGGGGGGTCAACCACATCACGGCTTCGGGGACACCGTCTCAGGTGTTCAAGCTTGCGGGGACGACAGTCCTGGCCGATGCGGGTTGATGGGCCAATGAGGAGGCGATGAACCTCTTCGTCGAAACCCTGGGCTTCGGCATCGTCTCCGGGTGCGTCATCGCACTGGGCGCCGTCGGGTTCTCGGTTCAGTTCGGGATCAGCAACGTCCTGAACGTCGCATACGGCACGTTCCTCACGCTGGCCGCCTACCTGGGCTACCTCCTCAACGTCGAGCACTTCAACCAGTGGCTCTCCGTGGTGGTCGTCGGCATGGCGATCGCGGTGCTGTCGGTGGTGTACAACCGGTTGCTCCCTGGACGGCTCATGCGGCGGGGCGCCGGCTTCGTCACCACCCTGATCGCGACGGTGTGGGCCGGCATCGGAATGCTCTATGTGATCGTGGTGATCGCCGGGCCGACAGCTCGCACGTACCAGGTGGACAACGGCAGGACCCTCACCTTCGCAGCGTTCGTGCTGACCACGAGCCAGCTCGTCGTCATCGGCGCGGCGCTGGCTCTCATGTTCGCCTACCACCTCCTGCTGACCCAGACCCAGCTCGGCAAGGCGATGCGCGCCACCTCGGTGAACCCGGTCGTCGCGCGGAGCTGCGGCATCCCGGTGTCCCGGGTCATCGACGCGGCCTGGTTCATCTCCGGGCTGCTGTGCGGGATGTCGGGGGTGGTGCTGGCCCTGACGACGGTGACGTTCGGTTCGACACTGGGAACCACCTTCCTCATCTACATGATCGCCGCGGCGGTCTTCGGCGGGATCGGGCAGCCCTACGGAGCGATGGTCGGCGGGTTGGTCGTCGGCCTCGCCACGCAGCTGGTGGGGGCCTACAGCTCGCCGGCCTACGAGGACGTCGCGGCTTTCGTGATCCTCACCGCGATGCTCCTCGTCCGGCCGCGGGGCCTCTTCGGCACGGCGGCGACGAGGAGCCTCCGGCTCGCAGGCGGCTGACCCGCGTTGAGCCCCGTCGACTACTACGTCACGATCCTCGCGGTCTACATGGGGACGGACCTCATCGCGGCGTGGGGACTCAACCTCGAGTTCGGGGTGACCGGTGTCCCCAACCTGGCATACATCGTGTTCTTCGCCTGCGGCTCGTACACGTACGCGGTTCTCACGGTCGGACCCGCCTCACAATTCGGGGGCTCGGAGTCGTACATCATCGGTGCCCGCCTCGACCCCGCCGTCGCGATCCTCGTTGCCATGGTGGCGTCCGCACTCGTCGGCGTCATCATCGGCCTGACCGGGCTGCGGCGGCTGCGGCTCGACTACCAGGCCCTTGCGTTCCTCATCATCTCGTTCATCGCGATCGGCGTGGTGGGAGCCGACGGCGCGATCTTCAACGGCCTGCCCGGGATGAGCCTCATCCCCAATCCGCTGGGGACAGGCAAGGGCGCCGCCACGGCGTGGGAGTACGTCGGGGTGGTCGCGCTCGGCTGCGTCTTCGCGGTCCTGCTGGTCCGCCAGCTCGGACGGGGGCCCCTCGGCCGTGCCCTTCGGGCGATCCGCGACGACGAGGAAGCTGCCTCCGCCGTCGGCAAGAACGTCCTGTGGATGCGGCTCATGACCCAGGGCGTGGGTGCCGGCCTCGCCGGCCTCGCCGGCGCGCTGCTCGCCGGCTTCATCGGCGGGTGGTCGCCCAACGCGTGGGCGTACACCGAGACCATGGCCCTCATCACCGTCGTGATGATCGGGGGCCGAGGGAGCATCAAAGGGGTCGCGGTCGGGACGATCCTCGTGCTCGGAGGGTTCCTCCAGGGCGTCCAGTACCTGCCCACACTGCCGGGCCGACCGGGCACGACCGAGGATCTCGGGTGGATCCTCGCGGCCGCTGCGGCCATCTTCTTCATCTTCGTGCGCCCCCAGGGCCTCTTCCCCGAGCGCCGGCCCAAGCTCGCGCTGCTCCCTGCGCGGGTCGACGCCGCACCGGTCTCCTCGACAGACCCGACTGCCGAGGTGCTCACCCAGGCGGCCGGGAGGTCGGCGGCCGCCCGGACGGACGGCCCGGCGGCCGGGGCGGTCGGCGCCACGGAGCTGGCCGCGCACCACGTGCGCCTGGTGACGCGGCGCATGCCCGATGGCGTCGACGCCGTGCGGGCGCCTGGGGGGCCCATCCTGCAGGTCCGCTCCCTGGTGCGCAGCTACGGCGGCGTTCGTGCGGTCGACGAGGCGAGCTTCTCGGTGCCGTACGGCTCGATCGTCGGTCTGATAGGCCCGAACGGCGCGGGCAAGTCCACCGCCCTCGGGATCATCTCGGGATTCATCAAGCCGGACGCGGGACGCGTCGAGCTCGACGGGCTCGACGTGACGCGGCTGCCCTCGTACCGCCGTGCGCGGATCGGCCTCGTGCGCACGTTCCAGCTCGCCCGCGAGTTCCCGAGGCTGACGTCCCTCGAGAACCTCCTCGTGGCCCCCCTCCACCAGCGTGGCGAGCACGTCACCGCGTCGATCGTCGGCAAGGCGGCCTACGGCGCGCAGGAGGCCGCACTGGTGGACCGCGCACGGCAGCTGATCGAGCTGTTCGGGCTGGCGCACCTGGCCGACGCTCCTGCCGGCTCCCTGAGCGGCGGCCAGAAGCGACTCCTCGAGCTGATGCGCGCGCTCATGCTCGACCCGAAGCTGCTCCTCCTCGACGAGCCGATGGCCGGGCTCAGCCCGGCCATCACCGAGCGCCTGGAGAACGCGTGCCTGGCCTTGCGAGAAGCGGGCGTCTCGGTCCTCCTCGTCGAGCACGAGCTCGGCTCGGTGGACCGTTTGTGTGACAACGTGATCATGATGGCGCAGGGGCGGGTGCTCGCCGAGGGTGCCATGGAGGACCTCCGCCGATCGGTCGACGTGCAGGATGCCTACTTCGTTGGATAGCGCCGGGTCCGGAGGCGCAGGACCGGCAAGCGGAGGGACGCGCCTGCGCACGCGCGGCCTGACCGCCGGGTACGGCGACATCCGTGTCATCCACGACGTCGACGTCGAAGTGACGAGCGGCACGATGTCCGTCGTCGTCGGCCCCAACGGGGCAGGGAAGTCCACGCTCCTGAAGGGGATCCTCGGCCTCACGCGGGTCTTCGAAGGCCAGGTCGAGCTCAACGGCCAGTCGGTGACCGGAAAGCCCTTGGAGCAGCTGGCGAAGGCGGGCATCGCGTACGTCCCTCAGGTCGACGACGTCTTCGACACCCTGCGAGTCCGGGAGAACCTGGAGATGGGGGGCTTCCTGCTCGACAAGGCCACCCGACAGGAGCGCATCGACGAGGTGCTCGAGGTCTTCCCGGATCTCCGTCGCAAGACGCGGCGATTCGTGGGCTCGATGAGCGGCGGGGAGCGCAAGATGACCGCGTTCGGGCGGGCGCTGATGCTCGCGCCCAAGGTCATGGTGCTCGACGAGCCGACGGCGGGCCTGTCGCCGGCGCTCACGCAGGTGGTCCTCGCCGAGCAGGCGCGGGTGCTCGCCGATCGAGGGAAGGCGGTCCTCGTCGTGGAGCAGAAGGCGAAGGCAGCGCTCGAGCTCGCCGACTGGGCCTACGTGATGGTCCAGGGCAGGGTGGCGATGTCGGCATCCGGCCGGGAGGTCCTCGACCACCCCGACATGGCTGAGGTGTTCCTCGGCGGAGGTGCGGTCGCCCCGGGGCGGGCCACCGGCTGAGATCGCGGCCAGCACTGCGACGCGTGCCACCGGCACGCTCGACGGCCCAAGGGCCGCCCTCGTCGGCGTGCCCCACATGTGGCTCTCTACCGGAGTAGCGAGTCACCTACCGGACAGAGGGTGCCGGTGCGAGGCGTCGTGACCCCGCGCGCCTGACCGCCCGGGGGAGCGCGGTCAGCGCGGCGGTTCGCCGTCGAGGGCGAGATGGCGCGCGAGGAAGCGAGCGGTGTTCTCGAACGCGTCGGCTGGCAGGTCGCCATGCTCGCCCGGGTGGGCGACGAGGCGCTTGTCGCGCGATCCCAAGCACTCCCACAGCGCGACGGCCACGTCGTGGTGGAACGTCCGGTCGTCCCACTGCACGAGGAACAGCACCGGGCAGCGCACGTTGGGCGAGTCGCGCGCGATGCGCGCCCGCGTCGGTCCCGTGAGGCCCATGAGCCCGAGCACCGCCGCGCCGATGCGATCGTCGGCGGCGACCACGGGCAGCCCGATGATCGTCCCCATGGAGACCCCCCACCAGCCGACCGGACCGCTCCCGATGTCAGGGAGCGACCGGAGCGCGTCGAGGGTGGCGCGCCAGTCGCCCACCATCGCGTCGGTCATGGCGTCGCCGTCGTTCGCCCACAGCTGCGCGAACTCGGCGAGCACGAGAGCGGGCGGCGCGGGCGGGCCGGATCGTCGCGCGCCGTGCACCGGCCCGTCGATGGCGGCCGCCGCGATCCCGTACCCGCGCACGAGCCGCCGGGCCATGGCGACGACGCAGTCCTGGCGCTTGGACCCCGACCCGCCATGGCCGAGCAGGACGAGCGGGCGCGGACCGTCGCCCGCCGCCGGCGTCCAGAGGAGCCCCGGCACCCGACGGTCGCCGCGCCGCACGTCGAAACGGCGCTGGCGCACGTCTGCGCCGAGGCAGTCGTCGGCGAGCCAGGCGAGGCTGGCGCCACGGGTGCGGACGCCGTCGAGGCCCCGGGGCGGGCCCGTGGCTCTATGCCTTCTCGACCCGCGCGAGCACGTTGCGCCGGCGGAGCTGGCGGACGGACCGGCGTGCCGGCTCTTCGGGCAGCACCGCGGCGAGCGCCTCACCGGTCGTGTGGACCCGCAGGGAAAGCGCCTCCGCTTCGGGCCGGGTGTAGGCGAACAGCGCCATGCAGGCGCTCTCGACCTCGTCGAACGTCGTGAAGTCGCTGTCCATGATGATGACGGCGAGGTCGCCGTCGAAGAGCCGGCCGAGCTTGTCCGCGAGCTCGCCGTCGAGCGCTTCTCGATTGTCGAGGTCTGGAAAGGAAAGCGGGCTCACGGCTCCTCGCGCGACGGCGGGCGGCGGTCGATCCGATCCTACCGGCGTCGAGGGCGGGTCAACAGGGGCCCGCAGCCTCCTGGCGAGACCCCGGGCGTCGGGCCGGCGCACGGCTCGAGGGCTCGACGGGCCGCGGCGGGGACGCGAGCACGAGCGTCGCGCGCCGGCGGGGCACGACGTAGCCGTTGTCGACGAACCAGCGGGCCGAGTCCTCGATGGCGTCGCGCGCGGGCCGGGACTCGTAACCGAGCTCCGAGCGAGCCCGCGAGTCGTCGAAGGTCATCGTGGTCGTGGACATCCTCGCCGCCTCGAACGGCACCCAGGGCGAGCGGCCGAGGATGCGCCCTTGCACCATCTCGGAGGCGAGCCCCGCGGCCAGCGCGAGCGCCTTGGGGAACCGGCGCGTGACCGGCCGCGCCCCGGTCACGGCGGCGAGCGCATCGAGCAGCTCGCGCATGGAGAGGTTGTCGCCTCCGATGATGTAGCTGCGTCCGATCCTCCCGCGTTCGAGCGCCAGCAGGTGCCCGGACGCGAGGTCGTCGACGTGGGCGACGTTCACCGCCGTGTCCACGTAACCCGGCATCCTGCCGTTCAAGAAGTCCACGACGACCTTGCCGGTCGGGGTCGGGCGGTGGTCGCGCGGCCCCAGGGGGAACGTCGGGAGGACGATGGTCACCGGCGCGCCCTGGGCAGCGGCCCGCAGCACCTCGTGCTCCGCGACGTACTTGGACCGCTTGTAGTGGCCGAAGAGGTGCGAGATGTCGCCGACGCTGTTCTCGGTCGATGGTCTCCCGCCGGCAGCGTCGGCGGGAGCGAGCGTGC
>JAKATH010000077.1 GCA_021828055.1 Actinomycetes bacterium
CTCACGGTGCGCGCCGCCGGCTACCTCGGCGACCCCGACGCTGCCCGCACGGCGGCGGAGGCCGTCGCCAGGCAGGCGGGTTGACGGCGCGCGGCGAATGGTGGTCGGCGCGTCGGCGCGGCGTCGGAGCGCGGCGTCGGAGCGCGGCGTCGGAGCGCGGCGTCGGAGCGTCAGCGGAGCGCGTCCAGCGCTGACTGCTCCACCCGCTCGAGAAGGGCCGGCTCGGTGACCTTGCTCCCCGCGCCGTCCCGCACGTAGAAGGCGTCGACGACCTCGTCGCCGACCGTCGACACCCTGGCCGTCACGACGTCCAGACCGCAGTCGAACAACGCCCGCGTCACCCGGTAGAGCAGCCCGACCTCGTCCGGCGCCCGGACTTCCACCACGGTCGACGACGCAGACGCCCCGACGTCGACCGTCACCGACGGCTCCACCGGATGCGGCGCGGAGGGCCGGCGTGCACCCGCGTAGTCCTGAGCCTTCGCCTCGAGGCGGCGAGGGAGGTCCAGATCGCCCGCCAGGACCGCGTTCAGATCTGCGCGAAGCCTCTCGGCGTCGGGCAGCCGGGCTTGTGTCACGTCCAGAACGAAGACCTCGACGGCCACGCCGGCATCCGTCGAGACGTCGGCGCCGCGCACGTCGAGCCCGTGAAGGGCGAGCGCGCCGGCCACCGAGGCGAGCAACCCTCGCCGGTCGGGTGCGGCGACCACGAGCCTCGGCGGATCCACCTGCACGACCGGGTGGCCTTCGGCGCGCACCTGTGCGACGAGAGCTCCGTAGCGCTCGCCCAGGCGCACCTGCGGTCCCGCGTCCACCGGCTCTCCTGCGAGCGCGTTCCCCACCCGCGACACGAGGTCCGCCACGAGCCCTGCCTTCCAAGGGCCCCAGGCGGCGGGGCCCGTGGCGAGACCGTCCGCCTCGGTCAACGCCCAGAGAAGGTGCAGCGTCTCGCGGTCGCCCACGAGCTTCGCCGCGGCGGCGACGGTCGCGGGGTCCTCCAGGTCCCGACGCGTGGCGGTGTCCGCCAGGAGCAGGTGGAGGCGGCAGAGCGTGACGAGCGTCGTCACGTCGTCCTCGTCGAACCCCATCCGGCGACCCACCCTCGCCACGAGCCGCACGCCCTCGTCGGTGTGGTCGCCCGGCATCCCCTTGCCGATGTCGTGCAGCAGGCAGCCGACGAGCAGCAGGTCCGGCCTGGAGACCCGGCCGGCGAGCGCGGCGGCGTTGGCAGCCGCCTCGAGGAGATGCCGGTCGACCGTGAAGCGGTGGTACGCGTTGCGCTGCGGGCGGTTGCGGACCAGCTCCCATTCGGGGATCAGGCGCACGAAGACCCCGACGTGGTCCAGGGCCTCCAGGGCATCGACGGCACGGTGACCCTGCGCCAGCAGCCGCACGAGCGCCAGGCGAGCCTCGCTCGGCCACGGATCGGAGGGCGGCGTCACGGACGAGAGGCGCCGGAGCGCGTCCGGCGCGATCGTTGCAGACCGCTCGGCCGCGACGGCTGCCACGCGCAGGGGGAGCGAGGGGTCCGCCCGCTCGTCGGCACCGGCTGCGAGCGTCACCTCCCCGTGGACCACGAGGACCCCCGGCTCGTCGCCCGGCCGCTCGACCGGTGGTGCGGGCGGTCCCACGGCAGCGGCCTGCGAGCGGCGCCGGCGCGCCCGCCCGCCGATGCCGCCGGGCTCCGGAGGCTCCCAGCGGTGGCGCCGGCGCCAGGCGCTGGTGCAGGTCCAGGCGATCGTCCGGCCGGCGGCTGCGACCGCCGCCATGAGGGCGTCCGCGTCGGGGTACCCGAGGGCGCTGGCGACCTGATCCTGCTCCTGGAGGAGGAGGCGGTCGAGCGCCCTCCCCGCGACGCGATGCAGCTCCACGCGGGCAGCCAGCAGCGTGCCGGTCGCCGCGTCGACCGCCTGCAGGTCCGCCGAGCGTGCCAGGTCGGGCGCACCTGTCGCCATGGCGCGCAGGGCGTGGGCGTCGCGCAGCCCGCCTTGCGCTTCTTTCACGTCGGGCTCGAGGAGGAACGCAACCTCGCCGTGGCGCGCCCAGCGCTCCGACATCTGCGCGGACAGCGCGGGCAGCCACGACGCGGCGAGCCGCTTGCGCCACTGAGCCCTGGCGGCGGCCACCAGCGGGCTCGCCACCTCGTGGTCACCCCAGACCAGCCGCGCGTCCAGGAGCCCGAGGGCCACCCGGAGATCGGCCGCAGCCGCCGAGAGCACGTCCTTCGGCCGGCGGACGCTGTGGTCGAGGTGGACCCCCTCGTCCCACACCGGGTACCAGATCGCTTCCGCCAGCTCGGCGACGTCCCTGCGCCCGTCGTGGACCAGCACCAGGTCCAGGTCGCTGTGGGGGCAGAGCTCGCCGCGCCCGTACCCGCCGACCGCGAGCAGGGCGACCCGTTCCCGGTCGCCGGTGGCCTGCTCGCAGAGGCCCGCGAGCCACCGGTCGGCCTCCGCAGCGTAGGCGTGGCAGAACCGGCGCCCACGGAGATCCGGGCGCGCGAGCAGCGCCTGCCGTCGCTCCCGGAGCGACACCGCCTGCCCCTGGGCTGGCCGGACCGTCATCGGCCGCGCTCCGTCTTCGTCAGAGGGCGTCGCTGCCGCGCTCCCCGGTCCGCACCCGCACCACCGTCTCGAGCGGCGTCACCCAGACCTTGCCGTCCCCGATCTTCCCGGTCGCGGCCGCGCCGACGATGGCGTCGACGACCTCCGCCACCTGGTCGTCGTCGACCGCCACCTCGATGCGGATCTTGGGGACGAAGTCCACCTCGTACTCGGCGCCCCGGTAGACCTCGGTGTGGCCGCGTTGGCGTCCGAACCCCTGCGCTTCGGTGAGGGTCATCCCCCGCACGCCGAGGCTCTTCAACGCCTCCTTCACGTCGTCGAGCTTGAACGGTTTGAGGATCGCTACGACGAGCTTCATGTTCCCATTCTCCCTTTGCTGTCCACCGTGCGCGGATCGTCAGCTCGTGCCTGTGGTCCCGAGGGGCGGCCCGCGGTCTTCGGGTGGTCGCGCCCCGATCGCACCGGCCGGCGTCAGCGTCGAGCCGCGCTCGTGAACGTCCACGCCGAAGCCGCCCCTCCGCTGCGCAAGCCTCTCCTCGGGGAAGGCCTCCTCGTCGTGGATCGCCAGATCGCCGACCTCGAGGACGCTGTCCTCGTACCTCGCGCCTCGCAACAGAAGACCGATCAGCTTCATGATCAGGAACGTCGCGATGGCGGACCACAGGATAACGAAGATCGCGGCTCGGAACTGCTCCCACTCCTGGTGCCAGGAGCCCGTGTACATCAGCCCGCTCACCGAGAACGGGGTGCAGGACCCATGCGCCGAGACGTACGCCGCATTCGACGTGTTGACGACCTGACCACTCCTGCCGAGCGTGCCGCAGCCGTACTCGAGGATGGCCGGATCTCCGAAGACGCCGAGCATCAGGCCTCCGAAGAGGCCGGCGATGCCGTGGGTGTAGACCACGCCGAGCGCGTCGTCGACCCGGGAGAACGGTCGCACCCTCGACAGGTAGTTCCACGCCACCCACACGATGCCGCTGGCGATCAGCCCCACCAAGATCGCGCCCCATCCGTCCACCCAGCCCGCGCTCGGGGTGATGGCGACCAGCCCGCAGATCATCCCGTTGACGCCGCCGAGGAACGTCGGCTTCCTGGCCTTCGAGAGCCACCCGTCCAAGGCCATCCAGGTCAGCACGCCCGCGGCCGTGGCGAGGTTGGTGTTGATCACCGCCGCCGCCATGTCGGCCCCCGCGTAGTACGGGTCGCCGCCGTTGAAGCCGTTCCAGCCGAGCCAGAGGATCCCTGCTCCCACCGCCGCCATCACGAGGTTGTTGGGTATGGCGTTCTTCCTGTCCCGGGCCAGGCGGGGCCCGAGGACCCAGGCGGCGACGAAGCCGGAGACCCCGGCCGACATGTGGATCACGTAGCCGCCCGAGTAGTCGAGCGCGCCTTCCTGGGCGAAGTAGCCGCCACCCCACAAGAGGAACGCGTCGATCGCGTAGACGAAGGTCGTCCACAGCGGGACGAGGAGGCACCACGCGCTGAACTTGATCCGCCCGAGCACGCTGCCGAGGAACAGCAGCGGCGTGATGGCCGCGAACACGAATTGGAAGTACGCCAGGGTGGCGGTCGGGAAGTGGAAGGGGATCGCGGTGTTCGCAGCCGAGACCGCCTTGCCCTGTTCGCCGGCCGCTGTCGTGATCTGCCCCGGCCTGCCCACGAGGTTCTCGAAGAAGTGCTCGACCCAGCCGACGCCGCTCAGCTGGGTCTGGACGCCGTTGTGGACACCCCCGCCCAGCGAGGTGGCCCCGAACCCCATCTTGAAGGCCCACAGCACCCAGGCGATCAGCACCAGCGAGAAGCCGGCGAACACCATCGCCAAGACGTTGACCGACCACTTCTTGGGGACGATCGACGCGTACAGCACGGCCAGCGCGGGCACGCTCATGAGCCCGACCAACGTGGCCGCGGTGATCTGCCAGGTGTTGTCCGCCGGGTTCAGCCAGCTGGGATAGGGCACCGACGTGGCCGCCACCTCGAGCACCTTTGCTCTCCTCTCGCACTTGTCCGTGAGCGGCACTCCGCCGCCATGCCCTGCCGCTCCGCGTGCAGGGAGCAGGCATCGGCGACTCAGCGTCCCTGCTCGACTGCTCGGCTGCTCGGCTGCTCGGCTGCTCGGCTGCTCGGTGCTAGAGCCTGAAGGCAGCGCGTTACCTCTCCGTCACGTGCGTGTTAGCTCCGTGTGAATTGCGGTGCTCCGCGCTCCGAATTGCACCCTCGACCGCCGGCACATGGGCCGGCTGCGCGGCGCGCTCATGCGTACGCGGCGTCACCCTCGCCTGGGACCCCGGCTCCCTCGCGACGGAGGGCCGGCTTTCGACCGAGCGCGCATCAGGCTCTTCTCCTCACGCACGTCCCGCTGCGCGCGGTAGGCGCGCACGATCAGCCAGGCGCCGAAGAGCACGTACGGCACGCCGAAACCCCAGTAATGCAGGTTGAAGACCGCCAAGCCGTACAGGGCCATCGCACATCCGAGGAAGAGCCGCCTGCGCAGCCATGCCGCGGCCAGCATCGCGACTGCCAGCGCCAAGAGCACGCCCAGCAGGTCGGCGTAGAGGGACAGCGGGACGTGCTTCGGGTCGGCGAGCCCGTCTTTCGAGAAGGCATGCGGGTCACCGGCCGCAAGCGCGCCGTACACGAGAAGGCCGATCGCTGCGGCGACCGGCGCCGCGAGCAGCCCGACGAGCCGTTCCCTGTCGTCAGCGAAGCGGGCGGCGCTCTCCAACTCCTCGATGGAGCGCCCGTTGGCGTGGCAACGATCCCGCCGGGCGGGTTCCGGCGGTTCGAGCACCAGGCTGCTCAGCTTGGCGCGGAGCCCGAGCCGTTCGTCTCCGCCGCGCGTGGACGGGCGCCGGACAGTTGTCATCGGCAGTCAGCGGTGCGCTGCCCGCAGTGCGAGCGCGTTTCCGCATCCCCCTTTCGATCTGTGCCTGCGGCTCGAGCCGCTCGATGACGACGCCCATCTCCATCCCGATCCATACCGACCTGGCTCGGAGCGGTCATGGCCTCCAACCCGGACGGGACGTTCACCCGTTCGGCTGGTCCAGCTCTCAGGACGCACCACGTCGGCAGCGTATGCCGGCGCCCCCGGCTCGACCCGAGGATCGCACCGGGGGGAGCAGGAGTTCTCACGCACGAAAACCGCCGTTCACACTGGCGAAACACTGCGGTCCATCGGCGCCTCGCGGCAGCCGTCGACCGGTTCGTCGGCACGACGCGGCCCCTGCTCGAGGCTCCTGGCGGTACCCTTGTGCCCCGTGGCTCGACGCTCGCAGAGACGGGCTCGCTCTCGTCTTCATGTGCCTGCACGGGTGGCCGCGTGCGTGCCTGCACGGGTGGCCGCACGGGCGGCCGCGTGCGTGGCCGCGTGGGTGCCTGCACGGGTGGCCGCACGGGTGGCCGCACGGGTGGCCGCACGGGCGGCCGCGTGCGTGGCCGCGTGGGTGCCTGCACGGGTGGCCGCACGGGTGGCCGCACGGGTGGCCGCGTGGGTGCCTGCACGGGTGCCTGAATGGGCCGGCGTCCCGTGAACCTGGGCGACGGGCTCGATTTCGTCGGCAGCCGCGCGCAGGGCGTGCTGGTCACGCGTCGCGCGGACGGCCGACCCCAGCTCTCGAACATCCTGTACCACTCGAGCGGCGGCGCCCGCGGCGGGGATCCCGACCCGGTGGTGCGGATCTCCGTCACCGACACCCGCGCGAAGACGAGGAACCTTCGGCGTGAGCCTTCCGCGTCTCTCTACGTCCCCGGTGAGTCGTTCTGGTCCTACGTCGTGCTCGACGCCACTGCGGAGCTCTCGCCCGTCGCAGCGGCGGCTGACGACTCGACCGTCGAAGAGCTCGTCGAGCTCTACCGTTCGATCCGCGGCGCGGATCACCCGGACTGGTCCGAGTACCGGGAGGCCATGGTGACCGAACGACGGCTCGTCGTCCGCCTGCGCCCGACGCACGCCTACGGCGTCACGCAGCGCTGAGCGGGATCAGCCTGGCTGGCCGGCGACGGCGGACGGATCCGGCGGCTCGGCCTCGGGCGACCAGCCGGCGCCGTCCCGGGCGGAGGGGCCTGGAACCGGCACGGCGGGCTCGGGCCCGACCATGGACTCCTCGAAGAGCTGCGAGATGTCGAGGACCCGGACCTCCTCCTCCTTGCCGTTGGCCCGCACCGCGTCGTCGAGCATGATCATGCAGTAGGGACAAGCGGTGGACACGACGTCCGCGCCGGTGCCGAGCGCCTCGAGGGTGCGATCCATGTTGATGCGCGTCCCGATGCTCTCCTCCATCCACATCCGCGCCCCCCCTGCACCGCAGCAGAAGCCCTGCTCCCTGCAGCGGCGCATCTCGACGTTGCGGACGCCGGGGATCGCACCGATGACGGTCCGCGGTTCGTCGAAGACCCTGTTGTGCCGCCCGAGGTAGCAGGGGTCGTGGTAGGTGACGGTGCCCGTGTAGCCGGCGCCCGGGACGATCCTCCCGGCACGCACGAGGTGGTCCAGCAGCTCCGCGTGGTGCACCACTTCGAAATTCCCGCCGAGAGCCGGGTACTCGTTCTTCAGGGTGTTGAAGCAGTGGGGGCACGTCGCGACGATCCGCTTCACGCCCGCTGCGTCGAGGGTCGCGATGTTGGCCTTCGCCTGCTCCTGGTAGAGGTACTCGTTGCCGATGCGGCGCGCCGGGTCTCCGGTGCAGCTCTCCCTCGGCCCGAGGATCCCGAAGCGGACCCCCGCCCGGTGCAGGAGCCGCGCCGTCGCCTGGGCCTGACGGCGGGCCCGCTCGTCGAGCGCTGCTGCGCAGCCCACCCAGTACAGGTACTCGATGTCGTCAGGGATCGTGTCGTGGACCACGGGGACCTCGAACCCGAGCCCCTGCGTCCACTCGGTCCGCTTCGAGCTGCCGAGCCCCCAGGGATCGCCCTGGTTCTCGACGTTGCGCAGCATGAGCCCAGCTTCGTGGGGGAAGCTCGACTCCATCAGGACCTGGTAGCGGCGCATGTCGACGATCGCGTCGACGTGCTCGATGTCGACGGGGCACTGTTCCACGCAGGAGCCGCACGTGGTGCAAGCCCAGAGCACGTCCGGCTCGATGACGCCCGGCACCAACAGTTCAGGCTCGGTCGTGACACCGTCTTTGTGCCCGCCACGATGGGCTCGGCCGTCCGCCGCGCTGTCTTGCGCGCCGCCCGGCGCGGCGTCCTGCGCACCGCCCGGCGCGGCGTCCTGCAAGGCGTCCTGCAAGGCGTCCTGGACGGCTGCGCCGCTCCGGCCCGCCTTGCGTGCGAGCAGGCGCGCCGACTGTGAGTACATGTTGTCGCGCAGTGCCATGACCACCAGCTTGGGGGACAGTGGCTTGCCCGTGTTCCACGCCGGGCACACGGACTGACACCTTCCGCACTCCGTGCACGTCACGAAGTCGAGCATCTGCTTCCACGTGAAGTTCTCGATGGAGCCGGCCCCGAAGACGGTGTCCTCCGTCACGCTCTCCATGTCCATGTCGGGGGTCTTGTCGAGTCCCCCGAGGGCACGAGGACGGCGTGAGAATGCCACGTTGAAGGGCGCCACGAAGATGTGGAGGTGCTTCGAGTACGACACGAACACGAGGAACCCGCTGATGATCGAGACGTTGAGCAGGAGGAACGTCGTCGCCAGCGCCCCGTCCACCCCGTGCCCCAGACCAGAGAGACCCACTCCGATCGCGTGCGAGGCGAACGCCCAATCGCCGTAGGGGAACTGACTCGGCTTCGTGTCGACCTGCGCTCCCCGGTACAGAAGAAGGCTCGCGACCACACCGAAGATGAAGAGGAGGGTGATCCAGGCAGCACCGGTGTGCGAGCCGTAGAACCGGGAGGCGCGCTCTCTTCGCGACGGGGCGTTCTTGATCCGGATCACCGTGAACACGCCGAGCGCGACGAGGACCGCCGTCGCGAAGAGGTCCTCGATGAAGCCGAGCGCGGGCGACATCCCGATCCCGGGGAAATGGAAACCAGGCTGGAAGAGGTCGCCGTAGGCCTCCACGATCGTGAAGAGCAGGATCATGAACCCCCACATCGTGAAGAGGTGAGCCAGCCCGGGCACCGTCCACTTCAACAGCTTCCGCTGCCCGGCGACCTCGGTCACCTCCGCCCGGGCCACGCGGCCGAAGTCGCGCCGCAGGCGCTCGGGTGCGGCCTGCCCAGCGCGTACGAGCCGGGAAACCCAGTGGAAG
This sequence comes from Actinomycetes bacterium, assembly GCA_021828055.1. Taxonomy (GTDB): domain Bacteria; phylum Actinomycetota; class Acidimicrobiia; order Acidimicrobiales; family RAAP-2; genus JAJYVT01. Next base: position 8,765 of record JAKATH010000077.1, read on the forward strand.
CGGCGGCCGGCGACCGCGGCACAGACCACGGTCACCACCATGCCTACGGCGATCCTGACTGGCACGAGTCCTCCTGTGGCAGCTCGGGCGGTTCGTCAGCGGGCCCACGCGATGGGACGCGGCGCCGGCCGATCACCGGCACGGCACCTGCGCCGGCAGTGCCCGGCCGGCGACCGACGGGCACGCTCGGCCCCAGGCCATCGCGACGACCACCGGCCCGGACGCGGACCCGGCCGTTGCGCCGCCACTCTGGCGCGGTCGGAAGGATCCATGGCGTGCAAGACGATAGTGTGACGCCGGCTCGCGGGCGTAGTTCAGCGGCAGAACATCAGCTTCCCAAGCTGAGAACGCGGGTTCGATTCCCGTCGCCCGCTCTCGTGTCCCGTATTCGAACTCGGGCACGTTGAAGATGTCGTCGAAGGGCGGACGGTACTCCTCGTGGCAGAGCCGGCCGTCGCGGACGTCGAGGCGGGTGAAGACCGCGGCGTTGAACTGGCGGCGGGTGCGGTCGCTGGCCTTGCGGTAGGCGTCACCGCAGCGGGTGGCGAAGGCCGCGGCGAGCTCCAGGATCTCCTGCCATTCGCTCAAGTTGGCGTCGAGGTCGGCCAGGCGATCTTGGGCCGCGGTGAGGTCCGTGCCGATGCGGGCCTGTTCGGCCCGAGGGGGTTCCACCACTGGTTTCTGCATTCGTACACCTTTCCGTCTTGCTTGCCGGACCCGGGCTGTCTGGCGGTGCCGACCCGTCCCGGCGTTGTCGAGGCTGCTCCCACCTTCCCTCTCGTCTCCGAGGTCAGGCTGCCTCCAGCTTCAGCGGCCTGCTGCGACAGGCCGCAGGCGGGGCTCTTTCCCCCGCCCGGTCATACGGCGCCTCGTGGCGCACCCACCCGTAGCAGGCTTCGATGACGACCTCGGGATGCTCGCCGGCGTCGGTCATCGCCTTGGAGAACGCCAGCACGTCATCGTTCGTCACCTGGGTGACTGCCAGCGTCTTGCCTTCGGCACTGCGCTGGACGATCACGCTCCGGCGTCGGTGCAGGTCGATGCCGACATAGGGTTGGGGTTGCAGCACTTTGGTCCTCCTTCGTCGTGGAGTCTGTGGTTTCGCAAACTTGAGTCTGCTCGGACTCGGTCCTCCACGGCGAGGGCGGACTTCGCTGTGTTCCTGTGACCTGCGCGCCATCGGGCTACCCCTTGGAACCGGCGCCGACTCCGGCTTCAGCACCGAGGTCTGTCACGCGGGAGCGGCGAGGCGCTCCTTCATCACATCAAGGGGTTCGTCAAAGTTGTTTTTTGATGCCGGGACCGGAGACAGTTCGCCTGGCGCTGTCCAGAGATCGCCGTCGGGTCCTAACTGGAGCAAGCGCAACGGCGATGAGGACGGTCGCGTCGAGGAGCCTCGACGCCATCTCGGTCGAACGCGCGCCCTCGGATCGGAGCGTCCCACATGTCGCCCCGTCACCGGGCCTTTTCTCGGGCGGGGCATCCGGGACGGCGGTCAGGCCTGCCCGGACTCGCGATGAGTTGACCTGATCCGTTGCCGCTCGTGGGTGGTCATGCAAGGGTAGGGAGCGTCGCGACGGCCCGGATCATGGCGGTGCGCCGGGCCCGGGGCGCATTGCCTCCGTTGAGTGAAGTGGAGGTGGCGCAAGGCGGGCGGCGCGTCGGCGTGATCGATCGTCGTCGAGCGCCGCACGCAGCACGGCATCGGCGGCCATGAGCTGGTCGGGGTCCACGCGCTGGCAGAGGTCCTCGTTGAGGCGGCCGATCACGGCTACGACAGCCCGGGCGTAGGCCTCACCTCCAGGGGTGAGCACGATGTTGACCTGCCTGGAGTCCTGTTCGTCGCGTGCGGTCACCGCGAAGCCGCGGCGCTCCAGCGCGTCTGCCACCTTGCGGGCAGCCTGGCGGGTGACGCCGAGGGCCTCGCCGAGGCGGCCGACCGACAGGGGTCCGCGTTGCAGGAGCCGCATGACGGCTGCGTCGCTGCGACGGTAGTCGGGATAGCCCAGTGCGTTCAGGCCGCTCGCCATCTGGCGCACCCAGCTCTGACG
>JAKATH010000078.1 GCA_021828055.1 Actinomycetes bacterium
TCTTAGTGCCGTGACCGGCAGGTCGCGATGGCCCCGCTCGTCATCCGGGACCACGGCGGTCGCACCCAGCTCGTCCCCGCCCTCTGTACCATCGCTCGATGCGGCTGCGCCTGGTGGAGCCCGAGGACGCTGAGGCCATCCGGTCGATCTACAACCACGAGGTCTCTTCCGGCACGAACACCTTCGACCTCGTCGACCGCTCGTTCGAAGAGCAGCGGATCTGGGTCGACCGCCACCGCGGCGCCCATCCGGCGATCGTCGCCGTCGCGGGCGGCGAGGTCGCGGGCTGCGCCCTCTCGGGAGCGGGGGGTGCGCGCGGCGCGGGTGCCGTCGCCACCTCGGGGCCGACCGAAGAGCAGGTCCTCGGCTTCGCCGTACTCTCGCCCTTCAGGGACCGCGCGGCTTACGCCACGACTGTCGAGGACTCCGTCTACGTCCACGGCGACCACCGCGGCAAGGGGATCGGGCGGGCCCTCCTCGACGAGCTCCTCCGCTTGGCAGCGGCCCACGGGTTCCACACCGTGATCGCGCGGATCTCCTCGACCAACCAGCCGTCCATCCGGCTCCATCGCGCCTGCGGATTCGAGCTGGTCGGCGTCGAGCGGGAGGTCGGCCGGAAGCACGGCCATTGGCTCGACGTCGTGGAGCTGCAGCGGATGCTCTGAGATCCGGCGACGAGGTGCGCGCCGTTCGCCTCAGCGAGCGGCTGCTCGGGTGAGCGCCTCGTGGACGCCGGGGTCCTGCCAGGTGCTCGACCATCTCCCGATCGGCGCCACGAGGACGCCGAGGAGGACGAGGAGCGCCGCCGCGACGGCGACCGGGTTGTAGTGGATGAGCTCGTCGAGCAGGGTCCGCCCGCCGGGGAGCCCGATGAAGGGTGAGAGCGCCGAGACGGCGACGAGCACCGCGCGCAGCTTGCCGGCGGCGACCGGCGCGAGGAGCACCACGCCCCAGGTCAGGTACCAGGGCTGGACCACCGGGCCGAGCACCACGAAGAGCAGCATGCTGATGCCCATGGCGCGCACGGCGCCGACTCGGTCGCTGCGCAGGAGCAGGTAGACGGAGAGCCCGGCGGCGGCGCCCAGCCCGAGGACCCGCGTGCCCGACAAGACGCCCGCCGCCGAGATCGAGGTCCAGCCCACAGCGTGGAGCGCTCCGGAGAGCAGCATCCCGATGCCGGTCGCCGGCGCGAGCCAGCTCCTCACGGTGCCCGGGGTGTCGAGGTTGGCGATCCAGCCGATGCCGAGGCCGCTCGCAAACGAGAGGCCGAGCACGATCGCGGAGGCCATCGCGCCCGCTTTGAGGAGCGGCCGCATCCGCTGGCGCCACGAAAGGCCGGGTCCTGTCCACTCCCAGCCGATGTAGACGACCCCGATCGCCGCGGGGACCTTGATCGCAGCGGCGGTCGCGCAGAGGAGGACGCCCCAGCCCGGATGTCGGCAGCGGGCGGCCGTGACACCCGCGACGAGCAAGCCGAGCATGAGCGCGTCGTTGTGGGCTGCGCCGACCAGCATGAGGATGGTGAGGGGGTTCAGCACCGCCATCGCGTACACGGAGCCGTGGTCCTTGCGGAACGTCCGGGCGAGCGCGGGAACGCACGCGGCGATGAGCGCCACTCCCGCGAGGGAAGAGAGGCGCAGGAGGACGACAGTCGCGAGCACGTGGTGCAGACTGGCGCTTGCGAAGAACCCGTCCATCATCAAGAACAGTGGCCCGTAGGGCGCGGGCGTGTTCAACCAGAGCGGGTCGACGGGATTCACGTAGGGTCCGGCACCGAGGGTGTAGGGCCCGTAGTCGTACGGGTTGATGTGGTGGCTCATCATCTCGCCCTGCGCCGCGTAGGAATAGACGTCCCGGCTGAAAATCGGCGCGACGACCAGCATCGGCAGCACCCACAGGGCGAGGATCCAGCCGAGGTAGCGCACCGGCACCCCTGGCCGGCGCGCCAGCGCCTTCATCAGGCCGTACCAGACGCGGATCAGGAGGACGAGCCCGCCGTAGACGGCGACGAGCCCGAAGAGCATGAAGCTCTCGGACGAGCCGCCCTGGGGAGGCTCGCCGAAGAACCACGTCCCGGCCATCTCCAGCTTGAACGGCGAGCTCGGCAGGGACGCGCCCAGCGCGATCGCGCACAGCGCGAGGAACCCGAGCAGGGCGGGCCGCCGGAGGAACCTCCATCCCTCAGGCTCGTCGTCGCCCGGCTGGACCCTGCCTGCGAGCATCGACGCCGGGAGGACTCGGACCTTGAGCATCTCGAGGCGCACCGCCAGCCGGTCGGCGGCCGCCCCTGCGCTCGCCGCGCACTCCTGCGCCTTCGCCCGCTCGTGCGCCAGCCAGGCTTCGAGCCTGCCCGCCTCGCCCGTTCTCGGCCGCGCAGGGGAGCTGCCCCCGGTCACTCGACCGCTCACGTCTTCTTGCACGACGACGCCGACCTCACCCGTAGTCCGGCGGACCGCTCCGCCAACCGCTCTTCACAGTGACAGGACTGCTCGGGCCGGCCCGACGGGCAGCCCACGGCGCTCGGCCCGCGACCACGGCACGACGCCGACACCGTCGCCGGGAGCCGCACGGGATGCCACCCAGAGTGCCGCGGTCTCGGCCTTGCGTCATGGCATTGTAACCGTGCACCCACCGGACGCCAATGTCCGGTACGAGCAGGGGCGGAGTCCGGTACGGGCAGGGGCGGAGCCGCTGCGCCGCCCCTGGCGCTTCCAAAACCATAGCGGGGCGCCGACAGGCGCTGCGAAGAGGCCGACGAGCTCGTCGGCAAAGACGGCCGACCCGTGAGGGGTCCCTGCCCGAGCTGGAACCCGAGCTCCGTCCAGCGCACGCGCATCGACGAGCAGCTCAAGAACGCGGCTTCCATCGTGACGTGGCAGATCGCCACACCCTTGGAATGCGTCGAGACGTCCTCGTGGACCACGAGCTCACCAGACCACGCCGCCGTGCAGCGTGCACCGACGTTCGGGGCGATGATCACCCTGTCGATGACGTCGGAGTTCGAGCCGGGGCGCGACGGCCCGGCTCTGGGATCGGGGATGCTGGACGTGAGACCGCGGAGGACGACGCGGGCGAGGAACGGAGGGTCGCGCCGCTCGATCCGAGAGCGCTCGGTCGCTGGCCACGGCTGGTGAGGCGCGGGGCCTCACGACATCCTGGAATCGTCCGACCGCAACCGCCCTCGGTCCCTCTGGCTGCCCCCCTGCCCTGCCCGCAGTGGAGCGGCAGCCCAGCCGCCGGTCTCCTGTGGCGGTGCCCGGCCCTGCGCGGGGTCTTGCCTGCGTGTGGCCCGGTCGTGGCCTTCACTATGCCGATGTGGTGGGCTGTGGCAAGGAGGCCGGAAGCGGGGCAACGGTGTCACCGGGGAAGGCATTTCCCTAGTCGTGCCGCGTCTTCGTGGCAATAGGCCGTCCACCACTGGCCTGCTGACCGGTGGGCAGGCGCACCACAGCTTCAGGTCTCGGCCCCGTCGGGGCGGCGGTGAGGTTCGTCTCGATCTCGAGCCAGACGCAGCACGAGAGTTTCAGCTCACCCTGGTCTTGGCTTGCACGTTCCACACCCTCTACGTCGGAGGGTCCGTCGGCTCCTGCTCCGCTCCGCTTCGACTGCGACATCTCGACCGACCCCGAGGGCACCACCACCCGGGACCTCAACGTCCCCCCGGACCGAGCTCGCACAGGTGGCTGCCGTGGGCTTCCTGCCCGGTCAGGTAATCGAACGGCTCCTTCCTGGCGACGCCCGGAGTGCTGGACCGATCGAACATACGTTTGTCAGCTGCGAGCGGCCCCCATGACCGGCAACGTCAGACAGCGTCATACTCTTGCCACCTATCTACACTATTACAGTATACGTCTACTGTTGCAGTATATTTACAGGCAATGTCCTGCAATACGGGAACAGGGAGCCACATGTCAGCATTCGCGCCTGGGGAATCACCCGGCAGCTCGATCGCCACGGCGGTAGCCGATGCGCGAGTCGAGGACGGGGCAGGCGACGGCATCGTGGACGTCCCGCGAACCGGCGCGCTGCTCGCGGCGTTCGAGGCCGTCGAGTCATCTCCGCTGGTCCTCGAGCACATCACCAAACGCTTCGGCGGAGTGCTCGCAAACGACGACATTTCGCTGCGTGTCGAGCCCGGCGAGGCACTCGGCATCATCGGCCCGAACGGGGCCGGCAAGTCGACGCTCCTGCGGCTCATCAGTGGGCTGCATGCACCCAGCGCCGGCACGATCACCTTGGGCGCGACGCGTATCGACGGCCTGCGACCCGATGTCGTCAATCGGCACGGGATCGGCCTGGCCAACCAGATCCCCAAGCCGTTCCCGGCGCTGAGTGTGGCAGAGAACGTGCAGGTTGCCGCGACGTCCCATCGGCGCAAGGGCGCGACGCGAGCGCGCGTCACCGTCGACGACGTGCTCGAGCTGTGCCAGCTCGGCACACGGGCGAAAGCTCGTGCCGGCTCGCTCGGCCTCCTCGACCTGAAGCGTCTCGAGCTCGCACGTGTGCTCGCGACCGGGGCGAGGGTCTTGCTGCTCGACGAGGTCGCTGCGGGCCTCGTCGGCGACGAGCTCACCGCGGCCATCCAGCTGGTGCACTCGATCCATCGAAGCGGTCGGAGCATGATCATTGTCGAACACGTCCAGCGCGTGATCCAAGAGATCGTCAGCCGGGTGGTGGTGCTCGACTGGGGCAAGCTGATCGCCGAAGGAACGCCCGCGGCGGTCGCCGCAGACGAGCGGGTGCGCGACGTCTACCTCGGTCGCAGAGCGCAGCGCGAGGTGGGCTCCGTGTCGTCCCCGCACAGCGAGAATGCGGACGACAAGGTCCGGAGCTCAGCACTGCTCGAGGTGCAGGGTGTCTGCGCAGGCTACGGCTCGCTCATCGCGCTCGATCACGTCGACCTGCGCATCGGCGAAAGCGAGGTCGTGAGCGTTCTCGGCGCGAACGGGGCTGGCAAGTCGACGCTGGCGAAGGTCGTGAGCGGTCACGTTCCGGCACGCAGTGGCCGCCTGCTGTGGCGGGCGCACGAGGTGACGGTGCTGCCGACTTACAAGCGCGCACGCCTCGGTATCGCCCACAGCCCAGAAGGTCGGAGGATCTTCCCCGACCACACGGTTTGCGAGAACCTGCTCCTCGGCGCCGCGCACTCGGCAAGCCGGGCGCGTCGGACCGAGCGACTGGAGTGGGTGCTCGGCGTCTTCCCGGCCTTGCGCACGCTTGGAGCGCGCCGCGCCGGGCTGCTGTCGGGCGGCGAGCAGCAGATGCTCGCCATCGGCCGCGCCCTCATGGCCGAGCCGTCCCTGCTGATCTGCGACGAGCTCTCCCTCGGGCTCGCGCCGACCATCGTCGACACCCTCTACGACACCCTCCTCGAAGTGCGCGCGAGCGGGATCGCGCTGCTGCTGATCGAGCAGAACACGAGCCGGAGCCTCGCCGTGTCCGACCGTGCTTACGTCCTGCACCGCGGGCGCGTCACCTACGCGGGAGCACCCGAGCCGCTGCTGGACGAGACGTTCCTCGTACAGCGCTACTTCCATGGAGAGATCCAAAGCCAGCGCGACCTGGATGAGGCAGGTGGAGATCCACGCGGGGTGCCCACGGGCGAGTGATCGACGTTCATACGAGGATGCCGGTACCTGCGAGCGAGCGACGAACGGATGGACCCATGGAGCAAGAGACAACGGCACAAACAAAAGGAGATGTTGCAATGACAGTAACGACTGTACGGCGCGCGGCAAGAGTGATCTTCGCTGGCTCGCTCTTCGCACTGCTCGCAGCGGGGATCGGAACGATCACCGCTGCGAGCACCGGAGCGAGCACTAGGACCATCACGATCGGCGCCAGCCTTCCTCTGACCGGTCCTCTCGGTGGGCTCGGCTCCGACCAGGAGATCGGCTACAGGGCCGAGGTCAACGACGTCAACCGAGCCGGCGGGATCAAGATCGGCGGGATCAAGTACAAGATCGACCTCAGGATCCTGAACAACTCGAGCACAGCCACCACAGCGAGCAACCAAGCACGCGCCCTCGTGACCCGGGACGGCGCGATCGCATTGCTCGGAGGGGCGACGCCGACAATCTCGGTCCCTCAAGCAGATGTCGCGACATTGCTCCACATCCCCTTCGTGACGACCAACAACCCCGACGACGCGTTCGGGTCGGCGAACCCCAAGGGGTGGAAGTACGCGTGGGACGTCTTCTTCAAAGAGGAGACACAGGCGAAGACGGTCGGCAAGTGGGCCAACGTGTGCACCAGCAACAAGAAGGTGGCCCTCTTCAACGACACCGAGAAGGACGGCACCTTCGAGCGACCGCTGTACAGAGCTGCGGTGAAGTCCGACGGTGACAGGGTCGTGGGCACATACACCTTTCCGCCGACGACGACGACATTTTCCTCGTTCATCACCAGCGCCAAGGCTGCGGGCGCTCAGATCGTCATCGGCCAGATGCTTCCCACAGCAGGCATCGCGCTGGTGAAACAGATGAAATCGCTCGGCTTCCACCCCGACGTGGTGATCCTGGCCAAGGCCGCCAATGCGGAGAACTGGTGGAAGGGGCTCGGCTCTCTCGCCACAGGAAGCGGGATGGAGCTCACCTGGTCCCCGGCGGCGCACTATCCCGGCACGCCCCAGATCTTGAAGTCGTGGGGCAAGAAGCTCAGCGTCGACACACTCGCCTCGGCGGTGCCCGACTTCGGCGCGGCGCAGGTCCTGTTCCACGCCATCACCAAGGCCGGCTCGACGAACGCGGCGAAGGTGAACGCAGCGATCACCAAGACCAACGGGATGTTTGCCGTCGGGCACGTGAAGTTCTTGAAGAACCACACGGCGGTCACCCGGTACCTCGTCGGCCAGTGGGTGCACGGCAGGGTCGTGCAGGTTTACCCGCCGGTTCCCGGTGTCAAGACCGAGTGCCCGATGGCGGGGCTCAGGTAGCTCCGGCGTGAGGGAGCCCCGGTCGTGAACGCGACGACGCTGGTCAACGGTGTTCTGGAGGGGGGCCTCTACGCACTGGTGGCGTTGGGGCTCTCCCTCGTCTTCGGGGTGCTCCGACTCATCAACCTCGCGCACGGAGTTCTCGTGATCGGCGCCGCTTACGCGGCGCTGGAGCTCTTCGAGCTGTTCCATCTCGGTCCGTTCGCCGCACTTCCGATCGTGATCGTCGTGGCTGCCGTGTTCGGCTATCTGCTGCAGCGGCTGATGCTCACGAACCTGTTGCTGAAGGGCCCTGAGGCGGGCATCGTCGGCACCTTCGGTCTAGCGGTGCTCGGAGAGGCGGCCTTCGCTGCCGCGTTCACGTCAAACGGCGTCTCCCTCCAGAGCTCGCTCGCGACGTCGAGCGTCAAGATCGGGGGAGTGACCCTCGAGATGGTGCTCGTCGCTGCCTGCGCGATTGCCATCGCCTGTGCCGGTGGCCTGCAGTTCGGCCTGAAGTACACGCGGGCCGGATCGATGCTGCGCGCGGCGGCCAAGGATCCTTCCACTGCGGAGCTGATGGGCATCAACGTACGGTTGGTGTTCGCTCTCACCGTGGCCTTGGCCGCCGCGCTCGCTGCCGTGGGCGGGGTGCTCTACGGGGTGTCGACCGGGTTCGCGCCGACGAGCGACACGTCGTTGCTGCTGATCGCTGTGGCCGTGGTGGTGGTCGGCGGCGTGGGCAACGTCACCGGCACGCTCGTCGCCGGTCTCGCCATGGGTCTCGTCCAGGCGATCTCGGTCAGCGTTTTCGGGGGAGGCTACGCCGACTTCACGGTCTACGTGCTCTTCTTCGTGGTGTTGATCGCCCGCCCCAAGGGGCTCTTCGGTCAGGGGGCCCTCTGACATGGCGACGACCGCTCTTTCTCGTGCACCGGGGCCGGTCGCGCCAGCGTTGCCGCTCCACCGACGAGGCGTTGCCGCGTTGGGTGCGCTCGTCGTGGCTGGCGCGGCGTGCCTGGCTTTGGGGGACGTCGGCGGTGCCGGGGTCCTGAGCCTCGGGACGACGCTCTTCGCGTACGTCGCCCTGGCGCAAGCCTGGAACATCCTCGGCGGCTTCAGCGGGCAGATGTCCCTCGGCGTGGGCGCCTTTGTCGGGACGAGCGCGTACACGGTAGCCCTCACGATGACCCGCCTTGGCTGGTCGTGGCTCCCGGGAATGGTTGCCGGCATGGTCGTAGCCGGTGCCCTGAGCGCCCTGCTCGCGTTCCCGCTCCTCCGCCTGAAGGGCGACTACTTCGCGGTCGGGACGCTGGCGGCGACCATGGCACTCGACGCCTGGTTCGACAATTGGAGCTTCGTGAACAAGTCCATGGGGGTCTCGGTCCCCATCCAGGCGGTACCCGGGCAGACCGAGATGTACGTGATCGGCCTCGTGGTCGCGCTCTTGGCCGTGGGGAGCGCGATCGTGATGCGCTGGAGCACGTTCGGGGTGCGCCTGCTGGCGATTCGGGAGGACGACCTCGCTGCGCGGCTGATGGGGGTGAACGTCTCGGGTTACCGCCTCGTCGTCATGGTCGTGAGCGGGATGCTGATCGGGCTCGCCGGCGGTGTGTTCGCCCTCAGCCTGGTGAGCTTCGTGCCCGATGGAATGTTCGCCATGTCCTGGACGATCGAGGCGCTCGTCATGGTCGTGATCGGTGGGATGGGAACGGTGATCGGGCCGATCGTCGGTGCCGTCGCCGTCTACTACGGCATCACCACCGAACTGGCCAACTTCCCGACGCTCAGCCTCTTCTTCGAAGGAGGGTTGCTCCTCGTCATCGTGCGGTTCGTGCCTGGCGGGCTCTGGCCCTTCGTCGTGAGGTCCGCCCGCCGGTTGCTCGAGCGGCGTGGCCCGGCGATCACGACCGCTCGGGCCACGTCACCACCGTCGCCATGAAGGCTCGTGCCTGCCCCTTCGTCCTGTGTCGCACGTCCACGACCGCGGTACGGAGACTTTGGCCCCTGGGACTCTGCTGGCAGAACAGCCGCTGGAGCACGCGCGTCACCACGCCGCCAATCGTGCGTCCGCCGTGGCGCTCCAAGTCGAGCTCGCCTGCGCGTTCTGACGGAGGATGACTACGACTCCTGGAATCGCGTCGTAGTCCCGATTCTGCGTGACGACGGGCCTCGCCCTCCTCGGTCCTCGTCATCCGGGGGCGGCGGACCGGCACGATCCCGCCGCCGAGGGTGACCGAGCCCGGTCCAGACCCGTTGCGCACAGCAGAGCGCTCGGGGTCGCGGCGGCCCTTGGGGCCGACCTTGTCGGTGAACTCGGCCTCCATGGGCTGGGCGACGACGGCGAGCCCGACCGAGCAGCACAACGCCATCAGGCCGTCTTGGATCGCGACGGCCACATCTTGGAAGTCGACGGTCGCCTCAACCGGTAGCTCTGCGAGGCGCGCCGCATCGTCCCTGTGCGCGACGGCCACGACGGGTAGCTTCTTCTTCATCGGTGGTGGTCCCCTTCCTGGTTCGGTGTCTTTGACGGGACGCCCGACACGTACCAGACGGCAGGCATCAGGCGGGGGACCGTCACCTCAAAATCCACAACGTCGGGGACTACCTCCTCGTTCAGAGACTCGGAAGGTTGAGTCTCCCTTCGACCTCGCCGACTGACGCCGGCTCGCGCTCGAGCGATCTGGTGACATCCACCAAGCGGCTGACAAGCTCCGCATTGCTCTTTGCGAGGACACCCTTGCGCACGTGGAGGGTGTCCTCCATGCCGGTCCGTGCGTTTCCGCCCATGGCGAGGCCGATCGCCGTCATTGCGAGGTTGCGCCTTCCAACGGCGATGACCTGCCAGTGGCTCCCTTCTGGAAGCCGTTGGACAAGCTGGACGAGCGCTGCCGGCGTTGCTGGCATGCCCCCCAGCACGCCCATGACGATGGAGAAGCACAACGGACTGTCGACAAGGTCCTCCTTCACGAGTTGAAGAGCGACGTCGAGGTGGCCGGTGTCGTAGATCTCGAGCTCCGCCTTCACGCCGAGTTCGCGCATTCGCGCGGCGAGTCGGCGCACGCCTGAGGGTGGGTTGTGGAATTCTCCATCCGCGAACGACATCGAACAAGGATTGAGCGAAGCCATGCGTGGTCTAGCCTCTACGAGCTTCTCGCGCTCCTCGAAGGGAACCGAGAGCCCCACTCCCGTCGACAGCTGGATCAGAACCGGGCACGTCTCCTCGATCAACTCGACGGTCTGCTTGGCAATGTCGAGGTTGGCAGTTGGTCGCCCCGCATCGTCACGCAAATGCACGTGGACGACGGCAGCTCCAGACTCATATGCTTCGTGAGCGGAGGCCGCGATCTGCTGAGGCGTCGTGGGAAGATTCGGGTTGTCCTCCTTGGTGGCGATGGGACCCGTGAGCGCCGCAGTGATGACCGCTGTTGTCATGGTGCCTCCTCTGAAGCTGCGTCACAGCCATGCCTCCAGTCCAGAGGGTGTCTGTTCAAGGGGAGCCCGACGACGCGCATGAGATGCTTGGTCAAACGGGACAGCGTTTCCTCCTCGCTGACGGGGTCCCAACGCCGGAATCCAGACCTCCTGACACAGGGCCACCCTGACATCGTTTGAGTCCCCATGACCTGGGCGGTCACCTGCAAGGCATGAAATGCTGGCGTGCGGCCGCCGGGTGTGGTCGCCGAAACCTACTTGCAGCCGCGAGCGCGCTTTGAGTCTGGCGTTGGACCGTGGGG
>JAKATH010000079.1 GCA_021828055.1 Actinomycetes bacterium
ATGCCCGTTCCTCCGCCCGACAAGCGAGTGCGGTGCGACAGCCTCGCCGGGCCGCCCCTCGACCGACCCTGGCGGAAGGGATCCCCAGGTCAGCCACCCCTACAGCACTGAGATGGAGAACCATTCTTCGCAATTGTGGCGAGCCCGGGCGGCGGCGGGTACCTGTTGGTCGGGCAGCACCGTGCCGCCTCGCGCTGACCTCTGACCGGCCGCACGGCGGTGCGAGCCCCGAGACGGGACCTGCCCGCTCCCGCTAGAAAGTGCTGGAGCGACCACCAGGAGGCGCGCGATGAGCGGCGTGACGAGCGGGGCGCAGCCCGAGGGGGCGGCGCAGCAAGCCGTGGCCCGGGCGCGGGGGGCGATGGTCACGAGGACGGCCGCGGTGCGCGCGGCGTACCCCCACCTGCTCGGCGTGGCGTACGGCCCCGCCCCGCGCCACACCTACGACCTGTACCTGCCCCGGGCGGAGGCGGCCGGGCCTGTGATCGTGTTCCTCCACGGTGGCGGGTTCCACACCGGCGAGGCCGGCGGGGTCGGCGACCACGGGCTCCCGTACCTTCAGGCGGGCGGGATCTTCGTCGCCATGGACTACCGCCTCGTCCCCGACGCGCGGTTCCCCGAGAGCGCAGCCGACGTCGAGCGGGGCCTCGTCGCGGTGCGCGACGAGGTCCGCCACCGGGGCGGGGACCCCGAGCGGATCCACCTCTCAGGCCACTCGGCGGGGGCCGTGCTCGCCGCCCAGGTCGGGCTCCACCGGAGCCCGGGTCTCGATCCCGACCTCGTGAAGGGCCTCGTCCTCATCAGCGGGACGTACGACCTCGGCCGGCAGCCCGAAGAGGTGGTGGACCGCTCCTCACCCCGGTACGTGGCCGATCTGTGCGCCGGGATCGAGCACCTGCCGGCCCACACGATCACGGTCGCCGGTGATTGCGACTTCCCGCACGCGCGACGCGACGCCGTCCGTCTCGCCGAGGCCATCTGCGCCCTCGGCGGCTCGGCCGAGCAATTCGTCGAGCAAGACGCCGACCACTTCGCAGCGAACCGGGGCTTCGTCACGCCCGGCGCCGCGGTGGCCGAGGCGGTGAAGTCGATGATGGGCCTCGAGGCGGGCGTGCCCGCCTCGAGGCGCGGCTGAGGCCGAGGGCCGGCGTGCGCGCCGGCCAGATGGTCGAGCCGGGACGGTTCGTCGTCGTCGACGCGCCGGACCCTGCCGCGCGCCCCGGTGAGGTCCTCGTGCGCACCCACGCGGCTTCGATCTGCGGCAGTGACCTGCACAAGGTCTTCGAGGGGACCTACGAGGAGAGCTTCCCGGCGCCAGCCGGCTTCCCCGGCCACGAGGGGGTCGGCACGGTCGTGGAGTCGGGGTCTGGGCGCTTCCACGCCGGCGACAGGGTGCTCACGGTGCCGTTGCCGGCGGGCGGCGGCTGCTACGCCGAGCTGCAGGCCGTCGGCGAGCAGTTCCTGGTGCCGTTGCCGGCGGGCGGCGACCCCGACCGGCTCCTCATGGCCCAGCAGCTCGGAACGGCGCTGTACGCGTTCCGCCGCTACTGGCCCGACGGCCGGCCGGCGGCTGGGCTCGCCGTCGCGATCTTGGGCGCCGGCTCGGCGGGCCTGTTCCTCCTCCAGCTGGCGCAGCGTGCCGGCTTCTCGCGCACCGTCGTCGCCGACCGCGACCCGAGACGCCTCCAGGTCGCGGCTGAGCTCGGCGCCGACGTGCTCGTCGACGCGACGTCCGAGCCCTTCCCAGAGGCCGTCGCTGCTGCGACCCGTGGCGAGGGCGCCGACCTCGTGATCGAGGCGGCCGGTCCCGACGAGTGCCGGACCGCGTGCGTCGACGCCGTCCGCTACCAGGGCCGCGTCGGGTTCTTCGGGCTCCCCGAGCGCGCCGGCCTCGTGCCGTTCCCGCTCGCCGCCGCCTTTCGCAGGGGCGCGACGATCGAGATGGCCGGCGGCGCGCAGATCGAGCCGGGACTGCGGGCGTTTCGGGACTCGGTCGAGCTCATCGCCAGCGGCGCGGTCGAGGTCGGTCACCTGCTCGAGCCGCGCTATCCCCTCGAGCAGCTCCAAGACGCGATGGAGGCAGCGCGCGACCACGCCGGGGTCAAGGTCTCGGTCGACGTCGCTCCCGACCACTGAGGCGGCGCCCGGCGGCGGTGACACGAGGCGGCGCCCGCCGGCGGTGACACGAGGCGGCGCCCGCCGGCGGTGACATTCGTCGCGGCCGAGTCGCGGCGGACGACACTCCCGAGGGGTGCTTACAGATGCCATTCTCTTGGCATGACCGGCAGCCCGGACGACAGCATGCAGCGGGAGGGCGTCGTGCTCGCAGGCCTGAGGAAGTCCTACGGACCCGTAGAGGCCGTCCGCGGCATCGACGTCACGATCTCCCCCGGCGAGACGGTCGCGCTCCTCGGCCCCAACGGGGCAGGCAAGTCCACGACGATCGACATGATGCTCGGGCTCGCGCGTCCGGACGCGGGGAAGGTGACCGTCTTCGGCCTCTCCCCGGCCGAGGCAGTGGGATCGGGGAAGGTCGGGGGGATGCTGCAGACCGGCTCCCTCCTCGAGTACCTCTCGGTCCGCGAGCTCGTGGAGGTCGTCGCCTCCCTCTACCCGAACCCGCTCATCGTCGGCGACGTGCTCGAGGCGACCGGCGCCCAGGGGTTCGCCGCCCAGCGCACCACCAACCTCTCAGGCGGGCAGACCCAGCGAGTGCGCTTCGCCCTCGCTCTGGTGGCCAATCCGGACCTGCTGGTGCTCGACGAGCCGACCGCCGCCCTGGACGTCGAGGCTCGCCGCGACTTCTGGTCGGCGATGCGCTCGATCGCCAAACTCGGAAAGACCGTGGTCTTCGCGACGCACTACCTGGAGGAGGCGGATGCCTACGCCGACCGGATCGTGCTCATGGCCCGGGGCCGCATCATCGCGGACGGGCCGGCCACCGAGATCAAGGCGAAGGTCGGCGGACGGACCATCCGGGCGACCCTCCCAGGGGCAAGCTTGGACGCCCTCGACGCGCTCGTCGGGGTGACGAGCACCGAGCGGCGGGGAGAGGCGGTCGTCCTCACCTGCACCGATTCGGACACCGCGCTGAGGGCATTGCTTGCGGCGTACCCGGCCGCTCGAGACATCGAGGTGCTCGGTGCAGGGCTGGAGGAGGCCTTCCTGCGGCTCGTGGGCGAGGACAACGCGGAGGTTCCGTACCGATGAGCTATGCCACCTATCTCCGCTGCGAGGTGGTGCGCACGTTCCGGAACCGCCGGTTCTTCGTCTTCTCCCTCGCGTTCCCGCTCATCATCTACTTCGCTATCGCCGGGGCGAACCGCCACGCGACGGTGGAGGAGGTCGGGCTGCCCCTCTACTTGATGACGGGGATGGTGGCATTCGGAGCGATGATCGCCGTCATCTCCTCGGGCGCGCGCATCGCGACTGAACGCCAGTTGGGCTGGACTCGCCAGCTGCGCATCACGCCCCTGCGGACGAGCACCTACTTCGCGGCGAAGGTGCTCTCGGGCTACCTGATGGCGCTCGTCACGATCGTCCTCATGTACGTGGCGGGGTCGACGTTGGGCGTTCGGCTCGACGCCCGCCAATGGGCGATCATGACGCTGCTCCTGATCGTCGGGCTCGTGCCCTTCACGCTGCTCGGCATCCTTGCGGGCCACCTGCTCAAGCCGGACTCCCTGGGCCCGGCGGTGGGAGGCGTGACGACGCTCTTCGCGCTCTTGAGCGGCGCGTGGGGGCCGCTGTCCCAGGGTCGCTACTTCGTCGACGTGGTCAAGTGCGTCCCGTCCTACTGGCTGGTGCAGTCGGGGCGGGTGGTGGCGTTCGGTGGCGGATGGCCGCCTGCTGAGGCGTGGATCGTCATCGCCGTCTGGGGCGTCGCGCTGGCACGTCTGGCCGTCGTCGTCTACCGGCGGGACACCGCACGGGTCTGACGAGGTCCGCCGCGGGCCCGTGGCCGCTCACCCAACGCGAGCGCCGCGGGCTCATGTCCGCCGGGTGCGGCGGCGCGGTCGCTGACATCGCAGGGCGGCTGCGCGTCATCGAGGGCCGCCGCGGACGAGCCCCAGTACCTCCTCGTGGAAGTGCTCGTCGGCGGCGCAGACGAGCGACGACGCGTGGAGGGTCCACGGTTCGCCGGCCGCGTCCGTCACGCGTCCTCCCGCCTCGGCGACGAGCAGGGAGCCTGCCGCGACGTGGACCAGGCCCGGAGTGGCGAACAGCGCGCAGCCGGCGATCTGACCGGTCGCCACGTACGCCAAGGACAGGGTGGTCGCAAAGCACCGCACGTCCCAGCGATCCGATCTGATCGCCTCCGCCGCGTCCCGAGCCGCCTGGTCGCGTGCCGGTGCCGCACTGGGCCACGCGCCGAGATCCACGATCAGGCTCGAGGCGGAGGGAGCAAGCGGCTCCGACCCGTCCTCACGCGCCCTCCACGCGCCGCTGCCCAGCTCGGCCGCCAGGACGTCGCCGTTCGACCCGTCCCCGACCACCGACACCGCGACCCTGCCGCCCTCGACCAGCGCGACGTTGACGGCGAAGAGCGGGATCCCCGACGCGAAGTTCCGGGTGCCGCAGATGGGGTCGACGAGCCAGTACGGCGTGGCGTCGGGCACGTCGCCCCCCCGCTCCTCCCCGATGACCGGCCACGAACTGGCGCCGGCGAGCAAATGCCGGACACGGTCTTCGACCGCGACGTCGGTGTCGGTCACCACGTCCCGGCCGGCCTTTGCATGGACCTCACCGGTCCCCAGCGCGGCGATGTGCAGGGCTTCTCGGACCGCGGAGATGGCGGCCGTCGTCTCGGATCGAAAACCGGTCATGGCACCATCTTGGCTTGCGACCGGCCACGTCCCCCGCCGTCGGTGCGCGCCGGAGGTCTTCACGCCGGCGGCGCCCATCTCGCCGGGATGCAGGATCCCGATCCGACGGGTCATCGGCCGGGTCCCACGTCGAGGCGCGGAGCGGGCCGTACGAGGTCGACGAACCCCTCCCGTCATCGGGTCACCGCCATCGGGTCACCGCCATCGGGTCACCGCCATCGGGTCGAACACGCCGTGCGCGACTTACGCGTTCTCGGGCTCACACGGGATCGGCGAGACGTTCGATGGTCGCCTCGATGTCCGACTCGGTGGTGCGCGGGTTGATCGTGCACAGCCGCAGGACGGACCGGTCGCGCAGCGTCGTGCTGGTCACCGCCGCGAACCCGTCGCGGTTGACCCGCGCTGCCGCGGGGGCATGGTCCTCGTGGCCGGTGCCCGTGCGCGCGAACGTCACGATCCCCAGCTGCGCAGGCGTCACGACGCGCCATCGCCTGTCGTCTGCGAGCACCCGTTCCGCGTGCTCGGCGAGCTCGATACCACGCTCGATCGCCGCACGGATCCTCCCCACGCCGTAGACGCGGAAGGTGAGCCACACCTTGATCGCCCGTGCCCGCCTGCTCAGCTCGAGGCCCCGGTCGCGCAGATCGACCTCACCAGGCTCGGCCGTGGCGTTCACGAGGTACTCCGCCGACATTCCGAACGTGCTCTCCAGCGCGCCGGGGTGGCGGACCAGCAACGCGCCGACGTCGTACGGCTGGAAGAGCCACTTGTGCGGATCCAAGACGAGGGAGTCCGCCAGCTCGATGCCTGCGAGCAGTGACCGGCCTCTCTCGCACAGGGCGCCAGGCGCGCCGTAGGCGCCGTCGACGTGCAGCCACAGCCGCTCCGATCGGCACAGGTCCGCCAGCTCGGGGAGCGGGTCGACCGCGCCGGTGTTGGTGGTTCCTGCGGTCGCGACGACGACGGTCGGGCGGCGCCCCTCTCGACGGTCTGCTTCGACCGCCGCTGCCACGGCCTCGACCGGCATGCGGTACCGGTCGTCGGTCTCGAGCACGCGCAGGTGCTCCGGCGGAACGCCCGCCGCCACCAGGTCCCGCCGGATCGACGCATGCGTCTGGTCGGACAGGTAGACCACGCCGGGACCACTGACGTGGCGCGCGACCAGGAGCCCGGTCATGTTGGCGAGCGACCCCCCGCTCGTGAGCACGCCCTCCGTCCCCTCTGGCATCCCGAGGAGCGACCGCAGCCAGTCGAGCACCACGAGCTCGACGGCCGTCGGGCCGGCGCCACCCGCCCAGGAGGCGGCGATCGCGTTGAACCCGGTCGCCAGCCACTCGCCGAGGACGGCTGCGAACGAGGACGGCCCCGGCACCCGGGCGAAGTACCGGGGATGGTCCCCGTGCTGCATGTGGGCGAGCGCGACGTCGACGAGGCAGGACATCGCGGCGAGAGGGTCGCCCGGCTCCTCTGGAACCGGCCCTCCGAGGGCTCCCATGAGCTCGTCGGGAGACCGCGCGGCGATCACCGGCCGCAGCGGACCGTGCTCGAAGTGGTCGAGCACGCTGTCCACGACCCAGTGGGCGAGGCGGCGCATCTCGTCGGGCTGCATTCCGAGCGTGTCCGCTGGGTGCTCGTCTCGCACGCCGCTCATTTTCCCCCACTTGCACCACCACGAGGTGTCTTCGCTCGCTGCGCACGGCGACGAACTACGTTCCACCCATGTCGCGCTCCTTGACCGTCCTCTTCATGCCCGAGAGCGCCTACGGCCCCACGAACAACTGCATCGGCATCGGCGCGGCGCTCCGCTGCCGCGGTCATCGCGTCGTCTTCGCCTCGGAGGCGTCGTGGCGAGGGAGGCTCGAGCTCTTGGGGTTCGAGGAAGACCTCGTGGAGCTCGCACCACCCGCCCAGACACCCGGCCCGGGCGGCGCGGGCTCGGGGACCTCCGGTGCGAGCATCGACCCATCGGTCGACGCCGGGCAGTTCTGGACGGACTTCGTGACGGAGACGGCGTCCGCCTTCAGGCTCTCGACGTTCGATCAGCTCGAGCACTTCATCCTCCCCACCTGGCAGGCGCTCTGCGAGGGAGCTCGCTTCGCCCAGGGCCAGCTCGAAGAGGTGATCGACCGGCAACGCCCCGACGTCGTCGTCGAGGACAACGTCTGTGCGTTCCCGGCGCTCCTCACGGCTGGGGCTCCCTTCGTCCGGATCGTCTCGTGCAACCCGCTCGAGCTCGGTGGTGCAGAGCTCCCGCCGAAGTACTCGGGCTATCCGGTGGACGGCGACGACCGCTGGCCGGCGTTTCGGGGAGAGTACGAGCGCTTGCACCGGGACCTCTGGTGCGAGTTCGACGAGTGGGTGCGCTCGTGCGGGGCGCCCGGGCTGCCCGACCTCGAATTCATCCACGAGTCCGACTTCCTGAACCTCTACGTCTATCCCGAGGTCGCCGATTACCCGGGCCTTCCTCCGAGCGGCGGCAGATGGCACCGTCTGGAGTCCTGTGTCCGCGAGACCGAGGGGAGCTTGACACCGTCGCTCTCGGAGTTCGTCGAGCGGCCGGGGGGCGCGCTCGTCTATCTCTCGCTCGGATCGCTCGGATCGGCGGACGTGGCGCTGATGGAGCGACTCGTCGCCGCCCTCTCCCGCACGCCCCATCGCTACATCGTGAGCAAGGGCCCGCTCGCAGGCTCCTACGAGCTCCCCGACAACATGTGGGGCGCGTCACAGGTGCCCCAGACCAAGGTGCTGCCGCTCGTCGACCTCGTCATCACGCACGGCGGGAACAACACGACGACCGAGTCCCTCCACTTCGGCAAGCCCATGGTCGCCCTTCCACTCTTCTGGGACCAGCACGACAACGCGCAGAGGCTGGCCGAGACGGGCTTCGGTCGACGCCTCTCGGCGTACGCGCAGCGCGACGACGACTTGATCTCTGCGGTGGACGGGATGCTCGCCGACGAAGCGCAGCGCACCCGGGCGGCCCGGCTCGGCCAGGCGATCCGCGCCCGGCGTGGCGTGGAGCGGGCAGCGGCGCTCATCGAAGAGGCCGGACAAGTCTCGAAGGGCCAAGGGCTGCGCCGATGAGCCCAGGATCTCGGGGACGTCTCTCGAGCCTGCGCCCGAGCTCGCCGGTCAGCGCGCTCTCGGCCGGTGAACGCCCGCTCGTCACGGGGGGACGGGGGTGAGCTGACGTCCGCAGCGTCCCTCCTGCAAGGATGGAGCCCGTGCCCGACCCGCTCCTTTCACCGCGCCCCGAGGTCGCAGCGGAGCTGGCCGAGGCGTTGCTCGCCGACGTCTACGGGATCTCCGGCGAGCTGACCGAGCTGCACGGCGAACGTGACCTGAACTTCCGCGTGGACGCCACGGACGGGCGCCGCTACGTCCTCAAAGTCCACCACCCGGAGGACTCGGGCGACGTGGTCGAGATGCGGACGCTGGCGATGGCGCACGTCCGGCGGGTCGACCCCGGTCTCCCCATCCCCGACGTGGTGCGCACGCCCGCCGGGGCGGTCCGTGCCGCGATCGCGGGCGGCGACGGCCGCATCTCGGACGTCCAGGTCCTCACCTTCCTCGAGGGCGCCCACCCCGACACCGGAGCCCTCGACGCCTCCGCGCTGCACGACTGGGGGCGGGTCACGGCCCGACTGGGACGGGCGCTGCGCGGCTTCTTCCACCCGGCGGCCGGGTACCGGATCCAGTGGGACGTCCGGCACACCAGCTCGCTGCGCGACCGCCTCCACCTGCTCGACCCGGAGACGAGACGGTTCGTCGAGCCGGTGATCGACCGGTTCGACACGTTCGTCGCCCCGCGCTTCGAGGCGCTGCGTGCCCAGGTCGTCCACAACGACATGAACCCTCACAATGTCCTCGTCGACGCAGAGAAGCGGATCGTCGGCATCACCGACTTCGGGGACATGACCCATACCGCGCTCGTCTGCGACCTCGCCGTCGCGCTTGCCGAGGTGCTCGTCGGCCGTGACGACGGCTTCGAGGCGGTGACGCCGATGGTCGCCGGCTACTGCGAAGTGACGCCGCTCGAAGACGAGGAGGTCGCGCTGGTCGCGGACCTGGTCGCCGCGCGGGCGGCCACCGACGTCGTCGTCACGACGTGGCGGCGGCTCTACCACCGGCACGCCGAGGAGCTCGCCGACGCGTCGCTTGCGCTCCTCCGGCGCGTCGAGAGCGAGGGCATCGCTGCATTGGCCGAACCCCTCACCGAGGCTGCGCGCCGCGCGTCGGGAGCCTCGCCGAGCGTGCTCCCGTATCGGACCCGCCCGACGAGCGAGCTCCGCGGTGCCCGGGTGCGGGCGCTCGGCGCCCTGGACCTCAGCTACGAAGAACCCCTCCACCTCGTGCGCGGCAAGGGCGTCCATCTCTTCGACTCGGAGGGTCGGCGCTATCTCGACGCCTACAACAACGTCCCGGTCGCCGGCCACAGCCATCCCGTCGTCGCCGCCTCCATCGCCGCGCAGAGCCGGCTCCTCGTGACGAACACCCGTTACTTGCACGAGTCGAGCGTCGAGCTGGCCGAGCAGCTGCTCCAGCGCGCACCGAAGGGCTTGAGACGGGTCCTCTTCGTGAACTCCGGCAGCGAGGCGAACGACATCGCCTGGAGGATCGCTCGTCTCGCGACCGGCCACGACGGAGCGCTGGTGACGCGCTTCGCCTATCACGGCGTGACCGAGGCGACCGCCGACCTCTCCCCGGAGGAATGGCCTGCCGAATTCGCGCCTGCCAACGTCGGCCTGCTGCCGCCCCCGGGGGAGCCGGGCGGGGCTGACGACGCGCTGCGCGGCTTGGAGTCGGCCGGTCACCCGCCCGCCGCCTTGTACGCCGACCCCGCGTTCACGAGCGACGGGATCCTCGGCCCCGCGCCCGCCTGGCTCGCCGACGCGGTCTCGAGCACGCGGGCTGCTGGCGGGATCTTCGTCGGCGACGAAGTTCAGGCCGGCTACGGGCGCACCGGGGTGAGCCTCTGGAGCGTCACGGCCTCGGGCATCGAGCCCGACCTGCTCACGCTCGGAAAGCCCATGGGCAACGGCTTCCCCGTCGCGGCAGTGCTCGGAGCTGCGGACCTCGTCGACCCCTTCGTCGAGTCGACCGGCTACTTCAGCACGTTCGGCGGCAACACGCTGGCGTGCGCTGCCGCGCTCGCCGTGCTGCGCGTGGTCGAAGAGGAGCGCCTCGTCGAGCGTGCGGCCGCCTCGGGCGCCCGTCTCCGGCACCTCGTGGGCGAGGTCTCCGCACGACATGACGCCGCGGGCGCCGTCCGAGGCTGGGGGCTCCTGCTCGGCATCGAGATCGTCGACGGCGACGGTGCGCCAGACCCGGATCGGGCCCACCGTGTGGTGAACGCCATGCGCCGCCTCGGCGTGCTCATCGGGACGACGGGGCCTGCGTCGAACGTCCTCAAGATCCGCCCGCCGCTCGTCTTCGCCGAGGCCGACGGCGAGGAGCTCGCCACTCGCCTCGACGAGGCGCTCTCGGCGCTCTGACCGCCGGCCGCATCCAGGCGAAGCCAGCTACCTCTTCTCGGAGAGCTCCGGCACGACGAGCTCGCCGTAGGCGGCGAGAGTAGCGTCTTGCGCGTCGTGCATGAGGTAGAGCGCGAACTGCGAGACGCCGAGGGACTCGAGCTCCCGGAGCTTCGCCAGGTGGTCCTGGGCAGT